>JAITLI010000041.1 GCA_031277975.1 Azoarcus sp.
TCTCGCGCAAGGAATCCATGGTCGAGCTGACCTTGCGCATCTGGCACGCCGTCACAACAACCAACCAGTTCTCCAGCCTTCAACAAGCTTTATTATCTATATTTAAGTAAGCACTCTCCCTTCTTGATCCACATCTCCGGCTGGTTCACCACGCGCACCTTCTTGAGCTTGAAGGATCGGCGGTTGTAGACGTTGTTGCCGATGTATTTCTCGTTCGACAGTACCTCGCGCACCGTGGCCCGCGTCCAGTCTCGCCCGAGGTCGGTCTGAATGCCCTTGGCATTGATCCGGTCGGCGATCTCGGATTCGAGCAGGTTGCCTTCGACGAACCAGCGGTAGATCTGGTTCACGACCGCGACTTCCTCGTCCGGGCCGGGTTGCAGGATCACGCGGTCGGTTTGCAGGCTCTTGTGCTCGCCGCGCGAAAGCTGCCCCTTCACCGAACCGGACTGGTCGATCAGCACGCGGCGCAGGCTGTAGCCCGCTGGCCCGCCTTGCCGGAACCCCAACTCGATCAGGCGACACTGCCCAGCGAACACCTTCGCCGACAGCTCGCGGCTGTATTCGCCAGCCATCGCGCACTTGACGCCCTTGACGATGGTGGACACGGGCGAGCCGTCGTTCTCGAACTGCTCGGCGCAGTAGGCCACCTGAATCCCGGCGCGACGGCAGATGTATTCGTAGTAGGCGCTCTCGTCGGCGTCTTGGAACCGGCCCCAGCGGCTCACGTCGTAGACGAGGATGATCTGGAAGTCGGCCTTGCCCGCCTGCACGTCCGAGATCAGTTGCTGGAGCGCCTGCCTGCCATCGATGCGCAGCCCGCTCTTGCCCTCGTCGGCGTAGGTGCGGACGATCTCGATGTTGCGCCGGGCGGCGTACTCGCGGATTTTGTCGCCCTGGTTCTCCGTCGAATACTGCTGGTGCTCGGTGGACATGCGCACGTACTGCGCGGCGCGGTACACCGGCCCGGAGCCTGTTGGGCTTGGAGGTGATTCGTTCGATTGCATAGACCCGGTCACTTCGATGGTTGACGTTGTCGGGTCTGCCATTCCTTTCAATGGTTGCGCCGCCGCCTGAGGGAAGCTGCGCACACGGTTGGAAGCGTTGCCATGCAGAATGTTCGAGAACCCGTTTGGGGGAGAAGTTACGGGCGGATCGTTGGGGTGTCGATCAAGTCCTCTCTTGACACGTCCATCTTGCGCGGACACGTCACGGCCACCGGCGTGATCTCGACGACCCACGAAGCGCCGTTCTCCCTCGGAAACGCCGGATGCCGCGTGATGCGGTACAGGCCGGACGGCAGCTCGCACACGTCCATCTTTGCAAGATCGGTGTTCTGGGCCTGATCGCACGCCCGCTGCTGCTCGCGGTTGCGCTGTTCGTACTCGGGCTTGGCGGCGCGGTAGTCGCGCCAGTAGTCGGGATGACGCTGCGCCCACGCCTGCTGCGCGGCGCGCTGATTGCTCCGGTAGTCCGGGTCGGAGTGGCGCTTGGCCCGTTGCCACTGGCGCTTGCGGGTACGCTGGCAGTCGGGCGCGGAGCAGTAGGTTTGGTCGGGAACTTGGGGGCGTGGCGCGAAGGGCTTGCCACAGCAGGCACAGCGTTGGGTCATCGTCGAGGTCTCCATGCAAATCCGCATGGAAGCCGCGACCGATCACCGCAACCGGACGGTCACGCGCGCGGGCGAACGCTCATGGCTGCGAGGCCGCGCGATTACTCATGGGCGACCACTTCCATATAGGGCCGCATCACGTTGACGACCCGGCAAACCTTGGCGTAGCGCCACAGGTCGTCTGCCGATGCCTTGCGTGTCCGCCACGCATCCTTCAGCGCCTCCATCGCCACATCCAGACCGATCTTGTTGCGGTGCTTGAAGCAGTCCACGACCGTCTTGGCCGCGCTGTAGACCCGCAGCGTCGCGCCGTCGCACGGGTGTTCCTCGATGCCCGCCGCGTGCGCGTCGCCCGTCATCTGCACCATTCGGATCGGCGGCCAGTCGATGCGGGGCGCGTGGCTGCCACGCGGCATGGCGATCCAGACCTGATGCGGCAGTTGCGTGGTCAGCCCGTGGAATTGCAGCGCCGTCAGCAGGCAGAACACGGCTTGCGGTGCCTTGGCGGCCACGACCGCGAGGCCTTCGTGCTCCGAGGCCGGATAGTTCGGCAGGCGGTAGAGGCCGCGCCCAACCCTGTCCAGCAGGCCAGCGGCGGTCAGCCGCGTCAGGACGACCCGGGGCGCTTCGATGGCGTCCAGATCGCTGGCGCGCAGCAGCCACTTCTGGCGGGCCAGATCAAGGACGCGCTGGGCGTGGGTGTCGGCGGGATGTTCCATTTATGCTCCTAATTTACCATTATGGAGTTGATTCGGAACATCGAAGCCTGTTGAGGGACATCCACTGGAAGCTGGCCTCTACCGCGATCCTTGACGCGGATGCGGATTTGTGACCCAATATTGGGGAACAATTCGAGGCGACTCCCATGCACACCTTCACCATCCGCGAACTGCGCGAACGCTCCGGTGACCTCAGCCGTGAGGCCGAGGAAGGTCGGCTTGCGCTCGTCACCCGGTACGGGCAGCCGCTGTTCGTCAGCGTCCCCTTCACGGAGGATCTGCTGGAGGCGGGTGTCCACACGGCGTTGGCCGTGAACCTGTTCAAGAGCGGCGAGATGACCTCCGCGCGCGCCGCCAAGCTGGCTCGGATGAGCCTGCCGCAGTTTCTGGCGCATCTCTCTGCGCAGGGCATCCCGGTGGTCGATCACGACCCGGCGGAGCTGGAGCAAGAACTCGCTGCCTTCGATGCGGCGCAATGAGTCGGCCTGTCGTCGTTTCTGACTCCGGCCCCCTGATTGCGCTGGCCGGGTGCGGTGAACTGGAACTGCTGGTCGCCGTTTTCGATGTGCTCCATGTACCGAAAAAGGTGCTGGATGAAACCACGGCAGATCGCTCGCGCCCGGGTGCAGCCGCCATCGCCGCCTTCGTTCAGGATCACGCACAGGTGCATCCCGACCGCGATGATGCCGTCTACGCTGCTGCGGTCGGCCACCTCGACGAAGGCGAGGCGCAAGCCCTGAGCTTGGCGCACGCCTTGGGCTGCGGCGTGCTGATGGACGAGCGCCGTGGCCGCCAAACCGCGATCCGCCAAGGCGTGCCCCTGTTCGGCGTGCTGGGTGTGCTGCTGCAAGCCAAGCGAATCGGCAAGCTCGAACGCATTGCGCCCGCATTGGAACGGATGCAGGCCAACGGCTACCGCATTTCGCAGGCGCTCATCGATGAAGCCTTGCGGCTCGCGGGCGAAACCCGCTGATCCATCAAACGGACAAATAGCCGAAATCGCGCCCGCAAAGCCAATGCGTTACTATCTGGCTCTGAAAGCGGACGCGGGTTCAGTTCCGGGCTCCGCCACCAACCACACCAGCCCGACCGTTCTTGGCCGGGCTTCTTTTTGCCCGAAATCCCGCGTGTTCGCGGGGTTTTCGCCTCCGGCGCGCGGAAAGCGGGAGCGCCGCCAGTGCTCCCGGCGGCGCTCCCATGCGGGGTTTGCAATCAGGGCGGCAACGAGGCGCGAGGCCGCATAGATTGCGTAACCCGCGTATCAGTCGTCGCCGCTGAATGCGCTCAGCAGGTGCAGCAGGCTGATGAAAAGGTTGTAGATCGACACGTACAGGGTGACGGTCGCCATGATGTAGTTGGTTTCGCCGTTGTGGATGATTTCGCTGGTCTGGTACAGGATGAGGCCCGAGGCAAGCAGGACGAAGGCGGCCGATACCGCCAGCGACAGCGCCGGAAGCTCGAAGAAGAACGCTCCCAGCCCAGCCAGGAAAGCGACCATGAGTCCGACGAAGAGGAAGCCGCCCATGAAGGAAAAATCCTTGCGGCTATGGAGCGCATAGGCCGACAGCGCGAAAAAGATGAACGCGGTCGCGCCCAGCGCCTGCATGACCAGCATCGAACCGTGCGGCGTGGCGAGGTAGTACGACAGGATCGGCCCCAGCGTCGCGCCCATGAAACCGGTGAGCGCGAATACGCACACGATGCCCGCGCCGCTGTTGCGGCATTTCACGGTAAGGAAAAGCAGCGCGAAGTAGCCGCCGAGAAACACCAGCGGGCTGAAGAATGGCAACCCGGCGGCCATCGATACTCCGGCCATCAGCGCGGAGAAGGTCAACGTCATCGCCAGCAGGGCGTAGGTATTGCGAATGACCTTGCTGGTCGCCAGCGCGGAGGCCTGCGAGCGGCCCAGGATTTCAGTGTGTTCCATTCAGAGTTCTCCTTTGTTCCTGAACGATTGTCCAATTGGCGGATAGCGGCCCGGCTTGTCTCCGCGCCGCCTTGCCGCCGACTATAACACCATCCGCCATTTCATGTCAGCGCGGAAGGCGCCGGAACAAGTCCGCCGAATCCGCGCTGCAACCGTTGCGCCAATACGCGGGCGGCGCGCGCCGCGGCTTCGTCGATGGCGGCGCGCTCGTCAAGACGGGTGATGGCGAACACTACATCGGGCAAGTTGTACAGGCGCAACTGGACGATGCAACGTTTGTCCGCGCCGCCTTGCGCGTCCGCCACCTTGATCCGCGCCCAGCGGATGTGGGCGCGAAAACGCTCCATCGCCGCGCCCATCCGTTGCATCACATACTCGCGCAACGAAGCGCCATTGCAACGCAAGTCGATTTTCATTTGTTGTCTCTCCTCTGCAAGCGGGGTTGTTTTATGTTGATACCTTTATGTCGATACCTGCCGGATCAGACCGGCGGATGAATGATGGGTTCCGCGTGCGCGGGAACTGTTAGAATCCTCCGCGCTCCGGAAGGGTTATGCGTTTTCCCTTTCCGGGTCTTGCATTGCCCGGAAGTTTCCGGAGCGCATGCGGTATTTTTGCGGGCTTTTGAATGTGGCCCCGCGATTGCGGCCCGTGGGAAGCCTGGCGGCAAGTTAGAATACGGGCGGAGTTTTTATTTTCAATCTTCAGGATAGGTCTGGAAGAACAGACTCAGGGGTGTCGCATCATGCCGGAAAGCGGCGGGGTGTTGATGGGGGGCGTGCTCGAATGTGCTGCGCGCACGGATATTGGACTGGTTCGGGAGCGCAACGAAGATGCGCTGTGGGTCGACGCTGAACAGGGATGGCTGCTGCTGGCCGATGGAATGGGCGGTCACAAGGCGGGCGGCGTGGCTTCGGCGCTGGCTGTCAGCCATGTCCTGGATTGTCTGCGCATGGATGCGTCGCGGGGACGCGGAACCGATGAAGTGGAGATGGATCGTGCCACCCTGCTCGCCACGAGCGTCATTGATGCGAATACCGCCATCCGCGACGCGGCCTGCAAGATGGAAGGGGTCGATGTCATGGGGTCGACTTTCGTCGGCGCTCTGCTCAGGCCGGACGAACTCACATATGTGTACATCGGCGATTCGCGGCTGTATGTGTTGCGCGGCGGTGCGCTCATGCAACTGTCGCGCGATCACACCGTGGTACAGGAGTTCGTCGATGCGGGGAAGATCACGGCGGATGTGGCGCAAAACCACCCTTACCGGGGACTGCTCACGCGCGGACTGGGCGTACATGACGAAGCGGATCCCGATACGGGGGTCTGCGAACTGCGGGCGGGAGACCGGCTGCTGCTGTGCTCCGACGGACTGACGGACATGGTCGGCGAAGAACGTATCGCTTCCCTGCTCGGCGCCTCGATCCGGGCGGAAGAAATCGCGGGAAACCTGATCGAGGCGGCAAAGACGAACGGCGGACGCGATAATATTTCCGTCATTGTTGCGTGGTTCGCCGCCTAGGCTCATCATTGCGTCCGTGCGCGGCATGTGTGGCGCAGCGCGAATCATGAATGGATGTGGAGAAATGCCGAAGTTGATTCTCAGTATGGACGGACTGGTACTCAAGGAAATCGTGCTCACCAAGGAACGCACCTTGATCGGGCGCAAACCGCACAATGACATCCAGATCGACAATCTTTCCATCAGCGGCCAGCATGCCACGATTACCCGTATCCTCAGCGATACTTTCCTCGAGGATCTCAACAGTACCAACGGTACTTATGTAAATGGACAGCCAGTCAAGAAGCATGTGTTGCGCAACAACGATGTAATCGAACTCGGCAAATACCGCATCAAATATCTGGTCGACGCTTCCACGCCGGGCGTATCGGCCACGGAATTGGTCGATAGCGCATCATTGCGGCCATTCGAAATCGGGACGGCGGCTCCGACCGACTCTTCGCCCGCCACCCCGGCGCGCGCGCGGGCACAGGCCGCGCCACCGCCCGCGCGCGGGACGATGCCAACCTCGTCGATCGGGTATTTGCTGGAAAACCTCGGCGTCATCCAGGTGCTGAGCGGCGCCAATGCCGGGCAAGAACTCGAATTGAGCAAATCGGTCACGACCCTGGGCAAGCCCGGATATCAGGTCGCGGTCATCACGCGGCGCGAACAGGGGTATTTCATTACGCATGTCGAGGGCGCGATTCATCCGCAAGTCAATGGCAAGAAACTCGATGACCAGGCGCACAAACTCAATAACCATGACATTCTCGAAGTTGCCGGCGTCAAGATGGAATTTTTCCTGCGCGCCTGAATGAAAAGAACTTTCAATGTCGTGACATCCTTCATCGCCCGCCATTTTCGCGGGTGATAGCTTTCAGGACAATCGGGGAGAAACGATGACTCGGCATGGGCCGGGCGGAAAGTTCATGAAACTGACGGTGCTTGGCTGTAGCGGCGGAATAGGCGGAATAGGCGGCGAGGATTCGCGCACATCGTCTTTTCTTATCGATGATGATGTGCTCGTCGATTGCGGCACCGGCGTGGGCGATCTGGATTTCGACGCCTTGCGCCGCGTCAGCCGCGTCTTTGTCAGTCATTCCCACCTCGACCACATCACCGCCATTCCGCTCCTGGTCGATTCCATCGGCGAGATGGGTCACCACACGGTCACGGTCTACGCGACGCCGGAAACCCTGCACATCCTGCGCGCGCACGTATTCAACTGGCTCGTGTGGCCGGACTTCACCGCCATCCCCGATCGCCGCAGCCCTTATCTGCACCTGCAAGCAGTCAAGATCGGCGAATCGGTGCGCGTGAACGGGCGAATATTCACCGCCCTGCCCGTCCGGCACACCGTGCCCGGCGCGGCATGGTGCATCGACAGCGGTGCCGCCCAACTGGTCTATTCGGGAGACACGACCTACTGCCCCGAACTGATCGCCGCCATCAACGCCCTGCCCGCCCTGCGCCACCTGATCGTGGAGACGGCCTTCCCCGAAGAAATGCGCGCGCGCGCCATCGCTGCACGCCACTTGTGCCCAAGCATGTTGGAAACCATGCTCAACGAACTGTCGGGGGAACCGCTGGTATACATCAGCCACCTCAAGCCGGGACTGGGCGAGCGCATCATGGAGCAAATCGGCGCCATGCGCGGGCGGCTGCGTCCGACGCGCCTCGCGCGCGGGCAAGTGATTGAATTCTGAGACCGGAACGCCCGTTCCCAAACCTCCCGCATCCCGTTCCCAGGAGTTCCCCGCATGTACCGCCTCGCTCCCAGCTTGCTTTCCGCCGATTTCGCCCGTCTTGGCGAGGAAGTGGAAAACGTGATCGCCGCCGGCGCGGACTGGATCCATTTCGACGTGATGGACAACCACTACGTCCCCAACCTCACCGTCGGCCCGCTGGTGTGCAAGGCGATCAGGCCCCTGACGAAAGCGCCGATCGACGTACACCTGATGGTGAAGCCGGTCGACCGGATCATTGGCGACTTCATCGCGGCGGGCGCGGACATCATCACCTTCCATCCCGAAGCCTCCGAGCACATCGACCGCAGCCTCGCCCTGATCCGGGACGGCGGCGCCAGGGCCGGACTGGTGTTCAACCCGGCCACCCCCCTGCATTACCTCGATCACGTCATGGACAAGCTCGATCTCGTCCTGCTGATGAGCGTCAACCCCGGTTTCGGCGGGCAGGCGTTCATTCCCGCGACGCTCGCCAAACTCACCGCCGCGCGCGCGCGGCTCGACGCCTGCCGGCGAGAAAGCGGGCGCGACATCCTGCTCGAAGTCGATGGCGGCGTGAAAGCCGACAACATCGCCGCCATTGCCCGCGCCGGGGCCGATACCTTCGTCGTCGGTTCGGCGCTCTTCGGCGCGGGACGCGGCGAAGACCCGCACCGCTACGACACTATCATTGCACGCCTGCGCGCCGGGCTGGCGGCGGCGGGCGCGTGAATCCACCGCGTTTCGCACCGCGCGCGCTGCTCTTCGACCTCGACGGCACCCTGCTCGACACCATTGCCGACTTGGCCGCCGCCGCCAACCTGATGTTGGCTGAACTGGGACAACCGCCGCGCAGCCAGGAAGAAATCCACAGCTTCGTCGGCAAGGGCATCGCCAACCTGGTCCACCGCTGTCTCACCGAAAACCGCGCCCCGGTTTCCGGCGCCGAAACCGAAGCGGCGCTCGCCGCCTTTCACCGCCACTACACCCGCGTCAATGGTCAAAACACGCGCCCCTATCCCGGCGTCCCCGAATTGCTCGCGGCGCTGACCGCGCGCGCCCTGAAAATGGCGGTAGTGACCAACAAGGCCACCGCCTTCACCCTGCCGCTGCTGGAACAATTCGGCATCGCGCCCCACCTCGGCGCGGTAGTGTGCGGCGACACACTGCCGGTGAGAAAACCCGATCCCGCCGTGATCGAACACGCCTGCGCCCGGCTCGAAGTCACGCCGCCGGAAACCCTCGTGATCGGCGACTCCGCCAACGACGCGCTCGCCGCCCGCGCCGCCGGCGCGCCCGTACTGTTGGTGACATACGGCTACAGCGAAGGCGCGCCCGTGAATGCCATCGCCTGCGACGGATACCTGCCGGACATCCTGCGGACGCTGGATTGCCTTGCCTGACTACCCGGGAACCTTCCCCGGTTCTTGAGCAATGTCGCGTTCCGTTCCTCCTTCCCCTTTTTCATAGCAAATTAACTTGATGTGGTTCATATCGATCCGCACTTTTCCCATCACCTGAGCGCTACATGACGAAAGACAGGCGCTTCCATTTGCTAATCTGCTCTAATCGGCATCGCTTCGCTTCGTTTGGTAGGAGCTGGATTGCCGCGCCGCTTCGCTCCTCGCAATGACGAGGTGGGAGAGGCTTTCGCTTTTGACGAGTCCGCCCGCGCCGCGCCCCATGCATGCCGTGGCGTGCAAAGCCACCCGGAGCGCGGTGCGAAGCGCTCGGAGCGCGGAGCGGGGTGCTCGGAGCACAGTGCAAGACACTCGGAGCGCATCGAACGGCGCTCCGGGCGCCCCGCGCTGGATGACGCAGCGGAAGCGCGGTGCGAACAGCCGTGGACATCCTGCTTCAAACGCAATAGGTCTCTACATGCCCCATATTTTGTATCAACAATGGCAGGGGAAATATAGTCTGTGGATACCCATGCCAAGCGGGGGAGGGAAATTCATCGGAGGGGCTCATCATTAGCAAAGCACTCCATCTCATCATTACGAAAGTCCCCGTCTCGGTATTACGAAAATCCCCATCTCGGTATTACAAAAAACCGTCTCGCCGTTACGAAAACCCGTCCCGTCATTGCGAAAACAAATCTCGTCATTGCGAAAGCGCTCCCATCTCGTCATTGCGAGGAGCGTAGCGACGTGGCAATCCAGTTCGTCCCATCCGGCGCGCAGCGCCGCTGATTGAATCTGATCCCCGATTCCCGATTCCTGATCCCTATGATACGGACAAGAATTTTGTTGTAGCAATACAAAGAAAGTTTCTGTGGCGGCAAAAGATAATTTCAATAATTGCAAAGATGTTACTGCGTACCTGCAAAAAACGACTTCCTTCTTATTTCACTTGCGCGTGACGGATTATTCGAAGACGGTTATCTATTGCGTGCATTCAACATGCACAATCATTACGATATAGTAGGCTATAAATAGCGTGACATTAAACAAGGCCTTCCATCGAATGATTTATGGTGAATACCGTGAAATGTTTCCACGAACCTTTCTCCATGACGTCTCTTCCGCAGCGACGAAATGCCCCGCCGCACGGCTTCACCCTGATCGAATTGCTGATCGTGATCGCCATCACCGCCATTCTTTCCTCCATTGCCGCGCCTTCGTTCTATAACATGATCCGCAACATGGCATTGACCGGCGCGGCCACCGAACTCGTCAGCGGTCTGCAATTCGCGCGCGCCGAAGCGCTGCGCAGCAACAGCATGCTGCTTTTTACACTGGACAGGAATCGTACATGGCGGGTCATTCGTGACGCCAACGGTAATGGCAGTCATGATCCGGGTGAAGAAGTGCTGCGCGAAAGCTCGCTTTCCGACAATATAGATCCGGTGGAACCGGGGAAACCCGTCCCTGCCGTGATCTTTACCGCTTCCGGTATTGCCCGTTTCAATCCTCCCGAAGGAACGGGCGGTAATTGCAGGAATGGCGATGTTTGTATTTGCTTGAAGGCCACCGGTTATCCCCCGCAAAGAATGATCCGCGTTCGTAAATTGGGACGCCCGGTCATCCTGGGCGGAAAAAGCGGCGAGCAGAACAGCGCCGGAAGTAACGTCATGCTTGTTTGTGCAGCATGACCGCTGTCCCAACGATAAAAACCATGCGTGCCATTTCCCCTCCCCTTCCTTTTTCATTTTCCTGTCCCCATCCTTTTGCGCGGCAAACGGGATCGAGTCTGATCGAAGTGCTTGTCTCCGTCTTTATTCTGACTTTTGGCTTCCTGGGCGCAACTGGTTTGCAGATCGCGTCATTGCGCAGTGCCGAAAGTTCGCTTGAACGCAGCCAGGCCGTTTTCCTTTCGCACACCATTCTCGATGCCATGCGCGCCAATATGGAAAACGCCAGTTCGGTTCCGCTCGATATGAGCATATTGAAAGTCAAGACGGCTTATTCGACAGGCGCCGCCGGTACCGCCTCTCTTTGCAATTCCGCGACGATCAGTACTCCGGATGCCGTGGCCACCGAGGATCTCAGGTTCTGGGTCGACAATCTCCAGGGCAATCTCGGCAAGGGCACATGCGGAGGGGTGCATTGCGACGGGAACCTCTGTACCGTCACGATCCAGTGGGATGACAACCGCGGCGACTCCGTCAAATCCGGCAAGGGCGCGCCGACGGTCTTCATCAGCAGGAGCCAGCTCTGATGGATTGCCGCTTCCTGTTTTTTCCGGCTCGCCGCCGTTGCGAGCAGGCTGGCATGACGCTCATCGAACTGATGATTTCCCTGGCGCTCGGCCTGCTCGTCATCGCTGCCGCGATCAGCATTTTCCTGGCCAGCCGTGAGGCCCACCGTGATACCGAGTCGCTTTCCCGCATCCAGGAAAACGCCCGCATCGCTTTCGATCTCATGCACCGCTCCATGCGCGAGGCAGGAGGAATCCCTTGCGGCGCGGGCGCGAACAGCATCTCTTATGCCGTCACGCCCGGCGCCGCGTGGTACGCGGTGGCGAGCGCTTCTTACGAGGCACTCGCACTCGAAGGCAAGACGGATGATGGCATCGGCGGCGCGTCCGGGCAGATTCAAAAACCGGACGGCGGCAATTACACCGTGACATACGCCAGCGGCGGCGGCGACAGTGTCCGCCTGCTCACGCTCTCTTCCGATACGGGCAGCGGCGGACTCAGCCCGATCATCGGCAAGTCCAAGAACGTGCTCACGCTCCAGTCCATGGATGGGTTCGATCCGAGCGGCATCTTCCTCGCCTGCGACCAGAGCAAGGGCAGTGTTTTCATGGGGGGAACGTTTACGGCCAGCCCCACGCCGTCCATGCCGGAACAGGGGACGTTCTCTTCCGCCAATTTCGATCCGGACGGCTTCGGGCTGACCGCGATCGGCGCTTACCTGGCCATGCTGCACCCCGAAGTCTGGTTCATTGGGAGGAACGAACGCGGCGGCCGTTCCCTTTACCGTGTCGCCAACAACAGCGTCGATGAAATCGCCCCCGACGCCGTGAACATGCGGCTCAACTATCTCGTCCCTGGCGCGGCCGCCTATGTCGATGCCGACAAGATCACCGCCGACGACTGGCCCAAGGTCGTGGCCATCCGCATCGTCCTCACCTTGCGCAGCGACAGCACCCGCGCCGCGAACGCGCAAGGCGTCATCGAACGCACCCTGGCGCACACCGTGACCCTCAGAAGCCGCCAGCCGGCACAACCATTGCCATCGCCATGACCTCCCATTCCAGCCGCCAGCGGGGCGCCACCCTGATTATCTCCATGATCATGCTGACGATCGTCGCCTTGCTCACGATCACCAGCCTGCGCGCCACACTCCAGGAAGAACGCATGAGCGCCACGACCCGCGACCGCGACCTGGCCTTCCAGTCGGCGGAGGCCGCCCTGCGCATCGGCGAGACGGTGGCCGAGCAGTGGGCGCAAAGCGCCATCGCCAGCGCCCCCGCACTCGCCGGGCAGGATAGCCCGCCCGAAATGGACGGTGTCTGCGCCGCCGCCGCGCCCCGCGCCGACGGCCTTTATGTGTTTCCCGATCCGGACTGCAAACCGCTATGGAGCATAGAGGTCGGCAAGCCCGGCGCTTTCTGGCGCGCCGCGAAAGCCGATTTCGCCACGAGCGGTCTCTCGCTGGCGCCTTATTACATTGTCGAATACATCTCGGGAACCGCCCCCTGCGACCCGAACGCCACGCCCCTGGCGTTGAATTGCAAACGTTTCCGGATCTCCGCCAGCAGCGAAACCGCGGATGGCCGGGCAGTGGTCGTGCTCCAGTCCATTTATGCCACTGATGGTATCCCGCCGCCCGCGACGCCCTGAAACGGACGCTCGCGGGTATTTCTCATTTCATCCAGACAAGGAATTTTCCATGCGCACACCTTCACTGCACATCGCCCTGGTCCTGTTTTCGTTCATTGCCTGCGCGCCGGCGGCGGCGGCGGCGGAAAACCCCGCCAACAACGAATACATATGGATATACGCCGGCGAAGAAGACACGGAATCGCCCGAACAACCGCCCATTCCCCAGCCGCCCCTCCCGCCCCGAAACCATTGACGGACAGCCCCGTCCTCCGCCCGATCCGCATCGACCCCGACCTGGAATGACGCAATACTTCAAGGAGCAGCAGATGAAAAACCGGAACCGTTCCCAGTCCAGGCCCCCCTTGCCTCATTCGCGGAGGCGCGCGCTGGCATGCGCCGTGAGCATTGCGTTTTCAGCCGGCACCGGGCCGGCGCTGGCCGAAATCGACATTCCGAATGTGCCGTTGACCGCCGGAAACGGCAGCGACCCCAATCTGCTCTATATCCATGACGACTCCGCGTCGATGTATCTATCATACATTCCCGATCTCGACAAGATGCCGAAAGCGGCGGGATTCAAGCAAGAATGGATATGCTCGGACTGGCCTCCGCCCAATGGCTGCAATCCCGGATGGAATTACGGACGCGGGCCGCTCGGACGCATGACCCTGTGGCAATCCCGGGTACTCAGATCGCCGCAAGGCAACGCCCTGTACTACAACCCCGCCGTGACCTACGCGCCTCCGCCGGCGCCGCCGGGGACAGCCATCGGTGCGACGCCAGCCGGCACGCTGGGCAATGCCAATTTCAACGCTGCCTGGTTCAATGGCTACGACATCGCGGGAAGGAACGCGTCGGGTAACTACGCCGGTACTGACAGGTACAGGTACGTCGTTCCGCGGCGGGTCAATCTGTCGAAATCCTACAAGGCCACCTACAGCTATGGCCTTACCTTCCTCACGGGCCTGCGTCCCGGCGAGTATCTGCCATTCCAGGGGACGGGAAGCCCAGCGCATTATTTCTCCTGCGCAAAAGGGTGGAACACGCTGATCTGCACGGGGCCGATCTATATGACAACGGAGTCGCAAAAGCAGAATTTCGCCAACTGGTATTCTTATTACCGCACCCGCGACATGGCTGCCAAGGCGGGAATATCCCGGGCGCTCATCCATACCAGTGAAAAAACCCGGGTCGGCTGGGGAAGGATCAACAAAAGCGCCAAGGGCACGGTGGATGGAAAAACCATTTCCACCATCGAGCAGGGTGTGCGGCCTTTCACGGACGCGCGCAAAGGCGAATTCCTGCGATGGCTCTACAGCCTCAGCCTGCGCGGCGACACGCCGCTGCGCCGGGCGCTGGATGATGCGGGACAGTATTACGACCGAAGCACGGGTTCGATCGGCCCATGGGCGGACGATCCGGCGACCGGCACGGGAACGGAAGCCTCCACATGCCGGAGAAGCTTTACCGTCATGATGACTGACGGATACTGGAACAACGTGCCGGCCAACGTCGCGATCGACAATGTGGATGGCGCGGCGGGCACGTTTACCACCCCCCCGAAGCCGAGCGGCGTTTCCGCAACCTGGAGCCGGGCGCCGTTCCGGGACAGTTTCGCCAATACGCTGGCGGATGTGGCGTGGTATTACTGGGCCAAGGATCTGTTGCCCGGCGTCAGCAACAAGGTCGGCGTCACCACGCGCGATCCGGCCTGGTGGCAACACATGACCACCTATACCGTGGGGCTGGGCGTCACGCCGAACAGGGCGAACAAGAACGGGGCGTTCCATGCGGCCGATACCCTGACCGCGCCCGGATTCACCTGGCCCGATGCCGCGAAGAACCAGATCGACGATCTACTCCATGCCAGCGTCAATGGCCATGGCGATTTTTTCTCGGCTTCCAGCACGAATGAATTCGTCAACGCCATGCAACGGATCATCGAATCCATTTCCGATATCGTCGCAAGCTCCGGGAAAATCGCCACAGCCGGAAGCACGCCGGGCGCCGGCGGCAGTTCCGCCGCCCTGACATTCAACTCGACATACCGCACCGCCAACTGGAGTGGAGAACTGACCGCCTACACCACCGGCAGCATTGGCGGCGGCAACAATACCGGCATCGGCGCCGTGGCATGGAAAGCCACGGAAGTCATGCCGGGCCCCAATGCCCGCAAGATCTTCACCCGCAACAACGATACCGCCGCCGTCGGCAGCAGCGGGATCGAATTCAGATGGTTTTCCCTGAACACGCAGCAAAGGGAGTACCTGCAAGAAGGCAAAGGCAACAACACCGCTCACGGCCAGAACATCCTCGATTATCTTCGCGGCAGCGACGCCAGGGAACTATCGAACAGGGGCATTTTCCGCAACCGCGAGCGCGCCGATGCCTCGCGCAGCCCGCTGGGCGACAGCCCGAACAACGGCATGCTCTATGACAAGGCCACCCAGACCATCTACCTCGGCGCCAACGACGGCATGCTCCATGCCTTCAACGCCAATACCGGCGTGGAACAATTCGCCTACATCCCGTCCGTCCTCTTCCCCAAGCTCCCCAGGCTGGCGCACACCGACTACAGCCACCAGTACTACGTAGACGGCGAAGTCGCCGTCGCGGAAGCCGCCGGGCAGCACTATCTGGCAGGCGCGCTTGGCCGGGGCGGGAAAGGACTCTACGGCCTGCGCGTCACCACTCCGGCGGCCTTCTCGGCGAAAGACGTCCTCTGGGAACTCAATGGCCGCACCGCCAACACACAATGCGGCGCCGGCGCCAACGCCGCCATCCTGGACGATCTGGGCATCATCACCGGCAAGCCGGTCACCGCCAGGCTCTCCAACGGCAAGACCGTCGCCATCATCGGCAACGGCTATAACAGTTGCCAGGGTAAAGCCTCGCTCTACATCATCGACATCACCAATGGCGATGTGCTCCACAAGATCGACACCCCGGCCGCGGGCGACAATGGCCTCTCCGCCCCGTTCGCGTTCGACCGGGACGAAGACGGCGTACTCGGCTCATCCGACGCGATCTACGCCGGCGACCTGCAAGGCAACCTGTGGAGATTCGCCGAAAGCGGCGGCACATGGAAAGTTTCCTTCGGCGGCGCGGCGCAACCCATGTTCACCGCCAGGAACGCCTCCGGCCAGGTTCAACCGATCACCGCCCAGCCAATGCCCGTGCGCCACCCTGATACCGGCAAACCCTACATATTCTTCGGCACCGGCCAATTCCTGCAAAACGCCGACAAGGCCGACCAGACCATACAAAGCTGGTATGGCCTGATCGACGACGACAGCACGCCGCCCATCCAGCGCGGCGACCTGCGCCAGCGCCGCCTCACGCTCAGCAGCGAAACCGCCACCCTCACGGATGGCACGAACGCGGCGGTGCGCCTCATCGACCAGGCTGTGGGCAACGACATGATCGGCATGCGCGGCTGGTTCATCGACTTCGACCTCGCCAGCGACCCCGGCGAGCGGATCGTCAGCCCCTCGCGCGTGCTCAAGGCTGGCAGAAGCGGCATGGTGCTCCAAGCGCCCTCCATCGTCCCCTCGAACGCGCCGTGCGACGATGGCGGCCATGGCTGGATCTACACCATCGACCCCTTCACCGGCGCCGAACCCGGCTTCAACCTCATCGACATCAACGGCGACGGCAAGGTCGACAGCCAGGACACCGTCGACAATGGCCGCATCCCCGCCGGCGTCAGTCCCGAAGGACTTGGCATGCCGCAAGACATCCCGGAGCAGGACCCCTGCGCCTCCTCGACCATCCATTTCGGCGGTACGAGCGGAAAGATCGCGAGCACCGCCATCCACCTCCCCGGCTGCAACGGCCTCAAAGGACGGATTTTCTGGCGCGAAATCATCAGGAAATGACGCATCAGGGATCAGGAGCCGGGGATTGGATCTGGCCGGCTTCCCGCGCATGTCCCTTGCTCGTGCTTATGTATAAAATCTCCGGAATTCCTGATTCCCGATCCCTGACGAGAAAAAACCCATGATGAGAGCGTTGCAGGACGTGTGCGGGCCGGACGGCATTTGTTACGGCTGCGGGCCGGCCAATCCCGATGGTATCCACATCAAGAGTCATTGGGCCGAGGACGGCGCGCACGTCGTCGCCGTGGTGGAGCCGGAGCGCAAATACACGAGCTGGCCGGGGCTGGTCTACGGAGGATTCCTGGCAATGCTGGTGGACTGCCATTCCAACTGGACGGCCATGGCGCACCATTACCGCGCCGAAGGGCGCGAAGCGGGCAGCCTGCCCAAAATCAACTGTGTCACCGGGCAACTGGGCATCCGGTACCTGAAACCCACGCCGATGGGCGTCGCGCTCCATCTCTCCGCATGGGTGGAGGGCGAAACCGGGCGCAAGACGCGCGTGATCTGCGAAATTCGCGCCAATGACGAACTCACCGCCGTGGGCGACTCCATTTTTTTCCGCGTCGACACCGGCGCGCTGGCCGAACAGGCGCACAAGACCACCCCCGGAGAAGGGCACAGAGCCTGATGGCGGGCAAGCGCGGGCCGCATCGACGCTCAAACCGGCCTCCTCCGCCCCTCCAGACCCGGAAAACTCTTCAATCCACCCTCCGGCATGTCTCCCCACAAAATCCTCGACGCCCCCGAACATGGCATGCTCGAAGCCTGCGCATCCAGGCTGCGCGCGCGCGGCCATGAAGCCGGCGCGGCGCAACAGGCTGCGGCCATACGCCTGCAACGGCTCTACACCGAACTGCTCGCCTTCAAGGCCGCCCGCCGCAACAAACTGCGCAAAATGCTCATCCGCCCGTCCGAACCCAAAAGCCTCTACCTCTGGGGCGGTGTCGGACGCGGCAAGAGCTTCCTGATGGACTGCTTCTTCGACGCGGTGCCCTACCGAAGAAAGCGCCGCGTGCACTTCCACGCCTTCATGCAAGAAATACAAAACGACCTGCGCCGCCTCAACCACCTGCCCGATCCCCTGCAAAAAATCGCCGAACGCATCGCCGCGCAAACCCGCCTGCTCTGCTTCGACGAATTCCACGTCTCCGACATCGCCGACGCCATGATCCTTGGCCGCCTGCTGGAAGCCCTGTTCGCGCGCGGCGTGATCCTCGTGATGACTTCCAATTACCCGCCCGGCGGCCTCTACCCGGACGGCCTGATGCGGATCAACTTCCTGCCCACGATCAAACTCATCGAAGCGCGTTTCGACGTGCTCGAAGTCGACGACGGCATCGACTACCGCCTGCGCACGCTGGAGCAAATCGAATCGTGGCTGACGCCGGCGGACGCCAGCGCCAGCGCGCGGCTGGCGGACGACTTCCAGCGCCTGGCGGGAAGCGCACCGCAAGCGGGAGAAATCGAAGTACTGGAACGCCGCCTGCCCGTGCGTGCGCGCGCCGCGGGCGTAGTGTGGTTCGAGTTCGACGCGCTTTGCCGCACGGCGCGCTCGCAGAACGACTACCTCGAAATCGCCCGCGCCCACCACACCTTGCTGCTGTCGGGAATTCCGCTCATGCACGCCGGCGAAGCGGCGGAAGCGCGGCGGCTGACCTGGCTCATCGACGTACTCTACGACCTTCGCGTCAAGCTCATCGCCAGCGCGGCGGGCGAAGCGCCCGCGCTCTACACCGAAGGCATGCACGCCAATGAATTCGCGCGCACCGCGAGCCGCCTGATGGAGATGCGCACGCGCGCCTACCTGGCCGAAGCGCACCGACAAGAGGAACCAGCGACATGAACGATTCGCACAAATTCATCACCCTTTCCCCCGGCGCCTCCCGAACCCGCCCCCTGCAATTGGAATACCTCCGGATCGAACCGGAAAAAGCCGCGCCGGACGGGCCGGTCATGGTTTTCCTGCACGAAGGGCTGGGCTGCGTCGAACTCTGGCGCGGCTTCCCCGCCGCCCTGTGCGAACGCCTGCAATGGCGCGGCCTCCTCTACTCGCGCTTTGCCTACGGCGCATCCACCCCGAGGCCGCACGGCGAACCCTTCCCCGCCGACTACCTCGAACGCGAAGCCCTCGCCGTCCTGCCCGCGCTGCTCGAAGCGCTCGGCATCGAACGGCCATGGCTGCTCGGACACAGCGACGGCGGCAGCATCGCCTTGATCGCGGCGGCAAGCAAAACCGCGAACACCGGGGAAAACACAGCCGCCACGCCGCCGCACTACGCCGGCATCATCGCCATCGCCCCGCACTATTGCGTCGAAGAAATCTGCCTGACCGGCATCGCGCGGGCGCGCGCCGCCTACGAACAAGGCGAATTGCGCCGGCAACTGGCGAAATACCACCGCGACGTCGATTCCGCCTTCTACGGCTGGTGCAATACCTGGCTCGCCCCGGAAAGGCGCGGCTGGACCATCGACCCCCTCCTGCCCGGCATCCCCTGCCCCATCCTCGCCATACAGGGAAAACAGGACGAATACGCCACCCTCGACCAAATCGAAGCCATCAAGCGCCACGCCCCGCACGCCGAACTGCTGGCAATCGACAATTGCGGCCATTCCCCCCACCTCGCGCACACCGCCGCCGTCATCGACAGCATCGCCGCTTTTATCGAAAGCGGGAAATAAACAAACGCGCACGCCCGCCCGGCGACAAACGCAAACCTGCCCACATGCATCCACATGTCAGGCTGGACGGGACGACGGTTCCGCTTGTATTCGAGGGGGCGCTCGACGGGGAACTCTTCCGGGCTTATGTGGCGCAATGCCTGGCGCCCTCACTCAGGCCGGGTGACATCGTGGTTTAAATCAAACCGCCCTAACGCCCGGTATGCCGCAGAAAGCCGTCTGGATAGGCGCGCGGGTCGAACTCTTGCAGGCGTTCTTCCGTCTCGTCCATGTCGCCCTGCCAATCGTCCTCGTCATGGATCACCGTCGGCTTGACCAGCACCACCATCTCGCGTTTTTTCATGACGCGCTTGCTGTTCCTGAACAGGTTGCCCACCAGCGGAATATCTCCCAGGCCGGGCACTTTGTTCTCCGCCTCGCTCTGCGCCTGCGACATGAGGCCGCCGATCGCCACGATGAAACCGTCCCGCACGCGCACGACGCTGTCTGTCTCCTTGACGCTCGAAGAGGCCAGGGGCAGCGTGTAGGAGCCGATCTGCTCGCCCAGGTTGACCACCAGGTTGCGGGTGGTGACATCCGTCACCGCCGGGCGGATGTGCAGCGTCACCATGCCGTTCTCGCCGACCTGCGGCGTCACATCCAGCGCGATGCCGGAGAAAAACGGCGACACCTTGATGCTCGGCATGTTGTTGGTCGTGCCGGAGCCGTAATTGCTGCTGCTGCTGTCGTTGGTCACCTCGGTGACGAAATAATCGTCCACGCCCACCTTCAGCACCGCTTTCTGGTTGTTCAGCGTGGCGATCCGGGGACTGGACATCACATAGACGCTGCCCTGGGTCTTCAGGAAGTCGATGATCATCGCAAAACTGCTGCTGCCCAGCTTGCCCTGCGCCGACATCAACAGGCCGCCCGCGCTCTTCATGCTGTCCAGCACCCCCGCACCGGGGCCGGTCACGGTCGCGGCGCGCGCCCCTTCGCCTCTCCCCGGGTCTCCCTTGATCGAAGCGCCCAGGCTCGACAGCACCGCCATCCCGTCGGTGGCCGCGTTGACGCCGCCCACCTGCCGCCCCCACTTATCGAAAGCCGTCCAGTTGATGCCGGTCTGGTAGCCGTCGTTCAACTCCACCTCGATCAACTTGGCCTCCAGCATCACCTGGCGCTCGACCCCGCCTTGCAGCGCCTTGAGCAGACCGGCGACCTCGCGCAATTCATTGGGCAAGGCCCGCACCATGAGCACCCCGGACTGCTGGTTCATCACGAAGCGCCGCCCATCCGGGCACTTGCCGACGGAAAAATGCTGCGTACTCATGTCGATGGCGTTGGCGCTGCCCTGCGTCGCGGAAGGACTGCTGAGCTTGTATTCGCAATCCAGCACCGAAGCGATGCCGACCCCCAGATCCAGCCAGAAATCCGACGCCTGCCCGGTGAATACGCTGGTATTGACGACCGCCGCGCTGGCGTTGCCGGACGAAGCGCCGCCGCTGCCCGAACCGCCGCTGCCCGAACCACCGCTCGAAGTCGGCATGCTGGACGAAATCACCTGCGTCGAGGACGCCCCCCCGCGCCGCGCCGCGAGATAACTCACCTGGAAGATGCGCGTCTGCGGCGTATTTGCGGAAACCACGATGCGCGCGCCGCGTATGCGGAAGTTGTAGCCGTAGATGTCCCGGATCAATTCCAGCGCCTCGCGCACGGTGACATCCTTCAGATCGACCGTGATGACGCCGCTCAAATCCGGCGGCAAGACCATGCTGTAGCGCGAATCGTTGACGATGGCCATGAAAACCTGCCCCGCTGGCGCGCTCCGCACCGACAGATCGAAACGCGGCTCCTCCGGCCGGGGCGCGGCCGGCGCTTCCGGCAGGGGCGCGGGAAGAAGCGGCGCCGCCTCGGCGCGCTCCGGCGCCGGCGTCCGCGCCGCCATCTCCGCCCGCATCCGCGCGTAAGTGTCCTCCCGATCCAGCAAGGGCGCGCAGCCCGCCGCCAGCATGAGCGCGAGACCCGCCGCGAGCGGGCGCGGGAACCTTCGGAAAGCCATTTCCCGGTACTTCATTTTCCTTCTCCCGTGCGCCCGGAGACCTCGGCCACCGGCGTCAAGCGCAACACCTGTTCTCCCTGCGCGCTTTCGATCGTCACCTCATCGCGGCCAATGCTCACCAGGCGCAGACCATCGGCCTCTTCGCCCACGGCAAGCTGTACGCCGCTGATCGTCGCAAGCTGCTTGCCGCCCCCGCGCCACAGTATCTCCAGGCGCGGGCCGTCCCCCGCCGCCTCCACGGGCGTCTCCCGCCAACCGGGCGGGCGGGTGGGATCGCGCAGCAGGCCATCGGAGTCCTGCGCCGCGAGCGGCCCGGCGCAAGCCAGCGCCAACAGCGGGGTCAGTATCTTTTTCATAATTCGAGCCAATGCCTGTCCAGGCTCAAGGTATAAACCGTGAGCGTCAATTCCGATTCCGGATATTCCACCACCTCCAGGCGCGCGCGCTGCCAGAACAAACGTTCCGGCTGCGCCTCCAGCGTGCGCAGATAAGCGAGCAAGGCCAGATAATTGCCGCGCAGCCTGATCTCGAAACCGTGCTTGTATACATCATTTTCGAACACCCTGCCCGCCTCGCCCTTCTTCGCCGCCGGCTGTTGCGAAGCCAGCAGGCCGACGGCGGGCAAATTGTTGAAACTGTCCAGCCGCACGCCCGGCGTCTGCTGCACCAATTCCTTGAGCAGCGCCACCGTGCGCGTCGGCTCCACCATCGCCGAACCATACGGCTGCAAACGCTCCTCCACACTCCTGATCTGGCGCTCCAGCGCCTCCAGTTCCCGTTGCAGGGGCGCGTCCGGGTCCTGCGCCATCTGCTCGGACAACGTCTTGATCTGCCCTTCCAGCCCGGCGATCTCCTCGACGCGCTCGGCGGCCTGCCGGGTATATTTGCGCGCACGCTCGAACGCCGGCGCCAGCCACATGACGCCGCCCAGATAAACAATCGCGCACGGCACCGCCACCATCACCATCACCCGTTCCCGCTTCTTCATCGCCAGGAAACGCGCCGCATACGGCGACCACCATGCCCGTATCCGGGCGAAAAACCGTTTCGCGCTCATGGCCGCCCGCCTCCCGCCGCCGTCCCGGACGGCGCGCCTTCCCCGCGCAGGACGAATTCCAACCAACCGCTGCGTTCGAGCGCCGTCCGCTCATCCTTCCCGCCCTCTTCCGCCGCCTTCGCGGGCATCGCCGTCACCTCCAGCGCGGCAAAGCGCCGCCCGCGCAAATCGACCTCATGATTCAGGCGCTCCACGAACGTGGGCAACAAAATCTCGGAAACCAGCCGCCCCCGCAGCAAGATCGCGTGCCCGCCGGACTGGATATCGAACCCCGTCAGCCACAGCCCCTCCGGCGTCTGGCGCGCCAGCGCCGCCATGAAACTGGCGAAGCCCTCCGGCTGCCCCACACTGCCGCCCTGGAGCAGACCCAGCGCCTGCCGCCGGTCTTCCAGCCAACCCTTGCGCTGCCCGATCCGCAGCGCCAGGCGCGGATCGGCCTTGCGGCCCGCCTGCCGGGCCGCCAATTCCGACAACTGCGACTGGGCATCCTGCAAGGCCCCCTCCCGCACCTTCAGCGCAGCCAGCGCCAACTGCTCGCGGTGCGCCCCCCAGGCCCCGGCGGCGAGCATCGCCACGACCAGCGCCACCGCCATCAACACCAACACATCCAGCGACAACCAATCCCGCCGGGGGCGCAGCGCCGGATCGAACAGATTGATCTGCTGGCTCACGACCCGCCCCCTTCGGCCCCGCCCCCTTCGGCCCCGCCCGCCGCCACATCGCGCAGCGCCGCGCCGATCGCCAGCAAAAAGCGCGACTGCGCGAGCGGATGCTGCAATAGCGGACAGGCATGCATATCCAATTTATCCTGCAAACTCAGCAAATCCACCGGCACATAAAGATTCTCCTTCAAATACCCCGGCAAACCGGCGAGTTCGGGCTGGTGCGCAATCGACAGGCGGCTCATTGAAATAAAACCATATTGCCGATCGAGCGTATCGAAGGTGCGCTGCAAATCGAGATTGATCCGCTCGAAAATCTGCTTCTTCTCCTCCTCGTCGGCGCGGCCCAACTGCGTCAGGGAAATATTGATCCGCCGGAAGTCATACAACTCCCCGGCGAAAGTCACCACCAGTTGCCCGCCCTGATGATCGAAATAAAGACACGCCTGCCCCTGCCCCGGACTCTCCAGCAAAGCGGAAATATTGCGCAGCGCCAGACCCGGCACATCGATGGCCGCCAGGGCAAGCCCCGTCGCATCGAACGTGCGCATCAACGACAAGACCGTCTCGTTCCGGGCGACGACGACATACACCATGCGCTGGCGCCCGGGCGCGTGCGCCTCCGTCGGAATGTCGATCACATCGAAACTCGCCTCCGCCGCCGGAAAATCCAGATGCTCCTGCAAACTCCACCGCAAAGCCGCCTTCCACTCCGGGCGCGGCGCCCGCGGCGCCTCCAGCCGCAGCATCTGATAATCCCCCACATCCAGCAAAGCCGCGGCGCGCGTCCCCTTCCACTGACCCAGCCCGCTCCCCGCCGCGAATTCCCGCGCCGGCAACTCGAAAGCCGCCGCGACCCGCGGCGAATTCCTCGCGCCCCGCTTGTGCGCCACATGGACGAACAAACAACTGCTCCCGCTGCGCGCCATGGCGAGCCAACCGGGCTTTCCGGCGGAATGTCCAAAAAAAGATAAACGCACGATGACCGCCGACTCGATTCAAATAACTATCCGGATACGCGCGGCAATGATCCGCGCGCGCCTGACAAATGATGATCCACAGCCAGACATCACCCGCGACGCGCCACCTTTTCCAGTCCGCAATGGCCCGATGATGCCCTCCATGAAACAAATATCGTCAGATATTTGCAAATACTAAGCCACTCACCATCATTCATCCGTTACCACCGTCACATGTTGACGTTCGATATATGCGGGCGAAGACGCCATCGCATCATCCGGGCATGCGCCAGCGGAATTGCACACCAGCGTCGTAATGGTAAACACCCGCACAATGACCGGATTCCCCCCCGCATCCTCCCCCTCGCCGAACGCCCGCACCCCGCAATCGACCACCGCCAGAAACCCGGTCTCCGCCCGCAAATCCAGTTGCATCCCGCTCCCGCACGCCCCCTCCTGCTGCAACGCCCGGTACCGCCCCCACTCGCTGCCCGCCCGCAGCGCCGCCCCGGCGCGCGCCAACAACACATCCTGCGCCGCCCCCAACTGCTGCGCCGACCCGAAACGCACCAGCGCCCCCGCCAACAAAGCCAGGATCACCAGCACCGCGATCGCCATCACCGCCCCCATGCCGCGCTGAGCGCGGCGCATTTCCAGACCAACACGGGCGGCGGACATCCCCCTTCTCATGGCAAATTGACCACATGCGCGCCATGCGCGAGACGAACCTTCTCGTGCGCCTCGGCCAACTCCAGCTCCATCCAGACAAAACCATTCTCCTGCGTCACCCCGGAGCTATAAACAAAACGGCACGCACTCACATGCCGCGCCAGCGGATCGCCCCCCGCCGGACACCCCGCCAGCGCCGCCGCGCCATCGAAACCGCCGCTCACCCGCCTGAGCGTCCCCGTCCCCGTCCCCGCCGCATTCGTACCCGCCCCGCTGCACACATACGTCACCACCGGCCCCACCTTCGGCACCGTCACGAACCGCCCCCCCGCATAAGAAAACGGCGCCTGTAGACCATTCATCGCCCCCATACCGACCCGCCACGTACCCAGATCGGCATCGACGGCGGACACCGACCCAATAACAGCACGGTTATGCCCGGCATACACATCGCCGCCCGTCTGATTCCCGATCACCAACCAATCCTCCGCCACCGGCGGCAACGGCGAAAAAACATCGAACGCGGGCGCATCCTCCCGCAAATCCAGCGCCCTGCTACCGGCGCGCCCCACATCCGCCGCCTTGCGATACCGCCCCCCCCCCGTGCTGCGCACGAAACGGAAACACAGCGTCCCCGCCGTCTGCACCGAATTCGGCACAGCGGTACGCACCTCCCCAGCCATGCGGCGCAACGCCGTATCCGCCATATCGCTCAAATCCGCCCGGCGGCGGCTATCGAAATACGCCTCCGTGGCCGGACGGAAAAAAACCAGCGCCGTCCCCCCCAGAATCGCCGCCAACACCATGACCACGATCAACTCCACCAACGTAAACCCCCGCACCCCCGCCATGACCCTCACCCCTCCGCCAACCACCCCTGATCCCCGATCCCCGGCACCCTCACCCCTTCGCCCAATTCGCACGCCAACCGACCAACTGCATCACCCTGTCGCCATTCATCACCTTGACCTCGACCCGCCGCACATCATCCGCCGGAATCCCGTTCCAGGCGCTCTCGGGCCTGGCCACCGTCACCTTGACACTGTAATCGCCCAAAAAAGCAATAGGCATCGTATCGTCGATGGGCCGGATACCCATGCACTCATAACCATCATAATCATCGAGACTATCGAAATCCGTCCGCGCCGGACACCCCGTCCCATGGCCCCCCGACGCCCCCCAAGGCTTCAGACTAACCTCCTCCATCATCTCCTCCGCGATCGTCAACATCTGCTTGTGGATCAACGGATCGGCGCTGCCCTTGACCACCGTCCGGAACGCCGCCAACACCCCGGCCAACCCCACCGCGACAATGACAATCGCCATAACCAGCTCCGGCAACGTAAACCCCCCCCGCCGCGCCTCCCGCACCTCTCGCGCCTCCCGCGCATCCCGCCTGTCTTCATTGCACATAGCCTGTCGCTCCCGCAATCTGGATAGAGGGCACCCCCCCCGCCACAGTCAACGGCGCGTCCCAAAAACTCGCGCCACCGACATCCTTCGTGACATCACCGTTCGGCTGGAAATAAATCGTCCCAACCGGCGAAACCCCCGCCGCCGCGCCGCCGGAAAAAACCGCCTTGCCATCCGGCCCCGGCAAATCCTGCGCACACCCCGTATTCCCGCGAACAGGCGCGATCCGCACCCGCACACTCCGCACCTCCACCACCACGCACACCAACCGCCGATGACTCACCGCCGTCTTCTGCGCATAACGCAACGTCGCCGCCAACCCATCCCGGAACGCCGCCTGCTCGAACACCGACGTATCCATCACCCGCGGAATCGCCACCGCCGACAAAATCCCCAACAAAATAATGACCACCACCAGTTCCACCAAAGTAAAACCCGCCGCACCCCGCGGAACTGGAACCCCCCTACCCAATCCTCCCCCCGCCTCGTCATTGCGAGGCGCTACACAGCGCAACAGCCCTCTCTTCTCGTCATTGCGAAGCGCTACACAGCGCGACAGCCCTCCTCCCTCGTCATTGCGAGGAGCGAAGCGACGTGGCAATCCATACAGCGCCCCAACCATCCGAAGCGCCACGGCGGCCTGTAGGGCCGTGTGGATTGCCACGGGCCTGCGGCCCTCGCAATGACGAAGGGGAAGGTGCTCCTCGCAATGACGAGGGGGAAGGTGCTCCTCGCAATGACGAAGGAGAAGGTGCTCCTCGCGATGACGAAGGGGGAGGCGTGCCTCGCGATGACGAGGGAAAAGGCGCGCCTCGCGGCGGCGAAAGGAAGGAAGGCGCACACAATGACATTGCCTTGCCACGAAACCCTGTTTCAAACTACCATCATCGCCATGAAAACCCCATGTGTTTACATCTTGGCGAACCAGCGCAACGGCACCTTGTACATCGGCGTGACTTCCAATCCCGCGCAGCGCATTTGGCAACACAAAGAAGGCGTCGTGGAAGGGTTTACCAAGAAATACGGCATCAAGCTGCTCGTCTGGTACGAGCTTCACGCCACGATGGAAAGCGCCATTACGCGCGAAAAACAACTCAAGGCGAGCAAGCGGGCGCGGAAAATCCGGTTGATCGAGGTAACGAATCCAGATTGGCGGGACTTGTACGCTGACATAATCGCCTGACCGCCACTGACTGCAAGCCGCCACATAGCACAACAACCCTCCTCCCTCGTCATTGCGAGGAGCGAAGCGACGTGGCAATCCACACAGCGCCCCAACCATCCGAAGCGCCCCGGCAGTCTGCAAGGCCATGTGGATTGCCACGGCGCTGCGGCCCTCGCAATGACGATGTACAGACCGGAGACATAGGTAACAAGTGTGCCAGGCGATGTGTGACAACCAAAATACTGACAGGTATGGGCTTCGCGCCGATCTCACCCGGCGGGGAATGCCCTTGATCCATGGCGGGCAGTGTTCAGGTCGCAGGCGCGGGATCAATTATGGGTTTCGGATGAGTCCCT
>JAITLI010000087.1 GCA_031277975.1 Azoarcus sp.
AAAACGATGGGCATCGATTTTCGACTTTCCCACGTTGCATGGATTGCCACGGCGCTGCGCGCCTCGCAATGACGCCCCTGTCTTCGTCATTGCGAGGGCCGCAGGCCCGTGGCAATCTGATTTTTAGCGATTCTTGAAGGGTTCTTGCCAATTTCTGAAGGATTCCCGGCGGCTTGGTTGGATGTCGTCACGATGCGGACATGGGCGCGAGGTTGTCGCGCGGGGGGATTCGGGGCGGGAATTGTTGTGAGCTTTTGTTTCGATTCGACCGGCGCCGTTTCGCGCTTCGGGATGATGGCGCGTCCCTTTCCTTTCCTTCGCTCCGGGGAACAGGGGATTCTCCCGCGGGCAGACGGGCCAACTGTCAATCGCCCATGGAGCTTGCTGTGCTATCGTTTGCGAGTTTTCCCGACGTGGTTCCTGAGAGACGCACAGATGAGGGTCACTCGTAGCAACGCTATTTGCGCCGCCGCCATTGCCGCGGCGTGCCTGTTTGCCGCGCCCGCCGCCCGCGCCCAGGCGGATTCTTCTTATACGCCCACGGCGGGCGAGGCCCGTTTCCTCGATGCGCGCGAGGCGGTGCGCACGGGCGACCTCGGCGCGCTCGAACGCCTCGCGCGCGAGATCGACGGTCATCCGCTCGACAGCTACGTGCGCTATTGGCTGTTTTTCAACAAACTGGCCCGTCCAGAACCGCCGTCGCCGGAAGACCTGCTGGCGTTTCTCGAAGGCGAGAACGGCGCGCCGCTCGCCGAACGGCTGCGCGCCGATTGGCTGCGGCGGCTGGCGCAGGATGGCGATTGGGGGCGTTTTCTCGATCTTTACCCCGGCCTGCAAGAGCCGGACGGCGAATTGCGCTGCCTGGCCTGGAATGCCCGCCTGGCGCGCGGCGACACGCAGGCCGTCGATGAGATCGCCGCACGCTGGTCGACGCTCACGAACGTCCACGCCGCCTGTGCGCCCGCGCTGCGCGCCGCGCTGAACCAGCGCAAGATCAGCGCCGACGATGTCTGGCGGCTGTTCCGCCGCCAGGTCGATTCGCGCGCGCCCGCGAACGCCCGCGTCACGCTGGCCTGGCTCGACGGGGACAGCGTCAAGGCGTTCGACCGGCTCGTGCGCAAGCCGAAGCAATATCTCGACCGCTTGCCGGCCAGCTTCGTCGCCAGCCGCGCGGGGCGGGAGCTGGCGATGGCGGCGCTCGCGCGGCTGGCGCGCGACGATGTCAACGCCGCGCATATCCGCTTGCAACGCATCACGAAGCGGCTCAACGCCAGCGAGCGCGCCCATGTCTGGGCGGCGCTGGCCCTGCGCGCCGCGCAGGCGCAAAAGCCGGAAGCCGCCGCGTGGTTCCGCTCCGCAGAGGATGCGCCGATGAGCGAGGAGCAGCGCGCCTGGCGCGTGCGCGTGGCCTTGCGCACCGGCAACTGGCGGGGCGTGCTCGCGGCCATCGACCGCCTGCCGGAGCAGGAGCGCGCGCTGCCCGAGTGGGCGTACTGGCGGGGGCGCGCCCTGAAGGCGCTGAACCGGCTCGACGAAGCCCGGGCGGAATTCACGCACATCGCCAGCGTGCCGAATTTCTACGGCATTCTCGCCAGCGAGGAACTCGGGCTGCGTTTCGATCCGCTTTCCGTTCCGCCTTCCACCGCGCCCGAACCCAATGTCGACGCACATCCCGGCTTCCAACGCGCGCTGGCTCTTTTCCGGCTCGGCATGCGCATCGAGGCTGTGCGCGAGTGGAACTGGGCGCTGCGCGGGCGCGACGAGGCCTTCCGCCTCGCCGCCGCGCGCCTGGCGCTGCACAACCATCTCTACGACCGCGCCATCACTTCCGCCGAACTCGCCAATCCGGCGGGCGCATGGAATCTGCGCTTTCTCACGCCGTTCCGCGAACTCATCGAACCGCACGCGCAAAGCAAGAATCTGGATGTGAGCTGGGTGTACGGGGTCATGCGCCAGGAAAGCCGTTTCATCGTTCCCGCCCGCTCTCATTCCGGCGCGCAGGGCTTGATGCAGATCATGCCCGCCACCGGCAGATGGGTCGCCCGGAAGCTCGGCCTGCGGTATCACCCCGGCCTGCTGACCAACCCCGAGACCAATGTCGAACTCGGCACCGAATACATGCGCATCGTCCTCGACGAACTCGGCGACGATCCCGTGCAGGCCAGCGCCGGCTACAACGCCGGGCCGGGCCGGGCGCGGCGCTGGCGCGACGACAGCCGCGCGCTCGAAGGCGCGATCTATGCCGAAACCATTCCCCTCGATGAAACCCGCGATTACGTCAAGAAGGTGATGACCAATACGGTGATCTACGCCACCTTGCTCGAAGGCCAGCCGCAATCGCTCAAGGCGCGCCTGGGCACGATTCCGCCGCGTCCCGCGCAGTGAGCGGGGCGAACGATGCGCGCTTACATCGTCGGCGGCGCGGTGCGCGACGCTCTGCTCGGCCTGCCGGTCAAGGATCGTGACTGGGTGGTGGTGGGCGAGACGCCCGAAGCCATGATCGCGCGCGGGTTTCGCCCGGTGGGCCGGGATTTCCCGGTTTTCCTCCACCCGGAAACACACGAGGAATACGCGCTCGCCCGCACCGAACGCAAGCGCGGACACGGTCATACGGGGTTCGTCTGCCATGCCGCGCCCGATGTCACGCTCGAAGACGACTTGTCGCGGCGCGACCTGTCCATCAACGCCATCGCCCGCGACAGCGACGGTACGCTCATCGACCCGCATGGCGGCGCGCGCGATCTCGAAGCAAGAATCTTCCGCCATATCGGCCCCGCCTTCGTCGAAGACCCGCTGCGCATCCTGCGCGTCGCGCGCTTCGCCGCCCGCCTGCCCGATTTCGTGCTCGCGCCGGAGACGCTCACCCTGATGCGGCAAATGTGCGCCAGCGGCGAACTCGATCATCTCACGCCCGAACGGGTCTGGCAGGAACTGGCGCGCGGACTGATGGAAGCCCATCCGTCGCGCATGTTTCGCGTGTTGCGCGATTGCGGCGCGCTCGCCGTCATCCTGCCCGAAGTCGATTGCCTCTTCGATGTGCCGCAACCGCCGCGGCATCACCCCGAGGGCGATGCCGGCACGCACGTCATGATGGTCATCGACCGCGCCGCGCGCGCCGGTCATTCGCTCATGGTGCGCTGGGCCTGCCTGCTGCACGACATCGGCAAGGGCGAAACGCCGCCCGGCATCCTGCCGCACCACTACGCGCACGAAGCCCGCGGCGCATTGCTGGCCGAAAGAATTTCGCTGCGCTTGCGCGTTCCCACCGCCTGCCGCGAGTTCGCCATACTATTTGCCCGCGAACACGGCAAACTTGGCTGCATCGCCGACATGCGCCCCGGTACCATCGTCGATGTGCTGGAGCGCTGCGATGCCGCGCGCCGCCCCGAACGTTTCCGCGCCTTGCTCGATGCTGCGGCCTGCGATTATCTTGGCCGGGGCGGCGAGCGCGCCGCATCCTGGCCGCCCGCTCCGGCATGGGCGGCGGCGCTCGACGCTTTTTTCAGCATAGACGCGGGCAAAATCGCCCGCGATACTTTCGACCGCAGCCAGATACCCGCCCAGATCCACGCCGCGCGCGCCCAGGCCGTGCGCGCCCGCCTGCAGGCCGGCGCGGGCCAGCGTCCCGTCCCCGGGAATTCCGGGGATTCCCTTCCACCTCCTCACTCTCACCCTTCTCCGCCATCTTCCCAGGCAAGTCAAGAACAATGAATACCATCGCTCCCCCTTCCCCCGGCGCTCTCGAAATCATCAGCCATCCCGCCGCGGCCGCCGCCGCCGCGCACCCGGCGCCGCTTCTTTTTGTACATGGCGCCTTCGTCGGCGCGTGGTGCTGGGAAGAAAACTTCCTGCCCTGGTTCGCCGGGCATGGCTGGGCCGTACACGCGCTATCGCTCTCCAGCCATGGCCGCAGCCGCAAGCGCGACGAACTCAACAACCAGTCCATCAACGACTACGTGGCCGACCTCGCCGAAACCATCGCCGCCTTTCCCGCGCCGCCGGTGCTGATCGGCCACTCCATGGGCGGCATGGTGGTACAAAAATATCTCGAACAGGCCGCCGTCCCCGCCACCGTGCTGATGGCATCGGTGCCGCCGCAGGGTCTGCTCGGCTCGGCCTTCGGCATGCTGTTCAGCGCGCCGCACCTGCTCATCGACCTCAACCGCATGATGGGCGGCGGCGAACCCGGTATCGACAGCGTGCGCGAAGCGCTTTTCCACCAACCGATTTCCACGGAAAAACTCCAGCGCTACTGGAGCATGAGCCAGCCGGAATCCGCGCGCGCGCTCTGGGACATGACCCTGTTCAACCTGCCGCGCCCGGGGCGCGCGCACAAGGCGCCCATGCTGGTCCTCGGCGCCGGGCATGATCGTCTGATCACGCCCGCCCAAGTGTTCATGACGGCGGACGCCTGGGGATGCGCGCCGGAAATATTCGACGACATGGGGCACGCCATGATGCTCGAACGCGATTGGGAAAAAGTCGCCACCCGCATCGCGGACTGGCTCACCGCCCAGGCGCTGTGACCCGGGCGTCCGGGCAGGGCGAAGCGCGCGCGCCGCGCGCGCATCCCTGTCGCATCAATCCCGCCCCAGCCGGTATACCGCCACGCTGGCGAGGAAATTCGGCTCGTCGAGGATGAGCCTGCCTTCGTCGAAGGCCAGGCGCTTGCGGATGGCGATGCCGCATTGCTCGCACAGGATCTCGAAATCGTCGATGGTGAAAAAGCGGACGTTGGGGGTATCGAACCACTGATAGGGCAGGCTGGTCGACACCGGCATGCGGCCATTGAGAATGCTCTGGCGATGCCGCCAGTAAGCGAAGTTCGGAAAGCTCACCACCGCCTCGCGCCCCACGCGCAGCATCTCGGCGAGAATGCCTTGCGTGTTGTGCATGGCCTGCAACGAGAGGCTCATGATGACGTGGTCGAAGAAGCCGTCGTCGAAGCCGGTCAGGCCGTGGTTCATGTCGGCCTGAATCACGCTGACGCCGTTCTTTACGCAGGCGATCACCTTTTCCGGATCGTTTTCCACCCCGTAGCCGCGCACCTGCCGCGTATCGATCAGGTGGCGCAGCAGGCCGCCGTCGCCGCAGCCGAGGTCGAGCACCTTTTCGCCGGGCATGATCCATTGCGTGATGACGTCGTAGTCATGTCTGTAGCCGGCCATGCTCATACCTCGATGCGGTCGAACCAGGCCGCGAGCACGGCATGGTATTGGGGATCGGCGAGCAGGAAGGAATCGTGTCCGGCGGGACAATCGATTTCGGCATAGCTCACGTCGCAGCCGTTGTGCGCCAGCGCGTAGACGATCTCGCGCGAGCGCGCCGGGGCGAAGCGCCAGTCGGTGGTGAAGGCCACCACGAGGAAACCGGCTCGCGCCGCCGCCAGCGCCGCGATCAGGTCGCCGCCGTGGGCGAAGGCGGGGTCGTAGTAATCGAGCGCCTTGGTGGTCAGCAGGTAAGTGTTGGCGTCGAACTGGCGGGCGAATTTGTCGCCCTGGTGGCGCAGGTAGGATTCGATCTCGAATTCGATGCCGTAGCTGTACACCGCCTTGCCGTGGCACAGGCTGCGGCCGAATTTCTCGCCCATGGCGTCGTCGGACAAATAAGTGATGTGCCCCACCATGCGCGCCAGCCGCAGACCGCGCTCCGGCGCCACGCCGTGTTCGTAGAAATGGCCGTCGTGGAAATCGGGATCGGTGAGAATGGCCTGGCGCGCCACCTCGTTGAAAGCGATGTTCTGCGCGGAGAGCTTGGGGGCGGAGGCGATCACCGCCGCGTGCCGCACCCGTTCCGGGTATTGCAGCGTCCACGACAGGGCCTGCATGCCTCCCAGGCTGCCGCCGATGACCGCGGCGAAGCTGTCGATGCCGAGTTCGTCGGCAAGCCGCGCCTGGGCATCCACCCAGTCCTCGACGGTCACGAACGGGAAATCCGCGCCCCATGGCCGTCCGGTGGCAAGGTTGAGCGAACGCGGCCCGGTCGAACCATTGCAACCGCCCAGATTATTGATACCGATCACAAAGAATTTGCGGGTATCGAGCGGCTTGCCCGGTCCCACCAGGTTGTTCCACCAGCCGGAATCTTCGTCCTCGTCGGCATAACGCCCGGCGACATGGTGCGAACCCGACAGCGCATGGCACACCAGCACGGCGTTGCTGCGCGCGGCGTTGAGTTCGCCGTAAATCTCGTACACCAGTTCGTAGCCATCCAGGCGGCCACCGCTGCGCAAGCGCAGCACATCGTCGAAGCGAGCCGTCGCCGGCGCGACGACGCCGGCGGATTGCGGTTCGATCTGCGGTTCGGTCATATGCAGTCCGTGTGAAAACAAAAACCCAGGCGGCGCGGGAACCGGCTGGGTCACCCACGCTTTAGCCGGATTTATTGGGCGCCCGCAAGCTATGGATCAAATCGGCGCCGAAGCGGAGAGAAGTTATCCCGCTCCGGGAAGAATGTCAAATCAGGAGCCGGATTCAGTCAGCGCCGCAGCAATCCAGTCCTGACGAGCGGCGCGAAGCGCCGCTGACTTTTCGTCCTCTTATATATTGAGTTTTCCCCAGACAATGTTGTTTGGGGTTTGTTTCGGAGAGCCTGGTACAGCCTGCCTCCTCTGTGGGCATTCAAGCCCGAAAGACAGCTTTTGGCGTACCGTGGTCATCCGTTTGTTGCAAGTCCGAACAGTTGCCGGAGGCGGCGGTAACACGCCGACCTCGTATTCATAAGATAGGTTTATGACAAACATGAACTCATCATCCGAAAACAGGAACACCTCGAACAGGAACACCTCGAACAGGAATACCTCGAACAGGAATACACCGAACAGGAATACACCGAACAGGAACACAAGCATGAACACCTCACCCGAAACCAGCCTGGACTTCGCGGGCATCGACGTTGGCAAGGAGACCCTGGAGTTTGCCTTGAAAGG
>JAITLI010000174.1 GCA_031277975.1 Azoarcus sp.
GTGGTCGGAATCTGATAAAACAATTCTCAGTTACTGGAAGGCGGGAGTGTAGTACGAAATATATTTGCGTGGCGAAAAAAATCATGCGGGCCTGAACGCTGCAAGGGCCAAAGAATTTCCCCACATCGAGCGCATTGCCGCCGCCAGCGTAAAGGCGGGGGCGGGGGAGAGGGGGAGGCCGGCCATGCGGCGCGCAGCGCCGCCGATCTTGCCGGGCCGCGCTGTTTGTCCGGCGCGGCGGGAACTTCTGCCCGCCGCTTGGTTTCCTTGTACGATACGCGCCTGCGCGTTGGCGCGTTTTTTTTGACCCCTTTCGGACGAGAGAGAACCCAGATGAGCGATTCCCGCATTCAAAATGCCGCGTTGCGCGGCAAGATCATGGCGGCGGATGATGCCGCCGCTTTCATCAACCCCGGCGACAATGTCGGCGTGAGCGGCTTCACCGGCTCGGGGCATCCCAAGGCGGTGCCGCAGGCGCTCGCCCGGCGGATCGCCGCCGCCGCCGGGCGGGGCGAGACCTTCCGCGTCGGGGTGTGGACGGGGGCTTCGACTTCGCCCGAACTCGACGGCGCGCTCTTCAAGGTCAATGGCGTCTCCATGCGCCTGCCCTACCAGTCCGACCCGGACTGCCGCAATCGCATCAATGCCGGGGAGGCGAACTATACGGATGTCCATCTTTCCCACGTCGCTCAGAATGCCGCCTGGGGTCATTACGGCAAGCTCGGCGTCGCCCTGATCGAAGTCGTCGCCATTCTCGAAGATGGCCGCCTGGTGCCTTCGACTTCGATCGGTAACAATCCGACGTGGCTGGACCTGGCCGACAGGGTCATCCTCGAAGTCAATGCGGCGCAAAGCGCCAGGCTCGAAGGTATGCACGATATCTACAGCGTCGCGCTGCCGCCGCGTCGCCAGCCGATTCCGCTCGCCGCGCCCGCCGACCGCATCGGCGACCCCTATCTGCGCGTCGATCCGAAGAAAGTGGTGGCTGTGGTCGAGACCGACTGTTTCGACCGCGACAACAAATTCTCCGCGCCGGACGAGAACTCGCGCCTCATCGCCGGGCATATCCTGGATTTCCTCCAGTACGAGGTGAAGAAGGGCCGCATCCCGCCCACCCTGTTGCCGCTGCAATCGGGCGTGGGCAATATCGCCAACGCGGTCATGGCGGGCCTCGACGACGGCCCGTTCAATGATCTCACGGCCTACACCGAGGTCTTGCAGGATGGCATGCTCGATATGATCCGCTCCGGCAAGCTCGTCTGCGCTTCGGCTACCGCCGTTTCGCTCTCGGCCAGGGCGTTGGGCGATCTTTTCGCCAATATCGACGAGTACCGCAAGAGCATCATCCTGCGTCCGCAGGAAGTCAGCAACCACCCCGAGATCATCCGCCGCCTGGGCACGATCTCGATGAACGGCATGCTCGAAGCCGACATTTACGGCAACGTCAATTCCACGCATGTGCTTGGCTCGAAGATGATGAATGGCCTCGGCGGCTCGGGCGACTTTGCGCGCAATGCTTATCTTTCGATCTTCATGACGCCTTCGACGGCCAAGAACGGCGCGCTTTCGTGCATCGTGCCGATGGTCTCGCACGTCGACCATACCGAGCACGATGTGCAGGTGCTGGTCACGGAGCATGGCCTGGCCGATTTGCGCGGCCTCGCTCCGCGCCAGCGCGCCCGCCTGGTGATCGACAGGTGCGCCGATCCCCGTTTCCGCCCCGCGCTCGACGATTATCTTGCCCGCGCGGAGAAAAGCGCCAACGGCAAGCAGACGCCGCATCTGCTGGGCGAGGCTTTCGATTGGCATCTGCGCGCGTTGCGCGGCGAAGCGATGTGACTTCGGGGATCGGGGAGCGGGGGGCGGGGGCGGGGAAAGACCGCCGGGCGCCTGGCCCCCGATGCCTGTTCAGTGCAGCGTGATCGGTTTGAATACGGCGGCGATGTCTTCCGCGTCGAAGTGGTAGGTGTGGTTCGATAGTTCGTCGCGGATGATGACTTCTCCGCGTTCGTCGGCGATGGCGCGGGTTTCTTCTTCGCCCAGGGCGCGCAGCATGGCGGCGATCTTTTCCGGATCGGGCGGCCAGTGGCAGGTGACGGCGCGGGCGGGGTAGAGGCTGATGTCTTCTTCGGCGAAGAGGCGCTGGAGCAGGGCGGCGGGATCGAGCGCGAGGAGTTCCTTGCGGCGCATGGTTTGCATCAGGGTGAGGATGCGTGTCCAGCCGTCGGCGTCTTTCGCGTCCGCGCCGGGGAGTTTCTGCACGAAGAACGCGGCGCTGGTGTCCGGATCGCAGGCCAGCCACAGCGCGGCGGGCTGTTGTTCCGAGCATTCGAGGTAGTGGACGAACACTTCCGCGATGCTGCCGCCTTCGAGCGGGACGAGGCTTTGGTAAGGCTGCTCCAGTCCTTCCATTTCCAGGCTCAGTTGCAGATGCCCGCCGCCGACCAGTCCCGCCAGGCCGGCGCCCACGACCGTGCGTTCGCTTTTGGCGTAGCCGCGCAGGTTGAGTGTTTCCAGGCAGTCGACCACCAGGAGGCTGACGGGGCCGTTTCCCTGTATCTGGAAGGTGAGCCGCCCCGGTTGTTTGAGGTTGCCGGCAATCATGGTGGAGACCGCGGCCATTTCGCCCAGCAGTTCGGCGACGGCGGGCGGGTAGGCGCGTCCGCGTTGCAGGGCTTGCCAGACGTCGGTGAGTTTTACGATCGAGCCGCGAATGTCGAGATTTTCCAACAGAAAGCGCTGGATATGGCTGGTGGGATTCATCGTGGCATGGGGTGGTGGCGGGTGTGGGCGGTGCGGGTGCGGGTGCGGGCGTGCGGCGAGGGTTCAGCCGGTTTCGAGGATCGTCCAGTCATGGCTGATTTCGGCGGTCTTGCCGAGCATGATCGAGGCCGAGCAGTATTTTTCCGCCGATAGCCGGATGGCGCGCTCGACGGCTTCGGGCTTGAGACCGCGCCCGCTGACGGTGTAGTGGAAACGGATTCTGGTAAATACCTTGGGGTCTTCCCTGGCGCGCTCGGCTTCGAGGCGCACCGTGCAGCCGCGCACATCCTGCCGTCCCCGCTTGAGAATCAGCACGACATCGTAGGCGGTGCATCCTCCCGCGCCGGCCAGCACGATTTCCATTGGCCGGGGCGCAAGATCGCGCCCGCCGCCTTCGGGGGCACCGTCCATGGCCAGCAGGTGGCCGCTGCCGGTTTCGGCCAGGAAGGTCATGCCGCCGCTTCCGGTCCAGGTGATGCTGCATTCCATGTTGTCTTCTCCATCGGGGAGATCTGTTGGAGTATGGGGAAAAGATTTTAACCGCAAGGTGCGCCGGGGAGCCCCGGAGGGAGACTGTCCGTGATGTCCGCGCGTGGCATTTCGTCCGTCCGCGCTTGTACATCTTCCCGGTTTGGCCGAAACTTCGCGCTCTTTCGAGGAGGCCCCGCCATGAGTTATCTCCGGGATGAAAAACCCGTCACGCTTTTCGAACTGGGCAAGATGCGCGCCGAAGGCCGCAAGATCGCCATGCTCACTTGCTACGACGCCAGCTTTGCCGCCCTGTTCGAGCGCTGCGGCGTCGATGCGATCCTGGTCGGGGATTCGCTCGGCAATGCCATCCAGGGGCAGGCGAGCACCTTGCCCGTCACGCTCGAACAAATGGTCTATCACACCGAATGCGTCAACCGGGGGATAGGGCGCGTCTTCCTTCTCGCCGATCTGCCATTCGGCAGTTATCAGGAAGGCCCCGCCCAGGCCATGAGAAGCGCCGCCCGCCTGATGGCCGCCGGCGCGCGGATGGTCAAGCTCGAAGGCGGAGCGTACATGGCCGAAACCGTGCGTTTCCTCGTCGAACGCGGCGTACCGGTATGCGCCCACATCGGCCTGACTCCGCAATCGGTACACCAGCTCGGCGGTTATCGTGTCCAGGGACGCGGAGAAGCCGGCGCGGCCCGCCTCAAGGCCGATGCGCTGGCGCTGGAGCAGGCCGGCGCCGCCTTGCTGGTCATGGAGATGCTGCCTGCCGGAGTCGCCAGCGAAATCACCGCCAGCCTGACGTCGACGGCGAGCATTGGCATCGGCGCCGGCCCCGGATGCGACGGGCAAGTATTGGTCATGCATGACATGCTCGGCGTTTTCCCCGGCAGGCCGGCGCGTTTCGTGCGCAATTTCATGCGGGACGCCGCCAGTATCGACGCGGCCATCAGCGCTTATGTCCAGGCTGTCAAGGACGGCGGCTTTCCGGCGCCGGAGCATTGTTACTGATGCGAGGAACCGGGTTCGGTATGGGGACGCCCGCCCGGTCGTGATGCCCGATCCCTGTCCTCCGGGGTCATAGCCCGATGCGCCGCACGCAGGCGGGATAGGTTTTGCCCTCGCGGGAGATTTTCAGTTGCGGCACCAGTCCGATCAGGATATCGCCCTTGCTGTAGGTGATGTACGTCAGTTGCCCGCTTTTATCGCGCAGCGGGGTTTCCTGGTATCCCATTTTTTTCAGGGCGGCCTGGTAGCGTGCAAAGTCCGGATTGCAGATGGACGACATATCGGCGGATCGGTTCATTCTGTTGACGAAATCAAGGGCGATCTTTGCTTTCTGGCCAGCTTCGCTGAACGCCATGGAAAGCACGTAGAACCAGTCCCCTTCGAGGTCCTGGAGGTGGAAAAGCCCGCCCGTGTTCCACTGCAATGTCACCCCCATGGTTTTCTGGACCCGCTCGACGGTGATGTCGCCGCGCGATCTCAAGCCTTCGATCAGCCTCAGGAATCGCATGCTCACTTCTTCCGCGCTCAACGCCGGGTTGGCGGTCGCGGTCGTGGGCCTTTCCCGCGGCGCCGCCGGCGGAGCGCCGGGCGGTGGAGCGCCGGCGCATGCGGACAGCACGGCAAACAATGAAATCGTGAGTGCGAGCTTCAAAGGCATCATCGTGGGAAAGCGTGCGTCGACACGCGCTGGAAAAATCACTGGCGCACGATATATCGACGACCGTGAATGCGCAAGTATTCATGATGGAACCGAGGCGCCCGGGCGCCTGGGCGCTTGCGCGGCAGAATCGCGGGCACGAAAACAACAGGCAGCCCCCGTTCGTCAGGCTGCCTGTCTTTCTGCAACACAAGGGCCAGCAGGATGCGATGCTTTCAGCGAACTCCGCTTGCGGCAGACTCCAGACCGGCCATGTTTCTATTTACTGTCTTATGCAAACGCTTCCGCGTCTTCAACTTCCAAAGACACGCCAACAACAGCGATGTCTTCGCTTGTCACGCTATCGACGACCAGCACGTCGCTATCGGGCAGATCCAGATATAGATCCGCATACGCGGTATCGGCTGTATCCACCGTGTTGAAGGTAATGACATCGCTTTCCGCCTCGTCGTACGCGGCATAGGACGCCACATCCGTTTCCTCCACCAGCGCCGGAGCGCTTTCGAGCACATCAGCGGGCGCTTCGGCGCTCTTGATGGTGGGGAAAAGGAAAAGCCCGCAAATCCAGTCAGTCCCGAGATCTATCGCGCCAACGGTCAGCGCGGCCGCTGCGTCAAAGACTTCTTCGCACAGTTCTACCGCGCCATTCCACAGGCTGACCCCGACCGTCAGTGCGTCGACTATGACGCTGGAGGTGACGTTAATGAAATCGATGACTTTGTCCAGAAAATTAGCCATGGTGATACTCCTTGAAAAAGTAAGAACGGGGATGTATCTCATCAGAGTATGGCTGGCATGTCAACACATAAAGCTAAAAAAATTTTCCGGACACTTCGCGCGCGCAAGGATTCTGTCGAAATCCATGTGCCGGGTGTTGTATTTTGAACACTATTCATGGAATGAGAAAACCACAGCCCTTCCCAGCCCCTCTCTAAGGTGTTGGTTTCCGGGCGCGGCAGTCCCGGGCAAGGCTGCCGGCGAGCGGATCCGTCAGTCTCGCAGCGCTTCGATCTGCGCCTTGACTTCCGCTTCGGCCTGGCGCACGAATTCCGCCCCCATGGCGAAACCTTCTCCGTAGATGAAACGCACGTCGGTCATGCCGAGGAAGCCGAGCACGACTTTCAGGTAAGGCACTTGCGTGTCGAGCGCGGTGTCGCGGTAGCGT
>JAITLI010000010.1 GCA_031277975.1 Azoarcus sp.
TGTCATGCGAAGCATAGTTCCGCGCGTTACGCGCCGTTCCAAAAAGGGAAAGGAAGGCGTTTGTATTTATGAAAAAAGGACTTCCCGACTTGGGGCAATGAGATGAAAGAGCAAAACACAACCACAAGCATATATCATATATTTGGTGAAAAGATGGTCGGCCCTATTCATGATAGCGCTGCCGTAATTTTGAAATTTGTTTTGATAATATTTGCTGTATATATTCTTGCACTTATCCTTTCAATGTTGGTATCAATGTATGGTGTTGACTTGGGGGTGCAGGCCAAGCTGGTAAAAGTAATTCATGACAATAATTGCCGTGTCGACTTTCCACCCAAAAGAAACAGTCATCCGCTTAGAATCTGGGATTTCTATATCAACACGGATTATTGGCTTGCGGAATATAGAACAAGTACAGAATTTTTGAAAAATGATCATTGTTTATCCGTAGTGGCAACTACGCTACAAAATATCGGAAAACCCGCATCTGTTGTTTTTTTGAACGAGCGTGGGGATGTTGTGTTTGTCTTGCATGCAAAGTTTTGACTTCCGTTGCCCTCACAACCTGGAAAAGTAGAAATGAGTAATTTCAGTTTGAGCAGTTCCGGCTACAACTTATCTATCGATCTGTATAGATAGCACGAGTCGCATGGACACACCTTCATTATTCTGAATTTGTGGTGCGACGCGTCATTTATTGGCGTGAACGGGAGGCAATTTATGAAAATAACTTGGGGCATGGTAAACATATTAACCATATGTGGGTGGGGTGGGTTGTTTGTAGTGACAGGTCTTCTGCGATGGTTCCAACAGGGGCTAAATGAATTGTCTATAGTGTATATGCTGGCCCCTTTTGTTCTTTTCCTTCTATATTTCGTTCATGTTAAAATACCCTTAAAGCATGGGAATGACTATGAAATTGGTGGTTTCATCAGTTTGAATTGTCTGGCGTGTGCGCTTTTTTTCACCAACGGTGGACTCTAAAATGAACTGCAACACTCTGCCTATGGCAAGGTACGAGGCTATCTATCAGTATGTTTTTACACTTTCGCATGGCGCGGGGACAGATGGCGGGCTTTTTACTATGGCGATTGGATAAAAAGCTTGGCGTAGCGATATGTGCCTGCAACGACGGCCTTCGTCCTGTGATTTTCAAGTTGGAAATCTCAAATGAGTTATCGGTTCATTGAGCAAAAATGAACCCTATAATTTTGCCTAAACCTTTTAGTCTTTCCTCGGAAGCGACCAGAGGACGTGCAAAAACATTGATAACTAACACAGCGGAGGTTTACGCAATACCGCCGACAACAAAATACCGGCAGGCAAAAAGACTTCTACGGTCACCCCGTGATCGCAAAAAGCCCTTGCGCATTTCCAACGACTATACACGGTTGAACCAGAGAGGGAGATACGATGGATTTTGAGTATATAAAAGCATTGCTGTTTGTTACATGGATAATCTTGTTATTTTTTTGGATTTCCTTGTACATATACATCCAGCTTGACCGCATAAACAGCGTCAATGCCGAATATTTTCACAAAGAGAGAAAAAGGCTTATAGCGCAAAAAGAAGATTTGAAACAAAAAGTGAAAAAATGGAATACTTGGTTTCTGCCGTATTTTGCAAATGCTTTTCTACGGCATTTTGGAATTGGCGTTTTCCATGCACCATATTTATATCCCAAGAAATCATTGGCTATATGGATAGTTCTTATGGGGGCGACTTTTTTATAAAAGCATGACGCCCATGTGCTTTAACAAGAAGGGAAACTGTGCTTGTTTTTGGAAAAATACAACCCTCTGAATTACAAAAGCTCTCCCCCTCGTCATTGCGAGCGCGGTGAAGTCATTCATATTTGACCGCGATCGGCATCCGCCGTCCGCTGCCGAAGGCGCGGGGGCGCAGGCGCAGGATCGGCGGGGCCTGGCGGCGCTTGTACTCGTTTTTCCAGATCATCCGCCGCACGCGCGCGATCAGGGCCGCGCCGTCTTCCGTTCCGGCCAGGCGCGCGTAATCGGCCTTGACCGTGTCGCGTTCTTCGGCGGAAAGGCGCTCGCCCTCGATCAGGACTTTCAGGATCGTGTCCAGCACCGGGTAAGGCGGCAGGCTGTCGGTATCTTTTTGGCCGGGGGCGAGTTCGGCGGAGGGCGGCTTGTCGATGATGGCGTCGGGGATCAGAGCGCGCCCGGCGGCCTCGTTGATGTGGCGGGAAAGCGCGAAGATTTCCGTTTTGTAGAGATCGCCGATGAGTCCCAGGCCGCCGTTGGTGTCGCCGTAGAGTGTGCAGTAGCCGACGGAAATCTCGCTTTTGTTGCCGGTGGCGAGGAGCAGGGCGCCGAACTGGTTGGAGTATTCCATCAGCACGGCACCGCGCGCGCGGGCTTGCAGGTTTTCGAGCGCCAGCCCCTTGAGCGGCTCGCCAAAGGCGGCGTGGAAACCTTGTTCATAAGCGGCGACGAGATCGCGGATCGGATGCTCGAAAAGCCGGACGCCAAGGTTCTCGCACAGCGCGACGGAATCATCGACGCTGCCCGCGCTGGAAAAACGGGAAGGCAGGGTCACGGCGGCGACGTTTTCCGGCCCGAGGGCTTCGGCGGCGAGCGCCAGCGTCAGCGCGCTGTCGATGCCGCCGGAAGAGCCGACCACGACCTTGCCGAAACCGCAGCGGCGGGCGTAGTCGGACAGACCGAGGACGATCTGGCGGCGATAGAAGGCCATGACCGGCAGGCCAGCGGCGGGGACGGGCGCGAGCGCCCGGCCTTGCGCGCCGGAGAATTCGCCGTCCTGGAAGCGCAGGGTGGCGACTTCTTCCGCGAAGCGCGCCGCCTCGAAAACGACGCCGTCCCGTGGCGCGACCGCGAAGGAAGCGCCGTCGAAGACCAGTTGATCGTGCCCGCCGATCTGGTTGACATAGAGCATGGGCATCGCGTGGCGGCGGCTCGCGGCGGCGAGGATGGCATGGCGCTCCTCGCGTTTGCCGATGTTGGAAGGGCTGGCGTTGATGGTGATGACGAGATCCGGTCCGGCCGCCGCGAGCCGGGCGAGGGGATTGACGGGGTAATCCGCGCCGTGATCGTTCCAGGCGTCCTCGCAGACAAGAAAACCGAGCTTCACGCCATCGACTTCCAGTATCCGCGCCACATCCGGCCCCGGCTCAAAATGGCGCCGCTCATCGAAAACGTTGTAGGTCGGCAGGAGCTGTTTGGCGTAGGCGAGGACGATTTCCCCGTTGCGGAGCGCGAGGAGGCTGTTTTCCAGCGCCTTGCCCGGCCCCCGCCGGCGGGTGGGGGCGCCCACGATCCAGTAGAGATCGGGCGTGGCCCGGCTCGCGTCGAGCAATCCAGCCAATGCCGCGTCGACGCGGGCGAGGAAATCCGCTTCGTCGAGCAGATCGCCGGTGGGGTAGCCGGTGAGCGCGAGTTCGGAGAAGACGACCAGCCGCGCGCCCGCGGCGGCGGCTTCCCCGGCGGCGGCGCTCATCCGGGCGATGTTGCCGGAAAAGTCGCCGATGGTGAAATTGAGTTGGGCAAGGGAGAGGGTGAGTGGTTTCATGTCGTGGTTTTCGGCGTGGTTTCCAGGAATGAGGCGTTTGAGTTCGTTTGTACGGATGCTGTGGAATCAGACCGTTTTGGGCATGGGAAGCGACATCATGCCGTGTTCCTTGTCATCATTGCGCTTCGCGGTTCAGCGCGTCGAACCTTTCCAGCGCCATCCTTCCGTTTTTTCTTTGCAATTTCCTTTCCGCGGGCATGATGTGGCTTTCGTATTGCCCGATCTTTTGATCCAGCCGATCCAGCATTTTCCGCATATCGTCCACCCGCACCGCAATCTGGGCGCGCTGTTCGACGAGAATCTGCTTTCTCGCGTCGGCGGTCGTGTCACCCTGCTGGAAAAGCGTAACGTATTCAATGAGCGCCTCCACTTGGACGCCCGCGCCGCGCATGCATTTGATGAAGTCGATCCAGTCGCAATCGAATTTCGTGTAATTGCGGATGCCTCCCGCGCCGCGGCCTACCGCCGGAATCAGACCGATGCGTTCGTAATAGCGCAGGGTGTCCGCCGTGAGGCCGAATTTTTTGCCGATTTCCGTGATCGTCGCCATTTTCGTTCCTTTCGGGAAAAATTTTGCAAATCATGTTGACATGGAGTTGACTCTAAGGATTTTACTCCGCTTCGTGGCGCGTGTCGTCGCATCCGTTTCATCCCGAATGATTTGACGATGCATATACAGGAGGGCAGGAATGAATCAGCACAAACGACAGTTGGCGGCGGCGGCATTGGCTGTGCCGCTGTTGGCGGCGGGCGCAGCTTTCGCGGAAACGATGACAATCTCGCCGAACGGCTCCCGGCCCGATGTGACACCGAATCCTGAATACTTCACGGGAACGGTCATCCTCGATTCGCTGTTCGATGCCATCCCGCCATCCCGATCTTCCGGCGCGCAGGTCACGTTCATGCCGGGAGCGCGCTCGAACTGGCACACCCATCCGGCGGGCCAGACACTGATCGTGGTTTCCGGTACGGGCTGGGTGCAGGAATGGGGCGGGCCGAGGCGCGAGATCAGGCCCGGCGATGTTATCTGGACGCCGCCCGGCGTCAAGCACTGGCATGGCGCCGCGGAACACAACGGCATGCGGCACCTCGCCGTTCAGGATGTGGTCGACGGCAAGAACGTCAACTGGCTGGAAAAGGTGACGGACGCGCAATACCACGGCCAATCCCCCGCGCGCCCGGATACGGATGCCGCTGCGCGACCGCAGCTTCGTTACCGTGAGCGCCCCGATTGCCTCTGGCCAAGTCGCGCAGGCGCCCTATCACCTGGAGCGCGCGATGGATAACGGCCTGACGCGGGCGGAAGCATCCGAAGCCTTGACACATCTGGCCTTCTACGCTGGTTGGCCCAAGGCTTTTTCGGCGCTTCCGATCGTCAAGGATGTGTTCGAAAAACGTCCCGGACAAACGTGGTGAATACACAGGAGAATCGAAAATGATTCACGAAGCAAGGAGACTTGCCATGCACCATGCATGCATCGGCAAGCGTCCGGAGCGCGAATCGATGTCGCCTGAACGAAGAAAGGCGCTCTCAGCCGTCGCAATACTGGCCGCATCGCCCCTGCTGGACAGTTTGCCGGCGGCAGCGCAAACGCAAGACCGGAAAGGCGCGCATCGCATGAATATCCGTATCGCCATCGGCGCCGCGAGCATGGCGGCAACACTGGAAGACAACCCGACGGCGCGGGATTTCGCCGCGCTGCTGCCGTTGACCGTGACGCTACGGGATTTCGGCGCAACGGAAAAAGTCAGCGATACATTGCCGAAGCGCCTTTCGGAAGAAGGCGCGCCCGCGAGCGATGCGGGCGCCGCGGGCGACATCGCCTATTACGCCCCGTGGGGAAACATCGCTTTCTACCGTGGGTGCGGGCCGGACGCGGCGGGCGTCATCAAGATTGCAACAATTTTTTCCGGTATCGAAGCGCTTGATCAGCCAGGGCGGCTGCGCGCGACGATCTCCCGCGCCGACTAACCTCCATTACCTTTTTTCATCCATCGCAACCCAAGGAGATTGATCATGTGCCATGTATGCGACGACGAACATCCAGACCACGCGCCAGCCGGGCCGGATCGCCGGAAAATCCTGAAAATGGCGGGCGCGGGGCTTGCCGCCGTGCCTTTGTCCGGCGTGCTGTCATCGGGCGGCGCGCAGGCGGCGGAGGCTTTTTCCGCATCGACGCTGGGCCAAAGTCCGTTCCAAGTGCGCGCCTACGGCGCACAAAGCACTGGAGGCCGCATTGCGCCGCTGCAAATCCAGCGACGGGCGCTCACGCCCCACGATGTCCTGATCGACGTGCTCTACGCGGGGATCTGCCATTCCGACATCCACGCGGTGCGGGGCGATTGGGGCGCGCCATCGCTTCCCATCGTCCCCGGCCACGAGATCCTTGGCCGCGTGCTGGCGGTCGGCAACCAGGTCACGAAGTTCAAGGTCGGCGAAATCGCAGGCGTCGGCTGCATGGTGGATTCCTGCGGCACATGTGAGAACTGCCTGGCCGACCGCGAGCAAATCTGCCTCAAAGGCACTACTTTCACCTACGACTCTCCAGACAAGATTTCCGGCGGGCAGACCTTCGGCGGGTATTCGGACAGGATCGTTGTCAACGAGCGCTTCGCCATTCGTATTCCGCCGGGGATGGATCTGGTCTCGACGGCGCCCATCCTCTGCGCCGGGATCACCACCTTTTCGCCGCTCCGCCATTGGCGGGTTCGGCCAGGGCAGCGTGTTGCCGTGGTGGGGCTGGGCGGTTTGGGCCATATGGCGGTGAAGCTGGCCGTGGCGGAACGCGCCGACGTGACCGTCTTCACCACCACGCCGGGCAAGATCGCGGACGCCGTGCGCCTTGGCGCGCGCGAGGCGCTGCTTTGGCGCGACGCGGCGGCGATGCAGAAGCTCGCCAATGCCTTCGACCTGATGATCTCGACCGTGCCGTATGCCTTCGGCGTACAGCCGTTCATGGACATGCTGAAGCTCGACGCCACCTTCGTCAACGTGGGCCTGGGCGAGGCGCGCGGCATCAATCCCGCCTCGATGGCGTTTGGCCGCAAGAGCCTGGCGGGTTCGATGATCGGCGGCATCGCCGAAACCCAGGCCGTCATCGACCACTGCTTCGCGCGCAACATCCGGCCCGACATCGAACTGATTCGTCCCGACCAGATCAATGCCGCCTACGAGCGCGTGGTGAACAAGGACGTGCGCTACCGGTTCGTGATTGATTTTGCTTCGACGAAAGAAAGCGGGAGCGCGTCGCGATGACGCTCACGATGATTGCGTGGATGTTGATGGCCGTTTCGGTCTGGTATGTCCCGTTCAGACTGAAGAACCTGCTGGGTCTTCGGAGAAGATGGCCGCTTGCCGTCTTTACTGCCGCCGTGCTCGGCGGCTACATGCTGCTGCTCCATACCGGCATCTACGTCCTGGACAACATTGCCATTGCGTGGATATACAATGCGTTGGGGCTGTTGTTCGTATTTGTCATCTACCTGTTCTTTCTTCTGGCCGCTACACATCCATTGACGGCTTTGGTCAAACGCATCCCCAAACGTCCGCTTGGCATTGGCGGAATCGTTGTTTCCGCATTCTTCGTGGCGCTGGGCTTCATCAATGCCCAATCCTTTGTGGTCACGCATCACGACATCGCCGTGAATAACCTGGCGCAGCCCGTCAGGATCGTTCACATTCCCGACATCCATCTGGGAGCGCAGCGAGGGGAAGCCTATCTCAACAGGATCCTGGACGCCATTGATGAACAGAAGCCCGACATGGTGCTCTACAACGGGGATCTGATCGACAGCAACATTGCCTTGAAACCGGGATTGTTCTCGCTTTTCAGGCGGGTTCGCGCCGAACAGTATTTCACCACCGGCAATCACGAATACTACATGGATACCGGCGGGGCCTTGCAGCTCATCGCCGACGCGGGCATCCGCATCCTGCGGAGCGAAATGATCGAAACACACGGCGTCCAGCTCATCGGCATGGAATACATGAACGCCGACAGGGAAACCCGTGATGCTCACATGGTCAATACACTGACCATACAGGAAGAACTGCCCCGCATTGCCAGAGAAGACGGCAAACCGTCGGTTCTCGCGCATCACAGCCCCGTGGGGATGAAGTATGCGGCGGAAGGAAACATAGACCTCATGCTTTCCGGGCATACCCATGGCGGACAATTCTTCCCCGGCACCGCCTTGGTGAAATACCGTTTTCCCATGTACAGAGGCCGCTACCGGATTGGCGGCGTCACGTTGCTGGTTTCACAGGGCGCCGGAACATTTGGGCCATGGATGCGGCTCGGCGCCCGGAACGAGGTACAGGTCGTCAATCTGATTCCCGCAAAGCCGGAACAATGAGCAATGGAAAAGCCGATGGAGAGAGGGACAGGACGCCATCGCCCGCGCTGCCCTTGCGCTGGCGCAATAAAAAGAAAATATGAACAAGAAAGCGGCAGCGTGAGATCCGCGCCGACGGCGCAGAAGCCGAAATAGAGAAAATTTTTAGCGCCGGCCTCTCCTGTGTGTTGACAGACTATGCCTCAGGATACATCCTGTTTATGCTCGAAAAATGAAGCGCAAGGAGGAGGTGCAGGCTCATGAAAAACGCGATAATCATCATGCTGTTGACACTGGCGGCGAGCAGCGCCCAGGCGGAGATCTATAAATGCAAGGAGCCGAACGGCGCGACGGTGTTTACCGGTGTGC
>JAITLI010000103.1 GCA_031277975.1 Azoarcus sp.
AAGTTGCACCCACAGTCCCGGCAACGGTACCTTTGCCTGCCTCCGACTATTCCATTCTTGACCGCATGTTCCGATCCACATTTCTTGCATTTCGGCATCGCCATTCTCCCATCAAAATAGGGAACTGGAATATATTTGCCAAGGGACTATATCCTTGTCAACACTCTCTATTTTATGAGTGTACTGACGTGGAGAATGTCACGTCGCATGAAAGGTATGGCTGAATTTCCGCGGGTATATACATATACTGTTAACGTTATTACGCATCACGGAGGGTAGCTGGCATGCCGAAGCAAGAGGCTGTGGGGTCCATCAAAGTCCTCGTTGTTCCATGAGGAACGTCAACGCGTCGATTTCAATGGATGGAGTAGAAGGTGCCTGCGCTTGGCGCTCTTCATAACTGTCGATCAATGCCGCAAGCGTTCCCAGTTCGTCGCTTTCCCGCGTGTCTGGCGCGGCTTCCCACAGTTCATCCACGCGGGCCACGGCGGCGGCGTAATCTGTTTCGGTGCGGAGGGGTTTCATTTTCATCGTGAGCCTTCTTGGTGGGTATGGATATGTGGCGCCGCGAAAGCGCGAAAATTTATTTTATGAAATTTGTTGAATAGGTGTCCTGTGACAAATTCTCGCATTGCCTTTGGTTCGCATGATTTGTTTCGAGATGTTTCATATTGCTTCAATGAATTGCTTGAATTTGCAACGAGATGTAAATATGCGGCAAAATGGCATCGCAAGGGCTTGACATATAATATGGAGTGTGTGAATTTAATCACTGTCGCTATGTGGGTAAAGTCGGTGTACTTGCTATAATGTATTGACTTCGTTATCCTCTACAAGGAAAAAGTCACGCTGACGACATTCAAAATGGCCGTGCTTTTACGCAAAAGCTCAGAGTAATGGTATTGTCGAACGCTGTTAAGAACACCGTTTTGAAAACGGTGTGGCGAATGCGGGTGAACGGAGCGCCGCGAGGCGGCCAACTTGCAAAAAAGCCACACGTCATCAATGTCGCAGGAATATATTGCGGCTTGCGGTAGTATGGGTGTAAGTGAACATGCGGCTTTCGCGAATAGCGGCGGCGCTCGCCGCATGATAAACAGAGCGCTGCCAACAGAAGGGGGGTATCAAGCCATGCCGGAGACGGTAAAAACAAACCGAAAGGGGCGTCCGCCTTACGTGAGACCTGTCAAGCAGATGGTCTCGTTGCGTATGGATATCGACGTATTGGAAGGACTACGGGCCACGGGGAAAGGCTGGCAGACGCGCGTCAATGCCGCCATGCGTGAATGGCTGCAAAGCCAGACTCCCACGCCATCATAAGTGAGGCCCGTCAGGGAGCGCCGCCGAGGCGCTCCCGCTCTCTCCGGCAGCGGCGTGACCGCTGCCGGAGAGTGTTTTCATTCGTACCCTCGATGTTCCCGATTCGCTGACGACTCCAGCCAGTGGCGGGTGAGCTCGACCATACGATTGGCGAAGCCCCATTCGTTGTCGAACCAGACGAAAAGATTGATCGTCCGCGGCCCGCAGGCGCGGCTCTGGCCGCCGTCGACAATGGCGGAATGAGGATCGTGATTGAAGTCGATCGAAGCGTGGGGCGCGTCCGACCAATCGACAAGTCCGGCGTACTGGCCGCGAGCGGCTTCGCGCAGCAAATCGTTGATCTGCGCGGCGCTGACTTCGCGCGCGAGGGTCAGCACCATGTCGATGGCTGAGACATTGTGCGTCGGCACGCGAATCGCCTTGGCCTCCACCCGGCCCGCGAGCTCGGGCAGCAGGCGTTCGATGCCGCGCGCGAGTCCCGTTGCCACCGGAATGATCGACTGCATCGCCGAGCGCGTGCGGGCGAGTTCGCGGTGATGGTAGCCATCGATCAATGGCTGGTCGTTCATCGCTGAATGCAGGGTGGTGAGCAGCGCCCGTTCGAGTCCGAATTCGCGTTGCAGCAGGGCGAGCACCGGGATGGCGGCGTTCGTCGTACAAGAAGCGGCGGAAACCAGGCGCGCGCCCGCATCCAGCCCGGCATGGGTGATGCCGTACACCACGGTGGCATCGACGTCGCCGGCATGCGCGCCGGGATTGGAGAGCAGAAGCCTTGGGCAGCCAGCGTCGATGAAACGCTGTAACTGCCCGCGCTCCGTGTAGCGCCCCGAGCACTCGACGACAAGATCGACTCCGAGCGCGCGCCAGTCGACATCCTCCGGCGTCTCGGCATGGGAGACAGCAACCGCCCGCCCATCGAGAATGAGCGCGTTTCCATCCGTGGCAACCTGTCCCGGAAAACGGCCATGGGTGGAATCGAAGCGGGTGAGATGGGCGATGCTGGCAAGATCGGCGGGTTCGTTGATTGCGACCACGGCGAGATGCCTGTCCAGCCCGCTTTCACGAATGGCGCGCACGAAGCAGCGCCCGATACGGCCATAGCCGTTGACGGCGATGCGGAAAGGAGGGGAGGGAAGGGACGGAGTCAAGGGCCTCTCCGGAAATCAGAAACAAGAAACAGAAGCAGGAAAACGGGACGGCCTCTTCCGCGGAATGCGGCGGCGCGCATGGGAAAACCGCCGGATCATGGCGGCGCTCCTGTCTCGCCGGGCTTCTCGGTGCAATAGGCGATGGCGAGCGAACAGACTGCGAGCACGACATAGGCGCCGACGAGCGGGGTGACGCTGCCATTGAACATGTGCCCGATGGCAAGGCCGATCAACGCGCTGCCGACAGTGGAGACAAAACCGATCATCGACGAGGCGGTGCCGGCGATATGGCCCATCGGCTCCATCGCCATGGTATTGAGGTTGGCGGCGAGGATACCAAAAGTGAAGACGCTGGCGCCTTGCAGCAGCATGAATGTGAGCAGGCTCTCATGGCCGGCGAGATCCAGCCCGAGGTGGAAAAGGTTGATGACGAGGATCGCCGCCAGTCCGGCAATGCTCATCCGCCGCATGCCGAAGCGATGCACGAGGCGTGAATTGACGAACGCCGCGAATCCATTGGTGAGCGCGATGAGGGCGAAAAGCACGGTGAAGCTGCGCCCGGCGTCGAACACGTCGACGAAAATCTGCTGCGCCGAGGTGATGAACCCCATGTGCGCGCCAACGATGAAAGAAAGCGCCACGGTGTAGCCGATGCAGCGGCGAGTGGTCACAGTCTGGCGATAGGCGGCGTAGACCGCACGCGGGACGAGCGGCAGGCGGCGCTCGCTGGGCAAGGTTTCCGGCAATTTCCTGATCGTCCAGACCAGCACCGCCGCGCCCGCCACGACCAGCAGGCCGAATACCCAATGCCAGCTTGGCGCCGCCAGCAGCACGACTTGCCCGAGCGAAGGCGCGAGCACGGGTACGGTCATGAAAACCATGATGGCCAGTGACATCGTTTTCGCCATCTGCGCGCCGGCGAAACAATCGCGGGTGATGGATATCGCCATGACTCTCGGCGCGCCCGCGCCGATGCCTTGCAATACTCGCGCCGCCAGCAAGGTGGCGAAGGTATCGGCGAATGTCGACAGGATGCCGGCCAGGGTGTAGAGGACAAGCCCGCCGATCAGTACGGGCCGCCGTCCGAAACGGTCAGCGAGCGGCCCGTAGAAAAGCTGCGATACGCCGGTGCCGATCAAGAAGAACGCAATCACGGACTGCGCCTGATTGGGATCGGCGAGCTTGAAATCGGCATGGAGCAGTGGCAACGCGGGCAACATGATGTCGATCGACATTGCGTTGAGCGCCATGCAGGCAGCGATGAAGCCGACAAATTCGCCGAAAGCCATCGCCGGACGTTGATTGGTGCGCATGGACTCGACCCGAACGAAAACGAAAAGCGCGAGCCTGGCGACTCGCGCTTTTTGTGCTGTGGCTCCTCGACCTGGGCTCGAACCAGGGACCTGCGGATTAACAGTCCGTCGCTCTACCGACTGAGCTATCGAGGAACGAAGAAGGCGCATTATAGCGGAGCGCGCGCGCCAGTCAACGCCGACGCAATCGCAAGCAACACGCTGTGTGTCTGGTTCCGTCCGATTACACCCAAACCCGTAGCTGGCCTTTGTTTCGTGCAGAAGTTATCCTGCGGTCAATGATCGAATCACATCAGCATCAGGAGTCCAAATCATGAGTCACCTCCTTCACAGTCTGGCGCGAACCACCCC
>JAITLI010000134.1 GCA_031277975.1 Azoarcus sp.
CCGCAAACTCTATTACGCACTGCGCTACGTGACCAAGGAAGGCGTCAGCGGATGGTCGACGGTGCAGGAAGTGACGATTCCCTGAAGGGGCGCGCAAGGCTGTCATTCTCCTCCCCCGCAAGCGGGAGAGGAGAATTCATCGGAAGAACTCGTCATTGCGAGGCGCGAAGCGACGTGGCAGCCCCCCCACTTCGTCATTGCGAGGCGCGCGCGGCGCTGTGCGGCAATCCAGTGCGTTCCATCCGGCGCGCGAGCGCCGCTGATTCCCCGGCGGGTTCTATTTTTTCCGGACGATTTCCACTTCGTCGCTGTTCGCCAGTCCGGCGGCGTTGGCTTCGTCGGTGTCGACGTGGAATTCGCGGAAATGGCCGTTGCCCGAGCGGATGAGCACGTCTTCGAAGACCAGCGGCCTTGTGCCGGAGGTTTTCACGTCCACGAGATCCTTGTCCTTGAGGCCGGCTTCTTGCGCTTGCTCGGGGGAGAGGTGGATGTGGCGCAGCGCGACGATCACGCCGGCGTCGAGTTCGACTTCGCCCTTGGGGCCGATGAGTCTGATGCCGGGGGAGCCGTCCAGTTTGCCGGATTCGCGCACCGGCGGGTCGATGCCGAGGGCGCGCGCGTCGGTCTTGGAGATTTCCACCTGCGTCTGGGGGCGGGTGGGGCCGATGATGCGGATGTTCTTGAACGCGCCCTTGGGGCCGACGAGGTCGACTTGTTCGTGCGCGGCATATTGGCCCGGTTGCACGAGTTCCTTGTAGGGCGTGAGTTTGTGGTCTTCGCCGAAAAGCGCGACGAGATCCTGTTCGGACAGGTGCAGGTGTTTGTTCGAGATGCCGACGGGGACTTTGTAGCCCATGATGTTCTCCCTGAAGTACCGCAGCCCGCCACGCCATCCGCCCTGCCCCGGCGAGGGCTGGCGGATGGGGCGGGAATGGTTCGATTGACGGGGTTTTTACAGCTTCAGCACTTCGGCTGTGTAACGGGCGATCATACCTTCTTCGTTGGTCGGCACCACGGCAACTGCGACACGGCTTTCCGGACTGTCGATGCGCAGTTCGTCCGCGTCGTTGGCCGCCGGGTCGATGCCGATGCCGAGCCAGGCCGACAGGGCGCAGACGCGCCCGCGGATGACGGCGGAGTGTTCGCCGATGCCGCCGGTAAAGACCAGTGCATCGAGTCCGCCCGCGGCGGCGGCGAGCGAACCCAGTTCGCGGGCGATCCGGTAACAGAAGAGGTCGACCGCTTGGCGGGCTTCGGGGGCGTCGGAGGCGAGGAGCACGCGCATGTCCTGGCTGAGGCCGGAGACGCCGAGCAGGCCCGAATCCTTGTAGAGCAATTGGGTCAGGGCTTTGTAGTCCATGCTCTTCTGCCCGATCAGGTAGAGCAGGACGCCGGGGTCGAGCGAGCCGGAACGGGTGCCCATGATGAGGCCGTTGATGGTGGAAAAGCCCATCGTCGTCGCCACGCCCTTGCCGCCGCGCACGGCGGCCATCGAGGCGCCGTTGCCGAGGTGGGCAATCACGACAGCGCCCCCGGCCTTGTCGCCGATGACCTCTGGCAGCGTGCGGGTGATGTAGTCGTAGGACAGGCCGTGGAAGCCGTAGCTCTTGACGCCGCCCGCCGTGAGCGCGCGCGGCAGGCCGTAGATTTGGGCGACTTCGGGGTTGCTGCGGTGAAAGGCGGTGTCGAAGCAGGCCACCTGCGGGACTTCCGGCAGCAGGGTGAAGATTTCGCGCACGGCGCGCAGGTTGTGCGGCTGGTGCAGCGGCGCGAGGGGAATGAGGGTTTCGAGTTCGGAGAGTACGGCGGGATCGAGCTTCACGGGGGTGCTGTAGCGCTCGCCGCCATGTACCACGCGGTGTCCGGCGGCGGAAATCTTCAGCTCCGGGGCGTGGGCGGCGAGCCAGCGGAACAGGTGGGTGAGCGCTTCGCGGTGCTGTTCGCTCTGGTCGCCGAATACGGCGACGTCTTCCTGGTAGCGCGCGCCGCTCGATTCTTTGGCGGAGAGTTTCGGCGAGGCGCCGATGCCCTCGATCTGGCCAGATACTGCCGGGTGTTCGGCCAGAACCGGTTCGAGGGGGAAAAGCGCGAATTTCAGGCTCGATGAACCTGCGTTGAGTACGAGAATGGACTTCATGGTTACTTTGCCTCCCTGCTGTGATGATTTATCAATTGGGCGATGGCGCACGATACGATGCGCGCTTGCGCGGTATCCGCGCGACTGGACAACACGATCGGCACCTTGGCGCCCAGCACGATGCCGCCCATCAGCGCGCCGGAGAGATGTTCAAGTTGCCTTGCGATCATGTTGCCGGATTCAATGCCGGGCGCCACGAGGATGTCGGCCTCTCCCGCCACCCGCGAGTGGATGCCCCTGGCCCGGGCCGCTCCCGGCGATATGGCGTTGTCGAAGGCGAGCGGGCCGTCGAGCGTTCCGCCCGTGATCTGGCCCCGGCCGGCCATCCCGCACAGTTCGACGGCATCCAGTGTCGCGGGCATCCTGGGATCAATGGTTTCGACCGCGGCGAGGATGGCGACCTTGGGTTCGGGGACGCCCGTCATCCGGGACAGTTCGATGGCGTTCCGGATGATGTCGGCTTTTTCTTCGAGCGTGGGGGCGATGTTGACCGCCGCGTCGGTGATGAGGAGCGGTTTCGGGTAGGCCGGCACGCTGGCGAGGAATGCGTGGCTGATGCGCCGCGCGCCGCGCAGTTCGCTGGCTTTCGAGACCACGGCGCTCATGAAATGGCCGGTGTGCAGCGATCCTTTCATCAGCGCCCCCACGCCGCCATCGCGGCACAGGGCAATGGCGGTTGCGATGGCGATATGTTCGTTATCTTCGTTGAAAATGCGGGCGCCTTTCAGATCCAGCCCGATTTCTCCGGCCAGGGCGCGAATCCTGCGCTCGGGGCCGACCAGCATGGGGGCGACCAGCCCGGCGGCGGCGGCCTGGAGCGGGGCGCGCAGCGCGTCGGCGTCGCACGGCCAGGCGACCGCGATCTGCACCGGCGGCATGCCGTCGGTGAGCGCGAGCAGGCGGCGAAAGCGTTCGTCCCGGTCGGAAACCCTGATCTCGGGGGGCGAGACGCGCGGGCGGCGGATTCTTTCGACAGGCGCGGCGACTTCGGCGCTGCCGTCCAGCACTTTGACGCCGTTCTGGTTGACCGCTTTGCAATCGAAGACGATGTGGTGGTTGCGCTCGTGCTTTTCGCGGCAGGTGATGGTGACGCGGAGGGTGTCGCCGACGGTCACGGGACGCCAGAAGTTGAAGGTCTGCGAGACATAAACCGTGCCGGGGCCGGGGAATTCAGTGCCGAGGATGGCCGAGATCAACGTGCCGCACCAGAGACTGTGACCGACGATTTCGCGGAACTGGCCGGCGTGCGCGAATTCGGCGTCGATATGGGTCGGGTTGATGTCGCCCGAGATGGCGGCGAAGAGCTGGATGTCCTCGTTGCGCAGGACGCGGTTCAGTTGTGCCGAATCTCCAATATTGATCTCATCGAACGTGCGGTTCTGGATGAACGCTTCACCGGGATGATCCATGCAGCTCCTCGATTTTCTGGGTGGGTTGTACAGACGAGACTTGGAGACTCGAAAGAACCTGACGGCGTGCATCCTAGCAGTATTTGTGCCGCGCTGTCCGCTCCTGCACATGTTGCATTGCGGCACGTTTTCCGGATTTCGCGCACGATGCGCCATGGATCGGCGCAATCACACAGGGTATTGCCCCGCCGGTCTGGATGCTGCGGCGCGAAGGGAGGCAACAAAAGAAGTCCATCCGAAGTCCATCCGGGGGAGAAATCGACGGTTCACAGTCGTCAGGCCGCCGCGCCTTCCGTCAACATGCCCTTTTCCAAAGAATTCCCCTCGCCCCCCGGATTTTCCGATTCCTGATTCCCGATCCCCTCTTGCGCTTCCCCAGCAAAATTCGCAGAATACGCATCCCGGTATCGCCCATGAATCCCTGAGGCAGCGTAGGGATGCGGAAGCCGTCCCGGCATTCTGCGAATCTTGCGAAACCCGGAGGAGAAAAACCATGAGAAAAAGTTTCATGGGCGGACGCCTGAAGCGCTTCCGCGAAGAACGCGGTCTCACGCAGGTTGCCCTGGCCCGCGCGCTGGCCCTGTCGCCGAGCTACCTCAATCAACTGGAACAGAACCAGCGCCCCCTGACGGTGGCCGTGCTCCTGAAGCTGAACGCCGTCTTCGGCGTCGACGTGCAGCGTTTTTCCGAAGACGATGAAGCCCGCCTGATCGCCGGGCTGCGGGAGCTTTTCAGCGAAACGCTGGCGGAGGAAACCGTCTCGCGGACCGAAATGGAAGAACTCGCCGCGAACATGCCGGGAGTTGCGCGGCTGCTGATCCGCCTGGGGCGGCGGCAGCGCGAAATCCAGGAGCGCGAAGAAGTGATGGCCGCGCAACTGGGGCACGAAAGCAACGGCGGCGCGCCCCTGAAACCCATGCCCTACGAAGAGGTACGCGATTTTTTCTACGACCGCCGCAATTACATCGACGAAATCGACGCCCTGGCCGAACGCGCCCATGACGATTGGGGGCTGACACCCCGGGACAGCTTGCGCGGACTGGAGCAACGCCTGTTGCGCCACGGCATCCACATCCTGCGGGAAGACGGGGACGGCGGTGAAACGCATGGCGAGTCGCTGCGCCATTTCGACCCCAGGCGCCGCATCCTCGCGCTCTCGCCCCGCCTGCGCCCCGGACAAATGGCCTTCCAGATCGCAACGCAACTGGCGTTCCTCGAAACCGGCGCGGCGCTGGAAGCCGCCGCCGCGCAGGCGGCGCTCTCCAGCGCGGAGGCGCGGCAACTGCTGCGCATCGGCCTGGCCAACTACTTCGCCGGCGCGCTCATCCTGCCCTACCGGCGTTTTCTCGAACGGGCCGAACGCCTGCGCTACGACATCGAACGGCTCGCCCACGAATTCGGCGTCGGCTTCGAGACCATCTGCCACCGGCTCTCCACCCTGCAACGTCCCGCGCATCAGGGTGTCCCTTTCTTCTTCGTGCGTGTCGACCGCGCCGGCAACATTTCCAAGCGCCAGTCCGCCACCGACTTTCATTTCTCCCGTATCGGCGGCTCCTGTCCGCTCTGGAACATCTACGAAGCCTTCGCCCAGCCGGGCCGCATCCTCACCCAACTGGCGACAATGCCCGACGGGCGCGCCTATCTGTGGATCGCGCGCACCGTCCAGCATGGACACGCCGGTTACGACGCCCCCGCCAAGACCTTCGCCATCGGCCTGGGCTGTGACATCCGCCATGCCGAACGCCTGGTCTACAGCAAGAATCTCAATCTCAAGGACATGAAAGGTTTCACCCCCATCGGCGCGGGCTGCAAGCTCTGCACGCGCGCAACCTGCGCCCAGCGCGCCTTCCCGGCCATCGGCGCCCCGCTCCTGGTCGACGAAAACCAGAGCCGGTTTACGCCTTATACGGATGCGAGGCAGGGATCGGAGATCGGGGATCAGTGATCAGATCCCTGATATTCTTCCAGCCCCGCCCCCAGACAGGCTCCCGCCATGCCTTCTCACATCGCCCTCCTCCCCCTGGCCCGCTCCGCGGACAGCGCGATTGGCCTGCTCCCCGCCCTCGCCAATCGTCACGGCCTCGTCACCGGCGCCACCGGCTCCGGCAAGACCGTTACCCTGCAAACAATGGCCGAAGGCTTTTCCCGCATCGGCGTACCCGTATTCATGGCCGATGTGAAAGGCGATCTCTCCGGTATCGCCGCGCCGGGGCAAGCCTCCGCGAAATTCCGGCAAAGACTCGATGCGCTGCGCGTTTCCGGCTGGACACCGCAAGCCTTCCCCGCCGTTTTCTGGGACGTATTCGGCGAAAACGGACACCCGGCGCGCGCCACCATCTCCGATATGGGGCCGGTACTGCTCGCGCGGCTCCTGAACCTGAACGACACCCAGGCGGGTGTCCTGCAACTGGCCTTCAGGATCGCCGACGACGAAGGACTATTGCTCCTCGATCTGAAAGACCTGCGCGCCATGGTCCAATACACGGGAGAAAACGCCCGGCGTTTCTCCGCCGAGTACGGCAACATTTCCGCCGCCTCGGTCGGCGCCATCCAGCGCAACCTTCTGGTACTGGAAGAAGAAGGCGGCAAGATCTTTTTCGGCGAACCCATGCTCGACATCGCCGACCTGATGCAAACAGACGCAAAGGGCCAGGGCATCATCAATATCCTGGCGGCGGAAAAACTGCTGCAATCCTCCCGCCTCTACTCCACCTTCCTGCTCTGGCTCCTCTCCGAACTATTCGAGCGCCTTCCCGAAACCGGCGACACGGAAAAACCCCGGCTGATTTTCTTCTTCGACGAAGCGCATCTCCTCTTCAACGAAGCGCCGCCCGTCCTGCTCGAAAAAATCGAACAAGTCGTGCGCCTGATCCGCTCGAAAGGCGTGGGCATCTACTTCGTCACTCAAAACCCGTTGGACATCCCCGGCGCGATACTCGGCCAACTTGGCAACCGCATACAGCACGCCCTGCGCGCCTTCACCCCGCGCGACCAGAAAGCCGTGCGCACCGCCGCCGAAACCCTGTGCCCCAATCCGGCCTTCAACGCCGCCGACGCCATCACCGAACTGGCCGTGGGCGAAGCGCTCATCTCCCTCCTCGACGCACAAGGCCGCCCCGGCGTCACCGAACGCGCCTTCATCCTGCCGCCCGCCTCCCGGATCGGCCCGCTCTCGCCCGCCGAGCGCGCGGACATCATCAAATCCTCGCCGCTGCACGGACACTACGAAGCGGCGATAGACCGCGAATCCGCCTACGAAAAACTCAAGGCGCGGCAAGACGTCCCGGACGTTCCCGCAAACGAATCGCGCCCCCCGCGCCGCAACGGCGGCAACCGCGAAAGCGCCATGGAAGCCATGGCAAAATCCGCGGCCCGTGCCATCGGCTCGCAACTAGGCCGCGCCATCCTGCGCGGCCTGCTCGGCTCCATTCTCGGCAAACGGCGCTGACCGGCCCCGGCGCGCGAAAGCCATATCGGCGCCGCTTCGCTCCGGGGGCTTGACTCTCCCCTCCCGGCCCATAGGCATCCACAGGCGTGCAGGCCCACGAAGGCAAGAACGAAGGCGTCGCGGGCGAAGTGCGAGTGGATTTGCGGTTCTGGGTCAGCGGCGCTGCGCGCCGGATGGTTGAACCCCCTCTCCCTGGCCCTTTCCCCCTGTGGGATGCGAGGGGAATTCTTTGGGAGAACACGTCAAAAGCGAAAGCCGCTCCCCCGTGCGTAGGGGCGGATGGCAATCCGCCCGGCCCTCGACATTGCAAAAACCTCCCCACCTCATCAAAGCCTCCCCCCTTGTCATTGCGAAGCGCGCAGCGCCGTGGCAATGACGAGGGGGGAGACTCCGGGCGGATCGCCATCCGCCCTTGCGCGCGGGGAGAGGCCTTCGTGGTGACGAGGCGGGAGGCTTTTGCTTTTGACGAACTCTTCCGATGCCCGCAGAACACTGCCCGCCATCGTCCAGGCGTTCGGCTTTACCGCGCATCTTCGCACGCGCGGCGAAGGCCATCAGGGAAGAAGCCGGGTTCAGGGCGCGGCGCCGGGTGGTCGAACGCACGCACGGCTGGATGAATCGCTTTCGCCGGATACTCGTTCGTTGGGAGAAGCTCCCCGAGACGTTCATGGCGACGGTGCATTTTGCTTGTGGCATGATCGCCTGGCGGGCGGTGGGGCTACTGGAATAGGTTCTTAATCGCCGCTGTATGAAATGTCATGCCCGGAGCGTTTCCAAGAACGTCCTTGAAGCGGAAAATACCGGCCATTGTGTTGTAAATACGTCGCAAAAGACGGATTCAGCCGCTGCCATCATAAATACACACGCCCAGAACCCGAACGCGAGGCCGTCATGTTCAGCATCCGCCGTTTTCCTTTGGTGCAACAAACACTCATTGGTGTACTCGCGCTTTGCCTGCTGATCGCCATACCGCTATCCATCGCGCTGTATTCGTATGTGGAGACCGTTGCCCAGCGCGCGGCCGCCAGTGCCTTGCAAACACAGGCCGACCTGATTTCCTTCTCGCTCGAATATGCTGAAAAAAACATGCGGCAGGATGCCCTGGCGGCGCTGGAACGCTTCAAGGGCGCCTTGCCCCCGGCGCGGCTTACCGGCGAAACCGCCAGAACCAACAACGGCCTGGCATTGCCGGAACTGATGTTCGGCGACAATATCCGCGGTATCGGCAATCAGGCTTACTTGCTCGATTACAGGGAAAAGAACCCATCGAACGAGGTGGCTTTCCTGGTGGCGATGGGCGGGGCGCTTTACCAGGGTTCGACGCTGCTGAAAGACGGCGGCGGACGTTATCGCGATGGCGGGATTGTTTCCGATGACTATGCCCGGACAGTGCTGGCGGGTTCGCGCCACGCCGGCACGATCCAGCGTTCCGGCAATCTGTACGCGCTGGCGGTGGAGCCGGTGAGGGACGGACAAGGACGGGTCATCGGCGCGATCAACATGCGCATCTCCGCCGCCGAAAGCGTCAGGACGCTCAAGGAACGCATGGAACGCATCGTTCTCGGCAGGACGGGCTATCCGTTCATTGTTTCCATGCCGGTCGGTGACCAGAAAGAAGCAAGATTCGTCCTGCACCCGACCCTCGGCGACAGGCCGCTGGGCGGCGCGCCCGCCGAAAACCGGGCGATTTTCGACCAGATCCTCGAACAGAAAACCGGCTCCATGCTCTATACATGGCACGGGGAAGATGGCGTCGCGGAAGAAAGAATCGCCGTTTTTCGTGAAATCCCCGCATTGCACTGGATCGTCGTCGCCGCCGCGCCAATAGAGGAATACACAGCCACTTATGACAACCTTGCCCGCGGGATCATCGCCGGACTGGCGGGCACGGCGCTGCTGCTGGTGCTGTGCCTGTGGCGGCTGGTTCGCCGCCAGTTGCGTCCCATCGGAGGACTCATCGAGGGTCTGGTGCGCATGGGGGAAGGCGACCTGAGCGAACCGCTCACCACCATGCCCGACTCGCGCAACGAAATCGACGTGCTCGCCGTGCGCATCAACGGTACCCGCGAAGCGATGAAGAAACTGGTCGGCGCCATCCGCGAATCCTCGACCACCGTGACCAGCGCCGCCGCCGCCGCGCTCGGCGACATGCACAACCTCTCCGGCAACATCGACCAGCTCTCTTCGAGCACCGCGCAGGTCAACCGCGGCATCGAAGAACTCTCGGCGGCCATCGGACAGGTCGCCCGCGCCGCTGAAACCGCCGGGGCGCGCATGGACGAAGCCGCCGGCAAGGTCACGCATGGCAAGAAGGTTGTCCAGGGCGTGATCGACTCGATCCGCGTGGTCGAGAGCCGGGTGCACTCCTCGCTCGCCGAAGTCGAGCGCCTGACCGAGCATTCGCGCAAGATCGAAACCGTCGTCGCCAGCATTGGCGCGATCGCCGGGCAGACCAACCTGCTCGCGCTCAATGCCGCCATCGAAGCCGCGCGCGCCGGCGAGGTCGGGCGCGGCTTTGCCGTGGTCGCCGATGAAGTGCGCAAGCTCGCCGAGCAATCGGCCAGCTCGGCAGACGAGATCGGCAAGATCCTCAACGAAATCACCATCGGCGTCGATGCGGTGCGCACGGCCATCGCCGCGGCCGTCGCCGAAACTCACAAGGGCGCGCAAGCCTCCGGCTCCGCCGGCGAAGCGCTGGAAGGCATCGCGGAAATCACCCGCGTATTGATCGACAACGTCAACATCATCACCAGGTCCGCCGCCGAACAGGCCCGGGCGGCGCGGTCCATGACCGGACAGGTGGGCGCTTCGGTGCAGATCGCCGGCGCCACCGACAAAGTGACCCGCGATGTCTCGCAAACCGCCGCCGCCCTCAAGGCCGAAGCCGACAAACTCGACCGCGAGGTGGGCTATTTCAAGGTATGAGCGTGGCGAGGGGATGGCCCCGCGTCCATCCATCCTGGATGCTCCGTCCATACGCAAGCGCCGGAAAAGCCCGGAAACCTTTGTCTTTCACCATGACTTCAGTCATAGCGGGCCGCCGTACAAAAGCTACAATCGAGCGGTTCCCACTTTTTCAACTCGAATGGTGAAGCGACATGGATCACGTTTCCCCGCGGGATCGCCGCCTCGATCGCCGCATCCCCCTTGGTTGTTCTGCCCGCATCCTCCCGCGCAGCGGTGACGAGATCGAAGCGGAATGCATCGAGTTGAGCGTGAGCGGCATGACGCTGCACGCCGCCTATGTGCCCGGCGAGGGAGAAGTGATCGAGGTCGTCATCGTTTCGCCGGACGACAAGGTCACACGGCCGCCGCTGGTGACGCGCCTGCGTGTGACCCGCTGTCACGCGCTCGCCGACGGGCGTTACGAAATCGGCGGTTCCATCATCCGCGTTGTCGGCTGAAAGCCGCCTGCCCGGGCGCGGGCGGGGCGCGCATGTGTATATATTGATAGCCGGCCGCGCGGAGGCGCGCGCGTATATTATTGTCAGCGCGGTCAGCGCGCCGCGCGGCGCAGGATCATCCAGAGCGTGACCGCCACGATGCCGCAGAAGGTGACAAGCCCCCAGTTGGCAATCGACAGCCCGAGGAACGTCCAGTCAACCGCGCTGCAATCGCCCGCGCCGCGAAAAAGCTTCGGCAAAAGCTCGGTCAGCGAAAAGCTATCCATCAGATATTCGAGGCTGGGACCACATTCCGCGATCGACGGCGGATTCAACTGCAACCACGACTGGCGGACGGCGACGCCCCCGCCCGCCAGGGCGGCGAGCGTGACGAACGCGCCGTAGATGCGCGGGCCGCGATTGTGGACGGCGGCGGCCAGCGCGATGAGACCCACGGCCAACAGGGCGCAACGCTGCATGATGCACATCGGGCAGGGTTCAAGCCCTTTCACTTCTTGCAGATAGAAAACCCCGAAGCACAATTCGCCCGCACACAGCGCGAACAGGGCCAGGAAATACGGGCGGAAAGGCAGGCGCGCGAGCGATCCCGGAAACGGTATGCGCATGAAAAGCCCCAGGAAAGGATTGTTTGTACAGTCCGCGCATTGTAGGCGAATACCGTCCATTCCCGGTACCCACCTTTTCCCGGCGGGCGGCACGGGTTAAAGTCCGCGTTTTCCTCTACGCCGCGAGGCCAACATGCATATCCTGCACATCAACTCCAGCATCCAGCGCGAAAGCAGCCATTCCAGCCGTATTGCCGGTCTCATCGTCGAACGCTTGCTGGCGCTCCACCCCGAAGCGCGGGTCGCAACGCGCGATCTGGGGAACGATCCCCTGCCGCCGCTCGATGTCGCCG
>JAITLI010000194.1 GCA_031277975.1 Azoarcus sp.
GCCCGGCACATGGCCCAGTCGCGGTGAAGGGTGACATGCGCGAGATCATGGTAATCCAGCCCGGCACGCCGCAACTGGCGGTCGGAAAGATCGAAGCCGAACGGCTCGACCAGATGCAGGCGCACGCCGCTATTGGCGGTGAGGCGGATGATGTTGCCGGTATTGGGCGGAATTTCCGGCTCGAAAAGGATGACATCGAACATCGGCATCAGGCATCAGGCATCAGGCATCAGGCATCCTGCTGCGAACCTTGCCAAGTGTCGCGTTCCGTCTGATTGCAAACCTGCCTGACAAACATTTCAGGGTATCGATCATACCATGATGCGAGGGCGTCGATGGGAGATCGATGCCCGATGGCGCGTTGTGGGATGAAGTGGTTGTACGTCAGGAGATAATCCTTCAAAGTCTGTTCGAGTTCGGCGGCGCTCTCGAAGCGGGTCTGCTGGCAGAGTTCGCTGATGCGGGCATTGAAACGTTCGACCATGCCGTTCGTCTGCGGGTGGCGCGGCGGGATGAGGCGGTGGTCGATGTGGGCGTTGCGCGGGCGAACGAGGCTGGCATCCTCGCCGAAGGTCATGTCCAGGCACCAGTGCAAACCATTTTCGATACCCCAATGGGTGCGCACGGCATGCAGGATGCGGGCGCTGTCCGCAGGTAAGGAACTGGTGATATAGCGTTTATCGGTTTCTTTTCGACCGGCGATCTCCCGGGCCGACGCGATGCAGGCCACCGAGGCGAGCCTGGGCCAGCGCGCCTTCAGGCCGAGCGCTTCGAGCCAATCCAGTTCGCCGACCGCGATGCAATGGCGCGTCTCGATTCGACTGTGCCCTTTGGCGACCGTCTCATGTTCCGAGACCTGCCGCCGGCCTGCTCCCCGAGTGTTCAGCGTCGAGAAGAAATCCCGCAGCGACTGGGCCAGCAAAGGCTGATTGTCCTTGAGCGCCAAGGCATAGTCGCTGCCGCCCGTGATGATCCGGGCCGCAATCTCCGTCTGGCATCCTATGGCATCGATCGTCACGGTGCTGCCTTCGAGCGCCAGCGTGGGGAGCTATTCCTTGATGGCCGTGATTTCGTTCGATTTATCTTCGCAACAGCATTGCCCAAGCGTCAGGCCATATTCCGCTGCACAGGCCGACACCTGGCGCAGCGCTCGCAAACCGCTTGTACGCCGGGCCGAGCCACGCAGCGGTCTTGCCATCGAGGGCGGTCACGCGCCCTTTCACCGCCGGGCAAAGCTCGCCCATCCACGCCTCGAAACGGCTCTCCAACGCCTGCGGCGAGATCGACTCGAACTCGCGCCGGATCGTGTCGTGCCCGGGTATCCCGTTGCGCAGCCGTAAATACTCGCGTAGCCACCCCTCGCGCTCGCGTGCCCGGTCTTCCATGTCATCCCAGCCTTGAGCACCGGACATCACCGCACACAGCGCGATGACCACGATGTCCAGTAGATCGTGCGTCGTCCGCCCCACGACACGCTTGCCCGGCAAATCTGCGAACCGCTCAATCAACCCCTTTATTTTCATCTCTTCCATCGCTCACTCCCCAAAAGGGGAGATGAAACCCAAACTTCGGCAATCGCTACACATCTTTGTCGTACATTGATAATTTTTTAAGGGCACTTCATGCTCTGGCCCTGGGCCGCCGCCAAACAATCCCAAGCCGCCGCGGCGGCGGCTTTTGCTAGAATACCGAGTTTCCAGAAACCCACTCGCGCCGCCATGCCCCGCAAGATTTTCGTCACCAACGCCCTGCCCTATGCCAACGGCGACATCCACCTCGGCCACCTGGTGGGCTACATCCAGGCCGACATCTGGGTGCGATTCCAGCGCATGCGGGGCAACACCGTGCATTACGTCTGCGCCGACGACACCCACGGCACGCCGATCATGTTGCGCGCGGAAAAAGAAGGGCTGACGCCCGAGGCGCTGATCGCCCGCGCCCACGGCGAGCACCTGCGCGACTTTACCGATTTCGGTGTCGTTTTCGACAATTACCACACCACCCACAGCGAGGAAACGCGCCGTTACGCCGAAGACATCTACGCCAAGCTCAAGGCGGCGAGGCTGATCGAAGCGCGCGCCATCGAGCAGTTCTACGACCCCGTGAAGGAAATGTTCCTGCCCGACCGCTTCATCAAGGGTGAATGCCCGAAATGCGGCGCGGCGGATCAATACGGCGACAACTGTGAAGTCTGCGGCGCGGCCTATGCGCCGACCGAATTGAAAAACCCCCGTTCCGCCGTCTCCGGCGCGACCCCCGTGCCGCACGCATCGGAGCATTATTTTTTCCGTCTCTCCGACGAACGCACGGTGGCTTTCCTGCGCGGCTGGACGCGGGGCGAGAGCCGTCCCGGCGTGCGACGATTGCCGTTCGAAGCCGCCAATAAAATGCGGGAATGGCTGGGCGAGGAAGGTGAGAACAAACTTTCCGATTGGGACATCTCGCGCGACGCGCCTTATTTCGGTTTCGAGATTCCCGATGCGCCCGGCAAATATTTCTACGTCTGGCTGGATGCGCCGATCGGCTATTTCGCCAGTTTGCGCAATCTCGCGGACAAGCGCGGCGGCATTCCAGTCGAAGACTATATCGATGTCGCCAGGGCCACCGCCGCGGGCACGGAGATGGTGCATTTCATCGGCAAGGACATTTTGTATTTCCATGCGTTGTTCTGGCCCGCGATGCTGGAATTCGCCGGTTACCGCACGCCCAGCCAACTTTGCGTCAACGGTTTTCTCACCGTCGACGGCGTGAAGATGAGCAAGAGCCGCGGCACCTTCATCACCGCGCGTTCCTGGCTCGACCGGAAACTCGATCCGGAAGCGCTGCGCTATTACTTCGCGGGCAAATCCAACGGTTCCATGGAAGACCTCGACCTCAATCTCGACGACATGATCGCCCGCGTCAATGCCGATCTCGTCGGCAAGTTCGTCAACATCGCCAGCCGTTGCGCCGGGTTCATCGGCAAACGCTTCGACGGCAGACTGGGCGAGGCGGACGCCGCGGCCACGGCCCCCTTCGCCGCCGCTTGGGCGGCGGACGAGATCGCCGCCGCGTTCGAAGCGCGCGACTACAGCCGGGCGCTGCGCGAAATCATGCGACTCGCCGACCTCGCCAACCAGTACATCAACGAACACAAACCCTGGGAACTCGCCAGACAGGCGGGCGAGGACGCCGAATTGCACACCGTGTGCAGCACCGCGCTCACCCTGTTCCGCGACCTCGCCCGCTACCTCAAGCCGGTGCTGCCCGCGCTGGCGGCGCAAGCGGAGACTTTCCTCGCCATCGCGCCGCTCGATTGGCGGGGCGAATGGCAGCCCCTGCCCGGCGGGCATCGCATCGAAGCTTACCGCCATCTGGCGGCCCGCATCGAACGCGCCCAGATCGACGCCCTGCTCGAAGCCAACCGCGAATCGCTCGCGCCCGCGGCGGACACCGCCAAGGCCGCCGCGCCCACGATCGGCATCGACGACTTCGCCAAGGTCGACCTGCGCATCGCCCGCATCGTCGAAGCCGCGCACGTCGACGGCGCCGAAAAGCTCCTACGCCTCGCGCTCGACATTGGCGAGGCAAAGCCGCGCCAAGTGTTTGCGGGCATCAAATCGGCCTACGCTCCGGAAGCCCTCGTCGGACGGCTCACCGTGATGGTGGCGAACCTCGCGCCGCGCAAGATGAAATTCGGTCTCTCCGAAGGCATGGTGCTCGCCGCCTCCGATCCGGACGGCAAAAACGGCGGCATTCACCTGCTTTCCCCGGATAACGGCGCGACGCCGGGGATGAGGGTAAAATAGCCCGCGTTGCGGCACGGGAAATCAAGGTATTGCCGTCCTCGAAAACAACAACTCTTGAGCCTGTATTCCTGATTGCATATCCTCTCACGGGTCCTGACAGGAAAGAATGCCCATGCGCCCGTCTGCCGTACTCGACATGAAGCGACGCGAAGTGCACGAAGCGGTAAGCCGCTTTCGCGCGGCGAACGTGCGCGTCTTCGGTTCGGTGCTGCATGGCGCCGACCGGGACGGCAGCGACATCGACCTGCTGGTCGATGCGCTGCCAGGCGCTACGTTGTTCGACCTGGGCGGTTTGCAGGACGAACTGGAATCGCTGCTCGGCGTCCATGTCGATCTTCTGACGCCGACTGACCTGCCAGCGAAGTTCCGTGCCAAGGTGCTTGCGGAAGCGCGGCCGATATGAGCGGGAACCGCCTGCCCGATTACCTCGACCACATGCGGCAGGCCGTCACTGATGCGTGTGGCTTCGTGGAAGGCTTGGCCAAAGAGGACTTTTTTGAGGACAAGCGCACTCAACAGGCTGTCATCATGAGCCTCATCATCATCGGCGAGGCCGCCACGAAGGTGATGGACGAGCATGCCCCGGGTTTGCCCAGGCTCATCCTGAAGTGCAATGGCGCAGCATGCGCGGTATGCGCAACCGCATCGCGCACGGTTATTTCGACATCAACCTCGATATGGTGTGGAACACCGTGCAGACAGCGTTGCCAGCACTATTGCAACAGTTGTCCGCCATTCGTGGCAGTATCAACCAATAACCATTGACCAACCGAATCGTAAAAACCGCTCCCGGTACGGAGACTATCTAATTCGAGATGGTCGACCGAGTCGGCGCCAGGCGAATGCTTGCCAATTGGAATGCCATACATACTTCTTGCCGTTATGCGCTATCCCGAATCCTGAAAACAGGATACGCACATGTCTCGATGCAGGGACAGGACTTTGAACTGCAACGCGATGCGCTGTACCGCTGTGCGCCGGCCTCTGCGTATGCTTGGCATGCTTTATTTTCCGTTTTCTGAAACGCCCCCCAAATGAACTTCCCCTTCCGCCCCAAACTGCTCGACACCCTGCCCGGCTACGGACGCAGCGCTTTCTTCCAGGACTTGTCGGCGGGCATCACCGTCGGCGTGCTTGCCTTGCCGCTGGCCATGGCCTTCGCCATCGCCAGCGGCATGCCGCCCGCCGCCGGCATCTGGACGGCCATCGTCGCCGGTTTCCTGATCTCGCTTCTGGGCGGCTCGAAAGTGCAGATCGGCGGCCCGACCGGCGCTTTCATCCCCATCGTCTACGGCATCGTCGCCAATCTGGGCGTCGCCGACCTGCTGATCGCCACGATGATGTCCGGCGTCATGCTCCTCGCGCTCGGCGCCTTCCGGCTCGGCAACATGATCCGTTTCATCCCGCGCGCCGTGGTCACCGGCTTCACCAGCGGCATCGCCGTAGTCATTTTCCTCTCGCAGATCAAGGATTTCCTCGGTCTGCCGATCGAGAGCCTGCCCGGCGAATTCTTCGCCAAGATCAAGGCGCTCTACGCCGCCCTGCCCGACCTGCACTGGCAAACGCTGGCCGTCTCCCTCGCCTCGCTGGCCGTCCTCATCGCCTGGAACCGCCAAGCCATACGGGTGCGCTGGATGCGGCGGCTGCCAGGGCCGCTCGCGGTGCTCATCATCTTCACCACGCTCAATGCCTTGTTCGCCCAGATCTCTCCCTTGTTTGCCCAGTTCTTCCCCTTGTTCGCCCAACCGATCACCGACACCATCGGCTCGCGCTTCGGCGGCATTCCGCAAGAACTGCCCGACTTCGGCCTGCCCGGCCTCACGCTGGAGACCCTGCGCGAACTCATCACTCCGGCGCTCGCCATCGCCATCCTGGGCGCGATCGAATCGCTGCTTTCGGCCCGCGTCGCGGACACCCAGATCGACGACCGCCACGACCCCAACCAGGAATTGATGGCGCAGGGCATCGCCAACATCGCCGCGCCGCTCTTCGGCGGCTTTGCCGCCACCGGCGCCATCGCCCGCACCGCCACCAACATCAAGAGCGGCGGCACCACGCCGGTCGCTGGCATCATCCATTCCCTCGTGCTGCTCGCCATCGTCCTCGTCCTCGCCCCATTGGCGAGCCACATCCCGCTGGCGACGCTGTCGGCCATCGTCGTCGTCGTCGCCCTCAACATGGGCGACTGGCACGCCCTCTCGCCGCGCGAGCTGGCGCGCTACTCGAACAACTACCGTTACATCCTGCTCGGCACCTTCTTGGTCACGATCGTCTTCGGCCTGACCCTGGCGGTCGAACTCGGCATGGTGCTGGCGAGCCTCTTCTTCATCTACCGCATCGCCGACCTGACCCGCATCGAGCCGATCGTGCTCCCGGCGGAAGAAAACGGCGCCGATACAAACAATGACGCGCCGCGCATCCTTGCCTGGAAACTCTCCGGCAGCCTCTTCTTCGGCGCGGCCAACAAACTCGAAACCCTGCTTCTCGCGCATGACAACCATGCCGGGGTGACGATTCTCGACCTCGACAAAGTCATCAGCATCGACACCACCGGCCTCGACATCCTGCAATCCCTGCACCGCAACCTGCAAAAACGCGGCGCGGCGCTGATCCTGTGCAGCCTCAACAAACAACCGAACTCGCTCATCCGGCGCTCCGGCTTTTCCATACAGATCGGCATAAAAAATATCCTGCCGAATTTCACCGCCGCACTCGAACGCGCCCGGCAGGTGCGCGGCGGACAAAGCGAGGCTGTCGCCTCTGGAAGCGCGGCGGAACAGTGCGCGGCAAAGCAAAATCCCCCCGCATGAAAGAACAGATGTCTCGGGAACATATGTTCGAACACGGATGGAAAGAACAGCAAAATGAGTAGAGAAGCTCCATTTTCATCGTTATGTTAGTAAAGCATGGGAATTCTCATACAAGATCACTGTAGATGAAGCAAAAAACTTGGGTTTATAGCAGATTAGCAAATGGAAGCGCATATCCTCCGTCATGTAGCGCTCAGGTGATGGGAAAAGTACGGATCGACATGAGCCACATCAAGTTAATTTGCTATAAGCCGAAGAAACAATGTATACAACAAGGCGGGTTTAGTGAAGGCAATAGAATGTTGTTCTATCTTCTCGGATGGAGGCCTCCATGGGAATAATTTATATTCTACCCATTATGAACACAAACAAATACTTTTTGATGGATGTATTGTGTCAGGGGATGCGGATACGAGCCACGTTGTCTGATTTACGCGGATAGACATTGGGGGGCAATCCGATCGTTCGCACCAACGACTTTCACGGCGGACGATACAGAGACAGGCGCGGCAGGCGCCATTAATGACCAAGTCATGACACGCCATGCACTGGAACAGTAAATAGGACGGGAAGATCCGCGGTGCGGGAACATGCCGGTCCGCCATTTTGTGGATTTTTGCGCACCGATTCCCGAGTCCTGTCTCCTGATGATAGACTTTTCTCCCTTTCAAGCCATTTTCCGGACATGAATCTGATCGAGCGCATTTCCCGCCAGTTTGAAGACAGCGCTCGCGCCAAACTTGCCGCCATCGAGTGGCTGGCCGCGCCGGTGGCCGAGGCGATCGAGGCCATGACGGCCTGTCTGCTCGACAACGGCAAAATTCTCGCCTGCGGCAATGGTGGCTCTGCCGCCGACGCGCAGCATTTCGCCGCCGAACTGGTCAACCGCTTCGAAATGGAACGCCCGCCGCTGGCCGCCCTTGCGTTGACCACCGATAGTTCCGTGCTGACCTCGATCGGCAACGACTATGACTTCACGCAGCTTTTCTCGAAACAGGTTCGCGCGCTCGGACAGACGGGCGATATATTGCTGGCGATCTCGACCAGCGGTAATTCATCCAATATCCTCGCCGCCATTGCCGCCGCTCATGAGCGCGAAATGCGAGTCGTCGCCCTCACAGGCAGGGGTGGCGGCAAGATCGCGGAAATTTTGACGCCGGAGGATGTGCACTTATGCGTCCCCGCCGACCGAACCGCGCGTATCCAGGAGATTCATTTGCTCGTCCTGCACTGTCTGTGCGATGGAATCGATTGTTTATTACTCGGAGTAGAAAACTGATGAACGTTCCCATGCTTTCCGGTTGCCGTGCCCTGTTGCTCGGCGCAGCCCTTGCCGCCAGCATCCCCTTGTTGCAGGGTTGTTTTCCGATTGTCGCCGCTGGTATCGGCGCGGGCGCGGTGATGATCGCCGACCGCCGCACTTCCGGCGCCTACGTTGACGACGAATCCATCGAACTGAAAGCGTTCAATCTCATGCGCCAGCATTTCGGCGCTCTCAACCATATCAATATCACTTCGTACAATCGCAATGTATTGCTGACCGGCGAAGTGCAAAACGAAAACGTGCGCGAGCAAGCGCAACGCCTCGTCAGCGGCATCGCCAACGTGCGCGCCGTCATCAACGAGTTGACCATCGGCCCGGCGTCCCCGATGTCGGCCCGCGGCAACGACACCCTGATTACTTCCAACATCAAGACGCGCTTCCTCGGCAACGGCAAGTTCGCCGCCAATCACATCAAGGTCGTCACCGAAGCCAATGCCGTGTTCCTGCTCGGTCTCGTCACGCGCGCCGAAGGCGACGAAGCAGCCGAAATCGCCCGCACCAGCAAGGGCGTGAGCAAGGTCATCAAGGTATTCGAATACATCAGCGAAGGCGACGCACGCACGCTCGATGGCGGCAACCGCGACACCTCCCACACCCAGCCCGAAGTGCATTGACGCATCAGGGATCAGGGGGCGGAAATCCGGGGTCGGACGGAACCAAACAATTACTCAGGCGACTTCACGCCACACGCGATCTTCTCGATTCAAGCCACTCTCGACTCAAACCGGTATTATGCCAAGTCCATAGCCGAAGGCCCTGTGCGGTTTGGCTTGCCGGGGGCGTAGCTGACCGCCGCGCTCCCGCCGTCCTCGTAGGCCGAAAGCGTTTCCACGTCGCCCGTCCAGGCGTAGGCGGCCAGCAACGGTTCGTCGCCGGTTTCCATGGCATGCACGATGTTCGCGGGGTGGAGGATCAGCGCGCCGGGGGGATGCCGTCGGGTGGCGTTCGCCGCCGTCCAGGCCGCCGTGCCGGAGATGACGAGGTAAGTTTCCACCGCCGGGTGGTAGTGGCGCGGATAGAGCAGGCGAGGGCCGATGGCGGTCAGGCCCAGGCAGATGTCGTGGCTGTGGAACGGGGCGATGGGGCCGACGAGTTCGGCCCAGGCCATGCGCTCGCCGATGTCGGGGGCGTCTGGCCGGGGAGTGTAGCTGTAGCGCCAGGGCAGGGCGTCGAGTTGCGGCAGGAAGGCGCGGAAGATGGGTTCTGTTGCGGCTTCCGCGCTTTGCGGGGGCGTTTGCTGGAGTTGGCGGATGACGGGGTGGCCACTGGGGCGGAGGTGTTTTTCGTCGGCGCGCGAGAAGTCGACGTGCGCCAGACGCGCGAGGATGTTGTGGAGTTCCGCTGCGATGGCCGAGGTTTCGCGGCCCGCGGCGAGCCGGGCGGCGAAGTGGACGCGCAGGGCGTCGATGGCGTCGATGGCGGCAAGCGGGGACATGGGCCGGCCCGTTGTTCAGAGGGGGGAAGAACGCAGGGCGACGACGGTGTGGCCGATGGCTTCGCCTTGACGCCAGGCGGCGAGGGCGTCTTCCGGGTCGAGTGCGTCGGGGGTGAGCTGGCGTTCGATGGCGCGGGCGTTTGCGCCGGAGTCTTCCAGGCTGACGCGGGCGAAGACTTCGGCGAGGCGGCTGGCGCGGTAGAAGTGGTAGGGGCCGAAGCCCGCTCGTTGCTGCTTCAGGTGGCCGCCAATGATGTCTTCCGGATCGGTCTGGATTTTCCAGCCGTAGGTGAGGATTTCGGCGCGGTAGCCGGTGAGCCGCCCCATTTCGAGGAAAACGTCGAGCGGGATGCGTCCGCCGAGGAGCGAGAGCACCGCGCCGCCGGGGGTGAGGAAGTCCCGGGCTTTCTGGAGCGCGATGGTGTGGAGCGCCAGCAGGTTGCGGCGCATGAGGGGCGGGACGGTTTCTTTGCGGGGGGGGATATGGCCGGCGCTTTTGCGCGCGGCGACGGCTTCTTCGGCGTCGGCGACGGGGATGTTGGGCAGGTTTTCGTAGATTAGGTCGTAGCGCGGGGGCGCTGCGTCGTCGGGGGCGAGCGGTTCCAGGAGGTCGCCGTGCCCGGCTTCGAGGGCGATGCTGTCCGGGTCTTTGAGGTTGCCGCGGATGTTGGCGACGGCCGCGGCGACGACATCCTGATGGACGTCGGTGATGCCGATGCGGGTGGCCTCCAGGGTTTCGATGGCGGCGAGCGCGTCTAGCCCCACGCCGGTGCCGATGCTGCAAAAGCGGGCTTGCGGGCCTTGCCGGCGGCGGATCAGTTTGAAGGCCGGAGTGGCGATGGTGGCCACCCAGTCGCCAAGGATGTCGTCGACGCTGGGGAGGAAGGCGTGTTCGGTGACGTGGATGTCCAACGTGTCTTTCAGGCGCGCGGGGGGCGCGTCGAGCTTCAGATAACGGGCGGTGTCGATTTGCATGGCATGGGGAACGCGGCGGAAGGGCAGGATGGGGCGGGGCGTTCAGGTGGCGTTCAGCGCCTGGTCGAAGTCGGCGATCAGGTCGGCGACGTCTTCGAGGCCGACGGAGACGCGGATCATGTCCGGCGTGATCCCGGCGGCGCGCAACTGCGCTTCGTTCATCTGGGCGTGGGTGGAGGTGGCCGGATGCAGGACGCCGGTGCGGGCGTCGGCGATATGGACGACGAGGGCAGCGACTTTCAGGTGTTTGACGAAGCGGCGCACGGCGTCCAGATCGCCCGCGATGCCGAAGGTGAGGATGCCGCCGCCGTTTTTGTGGCGGAAGTATTTTTCGATGTGTTTCTTGCCGGTGGGGTGAAGTCCGGGGTAGTTGATCCAGGCGACCCTGGGATGCTCTTCGAGGAAGCGGGCGAGCGCGTGGGCGTTGTCGCCATGGCGCGGCATGCGCAGGTGCAGGGTTTCCAACCCGAGATTGAAGAGGAAGGCGTTCATCGGACTCAGGCAGCCGCCGAAATCGCGCAGGGATTGGGCGCGCGCCTTGATGAGGAAGGCGTTCTGCGGGAAGTTTTTGCTGTAGACCACGCCGTTGTAGGTGGGATCGGGCGTGGTGAAGTCGGGGAATTTGCCGTTCGTCCAATCGAAATTTCCGCCGTCGATGACCGCGCCGCCGATGCTGGTGGCGTGGCCGTCGATGTATTTGGTGGCGGAATAGGTGACGATGTTGGCACCGTGTTTGAACGGCTGGCACAGCCAGGCGGTGGCGAGGGAGTTGTCGACGATGAAGGGGATGCCGTGTTTGCGGGCGATGCCGGCCAGTTTGTCGAAATCGAGGATGGCGAGGCCCGGATTGCCGAGGGTTTCGCCGAAGATGAGGCGGGTTTCGGGGCGGATGAGTTTTTCGATTTCCGCTTTGGGGGCGTCGGGATCGAAAAAGCTGGTTTCGATGCCGAATTTCTTGAGCGTGGAATTGAGCAGGGTAAAGGTGCCGCCGTAGAGCTGGCTGGCCGAGAGGATATGGTCGCCCGCCCGGACGATGGCGGTGATCGCCAGTAGGTTCGCGGCCTGGCCCGAAGCGGTCGCCACCGCCGCCGCGCCGCCTTCGAGCAGGTTCATCCTCGCTTCGAACCCGGCGACGGTGGGGTTGCTTGTCCGGCTGTATTTGTGGCCGAACGCCTGCAAGGTCATGATTCGGTTGACGTGGTCGATGTCGTCGTATTTGTAGGTGGTGCTCTGGACAATGGGCAGGATGCGCGGCTCGCTCACCTTGGGGTCGTAGCCGCCCTGGATGCAGAGGGTGTCGAAGGCGAGGGACGGCGCGGTGGTCTCGGGCGCGGCGGCGGCTTTCTTGGCGGCCTTTTTGGGCGCGGCGGTCTTGGACATGGCGAATCCAATTACGATCGGAAGGCGCGAGTATAGAGCCGGGAGCGCCGCGCCGCGAATTTGGATGAGTTCGCCGCACCCGCAATGACGCTTTTCAAGCGGACGGCGGAAAACAGGAAAGCGGGCGGGAGAACAGAAAAGGCCGGTGTCGCAATCTCCACCGGCCTTTTCGCGTTTTACCGTACCGCCCGGAGGCGGACGGCGAGTGCGAACGCTTACTTCAGCGACAGCACCCAGGTTACCAGCGTCTTTGCTTCTTCGGCGGTGACTTGCGGGTTGGGGGTCATCGGCACTTGCCCCCAGACGCCCACGCCGCCTTTCTGTACCTTTTCGGCAAGTTTGGCGACGGCGTCGGCCTGTCCGGCATACTTGGCGGCGACTTCCTTGTAGGACGGGCCGATCAGCTTGGCGTCGATCTTGTGACAGGTCATGCAGTTCTTGGCCTTGGCCAGATCTTCGGAAGCAAAAGCCGACGCGGTGGACAGCACGCCGACAGCAAGCGCAATGGTGACAAACATTTTCATACTTGATTACCTCATGATTATGGTTTAAAGGCCCGAGGATACTACGCCAATCGCACGCGTTTGCCTATCCCGAAAACCTCTCATGGACATCCCGCTCCACTGCCGCCCCGGCGAACCACGAGGCATCCGTCCACAGAAACCGGAGCGGGGTCATCATGTTCCATCTTCCGCGAGTCCCGGAATCGCCCTGGCGAAACGCCGCAGAATCGCGGCGGCATGGGGCGCATCCGCCACATCGCCCCGTCGTTCCGGCGCCAGTCCGCCCGATTCTTCTTCCTCCGCCACAATGGCGGCCATGATCGCGCCGTCGAACTCCGGGTGAAACTGCACGCTCCACACCATCGGCGCATAGCGCAGGATTTGGTGCGGATCATGCGCCGACGACGCCAGCACGACCGCCCCCGCGGGCAGCGCCGCCACGGTTTGCCGGTGGAACAGATTCGCCGCGAAACGCCGCGGCGCGCCCTCCAGCAGCGGCTCCGGCGCGGCCTGCGCGCGCAGGGAAATGTCGTGCGTTCCCGCTTCCAACCCGGCGGGATGATCCTCGACCACGCCACCGAGCGCGTGCGCGAGCAATTGATGGCCATAGCACACGCCGAAAATCGGTAATTCCGCGTCCAGCGCGTCGCGCAGCCACCCGGCGGCGGCCTCGCTCCACGGCGGGCGGTCGCTCACCATCGCGTCCGAGCCGGTAATCAGCACGCCGGCGTAGCTTCGCGGGTTTTCGGGCCGCTCGCCGCGTTCCACATGCACGCATCGCAGCAGACCTTGCGCTTCCCGCGCCGCCAGCCCCGCCGCGCGCACGAACATGCGGTCATAGTCGCCGTACTTTTGCCGCACCCGGAAAGATGCGCTGCCGGTCTGCAAAATCAGTAATGGCTTTCCCGCCGCCGTTTTCCGTCCACTCATCACGGCCCCCCTATTCACCGGAAGCGGCGGCCATTTCCAGCCTCCCGCTGCGGTTCAACGAAGAAAACCCTTTGTGGCGGCACCGAAACGATGAGCATTGAAAGACGCGAGGAAATGAAGGCATGTATCCGAGTGCGGATTTTTCACGCATATTTTGTGTATCTCTGCACATTGCCGCATGGCGCGACATGCATTTCGTGCATATCCGTAAAATCTAGCATTGAACACGCGCCGTGGGGGATGGAACAATAGCAAGAATATATACTATCAAGCCCGATGGTGCTTCCAGTGATTTCTCGCCAATATCGCATTGAAACAATTAGTGATGTATTACCAGCGCTACTCGCGCGCTGTTCCGGGATAATGACTGGGCGTTATCTTGCAGGCATGATCCACCCAATTGTTTCCCGCGTTCGCCGTATGATGCGTCACAATGTTCACCGGATGTCACCGGGAACGAAAACCGCGGGATTTCATTGTCCGACATGGAGTCATCGTCGTGGGCTTCTTTGATCGAATCCTTTCCTTGTTCCGCAAAAACGTGCAATCCGCTCCCGCCGAAGAAGAATTGCACGAGCGCCGCAAGCGTGCCCGCGCCAACCCCCGCAAGGGCGCGCGCATCCTCGTGATTGACGATTCGCCCACAATCCTCACGGCGATGAAGCGTTTCCTCGAATCGACGGAGTGCGTTTTCCTGGGGGCGCTGGATGCGAGGACAGGTCTGGAAATGGCCCTGACCCAGAAACCGGAACTGATCTTCCTCGATATCGTCATGCCCAGCATCAACGGTTTCGCGGCCCTGCGCGCCCTGCGCAAGAGTCCGCGCACGCGCGATGTCCCCATCATCATGATGAGCGGCAACGAACAGGCCAAGGCGCAGTTTTTCGGGGCGCATATCGGCGCGGACGATTTCATGAAGAAGCCTTTTTCCCGCTTCGAGGTATTTGCCCGCATCGCCCGCCTGCTCGATGATGAGGGGATACCCCGCCGTCCGCCGCTCCCTGGCTCCGCTCCCCAGGAAATGCCGTTCGGCGAAGCCGCGGCGGAAAGATCGCTCCCCGCCGCGCCGCCGCGCCAACCCGCCGTTGCCGAAAAGGCCAAATATCCGGCCGCGGCGGCCTCGCCGCGAATTCCCGCCGCCGCTTCGCCGCGCCTGCCTGCCGCCCAAGCGGCGGCAGCCGGTGCGCCTTTCCAGCCCACTGCCGTCCATGCGCCGCCGTCGCGGCAAGCGCAGCCCCTTCAAGCGGCGCCCGCGCTTCCCGTCCTTGCCGCCGCCGCGCCCCATTCTTCCCGGGAGCCCGCAACGGGCGACACACGGGTGGCGCGCCCGTCCGCCGCGCCTCCTCCACTCCCGGCGCCGCCGCCTGTCCAGCCTGTCGTTTCTCCAGTTTCTCCGGAATTGCTGACGCAGATCGCCCGCCTGGCCCAACTTGCACAGTCCGATCCCGAGGCGTTGGCGGCCTTGTCCGCGCTTTCGGCACAGTTGACCGCCCAACTCGCCGCCGCCGCGATGCGTCCGGCGACGCCACCGCAACAGCAGGCGGTGTCAATGTAAATTACGCCAAACCGGCGGGGCAGGGTTTCGGCGCGCTTGTCTCGCGGCATCCGGACAAAGCGAACCCAATGCCGCGTGGCGCGGTAGAATGGCGACCGTATTCAGGGTTCCGGTCGCCGTGGCCGGGTCGCGCCCTGCGCGGGGCAGGGCTTAAACCGGAGTTGATCTTACGATGAAACTCACCAGCAACAGTTTCGCTGACGGACAGAAGATACCGGGCGAATTCGCGTTCGCCATACCCAATGCCGCCCGTCACGTCAGCCTGGGTAAAAACCGCAATCCCCATCTCGCCTGGAGCGATGTGCCCGAAGGCACGCGAAGTTTCGCCGTGATCTGCCACGATCCGGACGCGCCCAGCCAGGGCGACGATGTCAACCAAGAAGGCAGGAGCGTGCCCGCCGGTGTGCCGCGCGTGGATTTTTTCCACTGGATACTGGTGGATCTGCCCGCCGCCATGCGTGAAATCGCCGCGGGCGAGTTTTCCCACGAAGTCACCCCGCGCGGCAAATCCGGCCCCGGCGCGCCTCACGGCGCGCGCCGGGGCATCAATGATTACACGGACTGGTTCGCCTCCGACCACGATATGTGCGGCGATTACTACGGTTACGATGGCCCTTGCCCGCCGTGGAACGATGAACTTCCGCACCGCTATGTTTTCACGCTCTATGCGCTGGATGTGGAACGCCTGCCGCTCGAAGGGCGTTTCGACGGCCCCGCCGCCCGCGCCGCGCTGCGGGGGCACATTCTCGCCGAAGCCAGCCTTGCCGGAATCTATAGCCTGAATCCCGCCTTGGCGTGAGCGCGAAGCGGGAAAGAAACATCCATCGCCGCCGCGCGCCGTAACAGCGGCGGCGATGTCATCGGACGCGCGGCGCCCTTTTTCGTTTCCCTTCCTCGCTTCCGGCTGGCAGAGCAGAAGGGTTGCGCCAATCAGTCAATGGGGCCGAGGTAATCCGTCTTGCCGATGGGCACGCCGTTATGGCGCAGCAAATCGTAAGCCGTCGTCAGGTGGAAATAGATATTGGGAATCGAGTGCTGCAAGAGGAATACCTCGCCGCGATACGCCTTGGCCGGATTCCATGGCAGGCGCACTTCCCGCCCGGCGCTGTTCGCGAAATCGCTTTCCCCGAAAGTTTGCAGATACGCAATCGAACGGGCGATGCGCGCTTTCAGGTCGGCAAAATTGGTTTCGTCGTCATCGAATTTCGGCGCTTCCTTTCCGGCGAGCCACGCCGCAGCAAAGCGGCTCATGTCGCAGACCATGCGAACCTGGCGGATCAGCGGAAACATATCCGGAAACAGGCGCGCATCGAGCAGGGCGCTTTCCTCGATCTTGTTGACGACAGCGTATTCCGCCGCTTTGTCGAGCAGGCGCGAAAGATTGTCCAAGGCGCGGATATTGCCGGAAACGGCAAGTTGGTGATACGTGATACTCATGCAAGGCTCCTTTGTACTCGAAAAAACATGTTCGAACGGCACGGATCATACGTGATCCAGATTGGCGTTTCACCTCGTCCCCATCTTTCCCGCCGCCGGGAATTTGCCGAGCGGATGACGGATCATTGGCGGATTTCACCACCACCGCCGCGCCACTGGCCCGCGTCCGCCCCGGGCGTGGCCCGGAAAGGATTGATGTCCAGCCCGCCGCGCCGCGTGTATTGCGCCCACACTGCCATCGCAGCCGGTTTGCAGCGCGCGAGAATGTCGCAGAAAGCCCGTTCGACGCATTGTTCGTGGAATTCGTCGTGTTGGCGAAAGGAGATAATGTAGCGCAGCAGGCCGGCGCGGTCGATGACCGGGCCAGTGTAACGCACGGCCAGCATGCCCCAGTCGGGTTGGCCGGTAACGGGGCAATTGGATTTCAGGAGATGCGAATAGAGCGTCTCGCTCACAGTTTCGCCCGCCGCGCGCAGGTAATCCGGACAAGGCCGGTAGCGCTCGATGCCGATGTCGAGGTCGTCGAGACAGACGCCGCCGGGATAGGCAAAACCACGTTGCGGACGCCCGGCAAGCGGCATGACGTCCACCGCCACCGCCGCGCCCGCGGCTGCCGACAGGTCGCGGGCAATGGCGCTGCGCACCGCTTCCGCGCCGGGCATCCGCTCCTGGTTGAAAGAGTTGAGATAGAGCTTGAGCGATTTCGACTCGATCAGGTTTGGACTCGACGCCGGCGTCCGGAAACGCGCCAACGCCACGACCGGCTTGCCGCGCGCATCGAGCCACGACAACTCATAGGCATTCCACAGATCCTCGCCGATGAAGGGCAGGGCGTCTCCGTGTATACCAATCTCGTCGCGCTTGCCCTGGCGCGCGATCGGAAACAGCAATTCGGGCGCGTAAGTGTCGCGGTAGTCGACTGATTTGCCGAGCGGGGAGCCGCCGGCATCGCGGGAAGGCGGAGTGTTCATCGGTGCGATTGTAAACGGCGGCGGCATGGGCCGCCGTTCGTCCACCGGCGATTTTTTGCGAAAGTGCAACCCCGTTTGCCATCCCGGCTCGTTTCAGGAATACATTCCTTCACTTTTTCGTTTTTTCCCGAGGAGCCATCATGAAACACCCCGCCCGTCCGCAGGTTTACTCTATTTTGCTGTCCGTGCTGCTGCTGGCCGCATGTTCCAATCCGAAAAAAACCATTCCAGAGGAGGAACTCGCCGCGCCGCCGTCCCCTGAGAACAGTGCCGTTGCGAGCGCGGATTCCGGAAAGCCTGACGCCAATCCGCAATATCTGCAACAAGAGGTTTTGGCGCTGCAGCCAGATCGGCGCCAGTCGGTAATAGCGCATGAGGGCGCCTCAATGGCGCTGTCGCCGCCAATCGCGGACCGCGTCTATCCGCCCCATGTCGAAACCAACCGCGAACGCTACGGCAAGATCAGCGACAACCCGGTGAAACTCGTGGCGTGTCGCATTCCGCCTGATTGCAAGCCTGCCTGACAAACATTTCAGGGTATCGATCATACCATGACGCGAGGGCATCGATCGGAGATCGATGTCCGATGGCGCGTTGTGGGATGAAGTGGTTGTACGCTAGGAGATAATCCTTCAAAGTCTGTTCGAGTGTTTTGTTCCGTCCGATTACATCCCGACCCGTAGCTGGCCTTTATTTCGTGCAGAAGTTATCCTGCGGTCAATGATCGAATCACATCAGCATCAGGAGTCCAAGTCATGAGTCACCTCCTCCACAGCCTTGCCGTGTATTCGGGCGCGGCGGCGCAGCCTGTTTCCCCTCTGGGCCAGTAAGCCCGCGGGAGAGCGGATGGCGCGCCGTCGTGACCGTTCCTTGGGAGCCCGAACAGTTGCTGGAACCCAAATCGC
>JAITLI010000022.1 GCA_031277975.1 Azoarcus sp.
GGGTACTCAGTTTAAATTGCCAGAATCTGTCCAGTTCTATCTGGACGGTGAGTATCTGAAAGGGGTAGTGAAATGACGCATGATGAACTGATATCGAATCTTTCCAATATTGGCATCCCTGAGAGGGATTATTCTCTTGGGAGTATTCGATATAGTGGTGATTGTATATGTGTTTTGTTGGAAGATACAAAATGGAAGGTTTATTATGTTGAACGAGATAAACCTGAAGAGCTTGCCATGTTTGATTCAGCTGAAGACGCCTATGATTTTGTATATAAATCATATTGTAAATGGTACAAAATACCCTGATCTCGAAAAGATTCGCTGAACAATGAGAATCTTTCCGGAACATTTTGACTGCTTAGGTCTTGAGGAGGCGCACATGGGAGCGCCCAAGGTGGTTGGGCAGGACATACTGATTCCAGTTAAAAACTTGCCGATTTTTGACCCCCATCCTTTGGGGCCTTCCAGAAAAGACAAAGCTGCCCGGAGACATCCTGCGCTGGGATAGGTCGTTGATGGTCTATTAGTCTTTCGAGAAGTGTCTTTACCAAAGCGTAAGATGGCCGACTATATTGGCGATCCAATGAGTCCTAAATGTGGATTTAGTAAAGATTACGAAGTTATTGATATAGACACAAATGGAAATAACGAAAGTTTGAAGCTGTACTCGTTTGAAGGGCGTTTAGATGAGCCGCCTGCGGTTATCGCATACTGGGACATCATCGCCCGCTCTTTCGAGCTGCAAGTCGACTGAACCTTGCGCAGACCCCGCCCCCATAAGCACTAACCTAAAAATAGCAAATTGAGCTCAAAGTGGGTATATTTCTCCAGAGGCACGGGAGAAATGGGAGAAATAGAATGAACGAAGACAACATTCGTCAACTGATGAATGTGTTGCGTTCCGCGTGATTGCCCCTCCGGCGGGCGCGGCCGCCTGTTCTTCCGGAGGCAGCGTTGGCCACGCCATCATCATTTTTCCGTTGGGAATCGGACATCATGATTTCAATGCGGGACCCGCACGAAGAACAACCGTTGGTCAGCGTGATTATTTCTTCCTGCAACCACGCTCCCTACGTCGAAGCCAGCATCCTCAGTGTCCTGGAACAGAGCTATCCACATATTGAGTTGCTGGTTATCGACGATGGCTCTTCCGATGATAGCGCCGCCCGCATCCAGGCACTACAGGCTGGCCGCGATTTCGACTTTCGCATCCAGGCCAACAAGGGCTTGTCCCGGACGCTCAATGATGCCGTCGCGCGCGCGCGCGGTAGCCTGATCGCGCCTTTTGGTTCGGACGACATCATGCTCCCCGACCGTATTGCGATCCAGGTTGCCTATATGCGGGGTAAACCGGAGGTCGGTATTTGCGCCGGGGGAATACAGATCGTCGATGCCGCCGGACAGGTTCGGGGAAAACCTTGTTGCCCGCCGGCGCGCCGCTTGGATTTCGACGATGTATTCCTCAACCGGAAACCAGGCCCTCCCGCGCCCACCCTGTTGTTTCGCAGGGAGGCTCTGGAACGGGCCGGCGGTTTCAACCCGGAAATCCGGCTCGAAGACCTTGCCATCGAACTGAAAATTACGCGCGCGGGCTATTTTATCGACGTCTTGGAGGATTTGCTTGCCTTCTACCGGGTACATGGAAAGAACACCTACAGGAATTATCGCTTCATGATAGAAAATATATTGCGGACGTATGCGTATTTCGACGACCATCCTGACTATGCCAAGGTTTGTGCGAATTTTCGCAATTCGATGCTGCTGAAATGCGCGAGGCAAGATAAGGCCTTGGCCCGTGAATTGCTCGCCAATCTGCCGCTGCGCGCGTGGAACCTGAAGACATTGCGCGGATTGTGGCGTTTGCTGTTGCCGGTTTGAACGGGCGATGGCGCGCGGGGATTCGCCGGGTGCCGGGCGCTGTGGCGGAAACTCTGGATCGTCATCGCGGGAAGCGCGACCCCGTGCAATCCGCATGAAACGGGCGGAGTGTTGTCCGGGGCGTGCAAAAATGCTTGCAATTCTGGTTTTCGCTGTTATACTGCGCCGCTTCCTGCCGCGGGGTTTCTGCTTGCGGATGAGGTTGTGCAACCCGAACGGGTCCAATACTGACCGCCGCTGGCGGGGCAAGTTGGAGATAAATCCATGATTCAAATGCAGTCTAGGCTCGACGTGGCCGATAACACCGGCGCACGCTCGGTGATGTGCATCAAGGTGCTTGGCGGCTCCAAGCGCCGCTATGCCACCGTGGGCGACATCATCAAGGTCACGGTCAAGGACGCCGCGCCGCGTGGCCGGGTCAAGAAAGGCGATATCTACAACGCCGTCGTGGTGCGTACCGCCAAGGGCGTGCGCCGCCCGGACGGTTCGCTCATCAAGTTCGACGGCAATGCCGCCGTGCTGCTCAACAACAAGCTCGAACCGATCGGCACGCGTATCTTCGGGCCGGTGACGCGCGAGTTGCGCTCCGAACGGTTCATGAAGATCGTTTCGCTCGCGCCGGAAGTGCTCTGAGAGGTTGGGGGAATGAACAAAATCCGCAAGGGTGATGAAGTCGTGGTGCTCACCGGCAAGGATCGCGGGCGCCGTGGGACGGTGCTGCTCCGTGTCGGCGACGAGCGTCTGCTGGTCGAGGGGATCAACCGGGTGAAAAAACATGTGCGCCCGAACCCGCTCAAGGGCGAGGTGGGCGGCATCGTCGAAAAGGAACTGCCGATTCATGTCTCGAATGTCGCGCTGTTCAACCCGGCCTCGCAAAAGGGCGATCGTGTCGGGGTGAAGGTTCTCGAAGACGGCCGCAAGGTGCGTTTCTTCAAGTCGAACGGCGAACTGGTGGACGCGTAAGGAGTGGCAATGGCTCGCTTGCAAGAGTTTTACAAGGACAGCGTGGTTCCCGGCCTGCTTGAGCAGTTCGGCTACAAGTCGGTCATGGAAGTGCCGCGCATCACCAAGATCACCCTGAACATGGGGGTCGGCGAGGCGGTCGGCGACAAGAAGGTGCTCGAATTCGCGCTCGGCGACATGACCAGGATCGCCGGGCAGAAGCCGGTCATCACCAAGGCGAAGAAGTCGATCGCGGGTTTCAAGATCCGCGACGGTTATCCCATCGGCTGCATGGTGACCTTGCGCGGTCCGAGGATGTTCGAGTTCCTCGACCGCTTGGTGACGGTGGCGCTGCCGCGCGTGCGCGACTTTCGCGGCGTCGCGGCCAAAGGGTTCGACGGGCGCGGCAATTACAACCTCGGGGTCAGGGAGCAGATCATTTTCCCCGAGATCGAATATGACAAGATCGACGTGTTGCGCGGGATGAACATCAGCATCACGACGACGGCCAAGACCGACCAGGAAGCGAGGGCGCTTCTGGGTGCGTTCAAATTCCCGTTCAAGAATTGAGGGTGATATGGCGAAACTGGCTCTGATCAACCGCGAGGACAAGCGCCGCAAGGTGGTGGCGAAATTCGCCGCCAAGCGCGCCGCGCTTATTGCGCAGATCAAGGATACGAAGCTCTCCGAGGAGGAGCGCATGAGCGCGCGCCTGGCGCTGCAAGAATTGCCGCGCAACGCGAGTCCCGTCCGTTCGCGCAACCGTTGCAGCCTGACCGGGCGTCCGCGCGGCGTGTTTCGCAAGTTCGGCCTATGCCGCAACAAGCTGCGCGAGATTGCGTTCCGCGGCGAGGTGCCTGGCATGACCAAGGCGAGCTGGTAAGGAGAATGATGAGATGAGTATGTCCGATCCCATCGCCGACATGCTGACGCGCATCCGCAACGGCCAGCAGGCCCGGAAAGCGAGCGTGCGCATGCCTTCGTCGAAATTGAAGGTGGCAATTGCCAAGGTATTGAAGGATGAAGGCTATATCGACGATTACGCCGTCCGTGAAGCGGCGGGCAAGGCCGATCTTGATGTCGCCCTCAAGTATTATGCCGGTCGTCCGGTGATCGAGCGCATCGAGCGCGTCAGCCGCCCTGGCCTGCGTGTCTACAAGGGAAGCGACGATCTGCCGAAGGTCATGAACGGCTTGGGTGTTGCCATCGTGTCGACCCCTAGGGGCGTGATGACCGATCGCGCCGCGCGCGCCAGCCGCGTCGGTGGCGAAGTCATCTGCCTGGTGGCCTGAGGAGGATTCCATGTCCCGTGTAGCAAAGAATCCTGTCGCCATTCCGGGCGGCATCGAAGTGAAAATTTCCGGGGCCGATCTGTCGGTCAAGGGGCCGCTCGGCACGGTGAGTCATGTGGTCAGTCCGGCGGTGACGGTCGAGCGCGAGGGCGACGCGCTGCTGTTCAAGGCGCGCGCGGGCGCGGTCAACGCCAATGCCCTCTCCGGCACCACGCGCGCCTTGGTCAACAACATGGTCATTGGGGTGAGCAAGGGTTTCGAGAAGAAGCTCACCCTCGTCGGCGTCGGCTATCGCGCCCAGGTGCAGGGCGACAAGCTCAATCTCAGTCTCGGCTTTTCGCATCCGGTGGTATACCAGTTGCCGGCGGGCGTGAAGGCGGAAACGCCGTCGCAGACCGAAATCGTACTCAAGGGGATCGACAAGCAGCAGGTCGGTCAGGTCGCGGCCGAAGTGCGGGCCTTCCGCGCGCCCGAGCCTTACAAGGGCAAGGGCGTCCGCTACGCGGACGAGGTGGTTGCGATCAAGGAAACCAAGAAGAAGTAAGGCGCTCGTTCATGAACAAGAAAGAATCTCGTCTTCGCCGTGCGCGCAAAACCCGCGCCAAGCTCGCGGAGTTGAAAGCGGTGCATCTCACCGTATTCCGCTCCAACAGCCATATTTACGCACAGATCATTTCCGGCTGTGGCGCAAAAGTATTGGCGGCTGCTTCCACGGTCGAACCTGCTGTGCGCGCCCAGACGCCCAATGGCGGCAACAAGGCCGCTGCGGCGGTGGTCGGCAAGCTGATCGCCGAGCGCGCCAGGGCCGCCGGGATCGAGACGGTGGCGTTCGATCGCGCCGGTTTCCTCTACCATGGCCGCGTCAAGACACTGGCCGAAGCCGCCCGCGAGGGCGGACTGAAGTTCTAAGCGAGGTTTTTCAATGGCCAAGCAGCAAAACCAACGCAAGCAGCAAGCCTCCGAGGAGCGCGACGACGGCCTGCGCGAAAAGATGGTCTCGATCAACCGCGTCACCAAGGTCGTCAAGGGCGGCCGGATTCTCGGTTTCGCGGCGCTCACCGTGGTCGGCGACGGCGACGGCGGCATCGGGATGGGCAAGGGTAAATCCCGCGAAGTGCCGGTGGCGGTACAGAAAGCGATGGACGAGGCCCGCCGCAGGATGAAGAAGGTGTCGCTCAAGAGCGGCACGCTGCACCATACCGTGATCGGCAAGCACGGCGCGGCGTCGGTGTTGATGCAACCGGCGCCCGCCGGTACCGGCATCATCGCGGGCGGTCCGATGCGCGCGGTGTTCGAGGTCATGGGCGTGACCGACATCATCTGCAAGTGCATCGGTTCCACCAACCCGTACAACGTCGTGCGCGCCACGCTCAACGGCCTGCTGGCGGTGAATACCCCGGCGGAGATCGCGGCCAAGCGCGGCAAGAGCGTCGAAGAAATCCTGGGGTAAGCGATGTCCGACAAGAAGATCAAGGTCACGCTGGTCAAGAGCGTGATCGGAACCAAGCAATCCCACCGCGCCACGGTGCACGGCTTAGGGCTGCGTCGTCTCAATCACAGCGTCGAGTTGGTCGATACGCCGCAGGTACGCGGCATGATCAACAAGGTGTCTTATCTGGTCAAGGCGGAGGGCTGACATGCGCCTGAATACCATCAAACCGGGCGCGGGCTCGAAATTCACCGCCAGGCGCGTGGGCCGGGGCATCGGCAGCGGCTTGGGCAAGACCTGCGGCCGCGGCCACAAGGGCCAGAAGTCGCGCGCCGGTGGTTTCCACAAGGTCGGCTTCGAGGGCGGCCAGATGCCGTTGCAACGGCGGTTGCCCAAGCGTGGCTTCGTGTCGCTGACCCGCGATCGCAATGCCGAGGTGCGCCTGTCCGAACTTGCCGCCCTGCCAGTGGATGAAATCGATCTCCTGACGCTGGTGCAGGCGGGCGTGGTGCCGGCCAGGACGCTTTCGGCCAAGGTCATTCTTTCGGGTGAAATCGACAAGAAAGTCATCCTGCGCGGCATCGGCGCCACCAAGGGTGCGCGCGCGGCCATCGAAGCGGCTGGCGGTTCAGTCGTGACGGCTGGCGAGTGAGCAGGAATACGATTGTGGCCAAGTCTGCTGCCGCGGTAGGAAACACCGGGAAGTTCGCCGACCTGAAACGGCGTTTGCTGTTCCTGATCGGTGCTCTCATCGTTTACCGGCTCGGCGCGCATCTGCCGATACCGGGGATCGATCAGGATGTCCTGAAGACGATCTTCGAGAGAAACGACAATGGCATCATCGGGATGTTCAATCTCTTCTCGGGCGGGGCGCTGTCGCGGCTGTCGATTTTCACCTTGGGGATCATGCCGTACATCTCGGCCTCGATCATCATGCAATTGCTGGCCGTGGCGGTGCCTCAACTCGAAGCGATCAAGAAAGAAGGCGAGGCCGGACGGCGCAAGATCACACAATACACGCGCTATGGCACTGTCGCGCTGGCTTTCGTCCAGGCCCTGGGCGTCGCCATCGGCATGGAAGGGCAGATCAGTGACGGCCGGCCGCTGGTTCTCGATCCGGGTTTTGTCTTCCGCATCGTCACCGTTTCGACGCTGGTGACCGGAACCATGTTCCTGATGTGGCTCGGCGAGCAGATCACCGAACGCGGCGTCGGCAACGGTATCTCGATCATCATTTTCGCCGGAATCGTGGCTGGCCTGCCGGGCGCTGTCGGCGAACTGTCGGACATGATGAGCCGGCAGCAAGGATACACATTCGTGGCGCTGGTCATCTTTGCCTTGGTGATAGTGGTGACGGCGTTTGTCGTTTTCGTCGAGCGCGCCCAGCGCAAGATACTGGTCAATTACGCCAAGCGCCAGGTCGGCAATCGCGTGTATGGCGGGCAAAGCTCCCACCTGCCGCTCAAGCTCAACATGTCGGGCGTGATCCCGCCGATCTTTGCGTCGAGCATCATCCTGTTTCCCGCGACGGCGGCGCAATGGTTCGGTTCGTCGGAGAACATGTCCTGGTTGCGCGACATCTCTTTCGTGCTGTCGCCGGGGCAGCCGGTCTATACGATCCTCTACGCCTTGGCGATCGTGTTTTTCTGCTTTTTCTACACCGCCCTCGTGTTCAATCCGCGCGACACGGCGGACAACCTGAAGAAAAGCGGTGCGTTCGTGCCTGGCTTCCGCCCGGGGGAACAGACAGCGCGCTATATCGACAAAGTCTTGATGCGCTTGACGCTGGTCGGTGCCGCTTATATTACCCTGGTATGTCTGCTGCCCGAGTTCCTGCGGATGAAATGGAGCGTTTCGTTCTATTTCGGCGGCACTTCGCTGTTGATTGTCGTGGTGGTCGCGCTCGACTTCAAGGATCAGGTACAAAACTATGTCCTGTCGCATCAGTACGAGAGCCTGTTGAAGAAAGCGAACTTCAAGGGGGCGGGTCTCCCGGTCCGATGACGATGGCGAAGGAAGACGTAATCGAGATGCAGGGCGAGGTGACCGAGAACCTCCCGAATGCGACGTTCCGGGTCAGGCTCGAAAACGGCCACATGGTGCTCGGGCATATTTCCGGCAAGATGCGCATGCATTACATCCGCATCCTGCCGGGCGACAAGGTGACAGTCCAGTTGACCCCCTACGATCTCACCAAGGGCCGGATTGTATTCCGTACCAAGTGATAGAACCCAGAAAGAGGAGCAAACCATGAGAGTACAGGCGTCCGTCAAGCGGCTTTGCCGCCATTGCAAGATCATCCGCCGTAAAGGCGTAGTGCGGGTCATTTGCAGCGATCCGCGTCACAAACAGCGCCAAGGTTGATTCCTTGAATACTGCTGTGCTACTATTCAACGTTTCGCATTTGAAGCAGGCGAGGTAAATACGAATGGCCCGTATTGCTGGGGTAAACATTCCCAATCACAAGCATGCCGAGATCGCGCTGACCGCTATCTATGGGATCGGTCGTTCGCGCGCCCAGAAAATCTGCGACGCGGCCGGTGTCGTGCGTTCGTCCAAGGTCAAGGATCTCACCGAGTCGGACATGGAACGGCTGCGCGAGGCCGTGGGGCGCTTCGTGGTCGAGGGCGACTTGCGCCGCGAAGTGACCATGAGTATCAAGCGCCTGATGGATCTGGGGTGTTACCGGGGCGTTCGTCACCGCCGCGGTTTGCCGGTGCGCGGGCAGCGCACCCGAACCAATGCTCGTACCCGCAAGGGGCCGAGCAAGGCGATTGCCGGCAAGAAGTAACAGGAAACGATAAATGGCCAAGACTGCAACCAAGATCCGTAAAAAGGTCAAAAAGAACGTCGCCGAAGGCATCGCGCACGTTCATGCCAGTTTCAACAACACCATCATCACCATCACCGACCGCCAGGGCAATGCGCTGTCGTGGGCGACTTCCGGCGGCGCCGGTTTCAAGGGGTCGCGCAAGAGTACGCCATTCGCCGCACAGGTTGCGGCGGAAGCGGTTGGGAAGGTGGCGCAGGAATGCGGCATCAAGAATCTCGAAGTGCGCGTCAAGGGGCCGGGGCCGGGGCGCGAATCCGCGATCCGGGCACTCAACGCGCTGGGGATTCGCATCGCCAGCATCACCGATATAACCCCCATTCCGCACAACGGTTGCCGTCCGCCGAAAAAACGGCGCATCTGACAAGCGAGGAATAGAAACGTGGCTCGTAATCTCGATCCCAAATGCCGTCAGTGCCGCCGCGAAGGCGAAAAGCTGTTTCTGAAGGCTGAAAAGTGTTTTACCGACAAGTGCGCGTTCGAACGCCGCGCCTATGCGCCTGGTCAACACGGCCAGCGTTCCGGGCAACGCCTGTCGGGTTATGGCGAACAATTGCGTGAAAAGCAGAAAATCCGGCGTCTGTACGGTGTGCTCGAACGTCAGTTCCGCCGTGTATATGCAGAAGCCGCTCGCCGCCGTGGCCAGACGGGCGAAAACCTGTTGCAACTGCTCGAAGGGCGGCTGGATTCCGTCGCCTACCGCATGGGCTTCGGCGGCTCGCGCGCCGAGGCGCGCCAGGTCGTCCGCCACAACGGCGTGCTGGTCAATGGCCAACGTGTGAACATCCCGTCGTATCTGGTTCGTCCGGGCGACGTCGTCGAACTGACCGAACATGTGCGCGGCACCCTGCGGGTGAAGTCCGCGCTCGAAGCCAGCGAGGGACGCGGCTTTCCCGCATGGGTCGAAGTCGATTCCAAGGCCGGCAAGGGCGCGTTCAAGGCTTATCCCGCGCGCGACGAGTTGCCGCCCACGATCAATGAAAGCCTGGTCGTGGAACTGTACTCCCGCTGATGCGGGGGGCTGCTTTCGGGTTTCGGGGAAATATTGATGCAAAGCAATGAACTGTTGAAACCGCGCATCATTGACGTCCAGAGTATCTCGCGCTCGCAGGCCCGGGTGACGATGGAGCCGTTCGAGCGCGGGTTCGGGCATACCCTTGGCAATGCGCTGCGCCGCATCCTCCTTTCATCGCTGCCGGGATACGCCGCGACGGAAGTGACGATCACGGGCGTACTGCATGAATATTCGACGCTGGACGGCATGCGCGAGGACATCGTCGATCTGCTGCTTAACCTCAAGGGGGTGGTCTTCAAGCTCCACAGCCGTGGTGAAGCGACCCTGCGTCTTTTCAAGAGCGGGGAAGGGCCGGTGACGGCCGCCGACATCGAGACCGATCATAGTGTCGACATCATCAATCCCAATCACATCATCGCGCATCTGGCGCCGGGCGGCAAGCTCGACATGCAGATCAAGGTGGAGGAAGGGCGCGGCTATGTGCCGGGCAATACCCGCCCGGTCAGCGCCGAGAGCAAGTCCATTGGGCACGTGCTGCTCGATGCCTCGTTCAGTCCGGTGCGCCGTGTCAGTTATCTGGTGGAGAGTGCGCGGGTCGAACAGCGTACCGACCTTGATCGTCTGGTGATCGACCTCGAAACCAACGGCGCGGTTGAACCGGAAGAAGCGATCCGCTACGCCGCCCGTGTGCTGATGGATCAACTCGCGGTGTTTGCCGATTTGCAGGATACGCGCGTCGATGCGCCGATCAAGAGCGACATCGTCGTCGACCCGGTGCTGCTGCGTCCGGTCGACGATCTCGAATTGACGGTGCGTTCGGCCAACTGTCTGAAGGCCGAGAACATCTACTACATCGGCGACCTGATCCAGCGCACCGAGACCGAGTTGCTGAAGACGCCGAACCTCGGGCGCAAGTCGCTCAATGAAATCAAGGAAGTGTTGGCATCGCGCGGGCTGACGCTGGGAATGAAACTGGAAAACTGGCCGCCGGCCGGGCTGGACAGGCTCGGTTGATGTTGCCGAACAAAAGGGGATTTAACCATGCGTCACCGTAATGGTCTTCGCAAGCTGAACCGGACCAGCAGCCACCGTCAGGCCATGTTCCGCAACATGGCCAACTCGCTACTGCGCCACGAGGTCATCCGCACGACCCTGCCCAAGGCGAAGGAGTTGCGCCGGGTGGTCGAGCCGCTGATCACCTTGGGCAAGAAACCGAACCTGTCCAATCGCCGCTTGGCCTTCAACCGCCTGCGCGATCGCGACATCGTGGTCAAGATTTTCGACGAACTCGGCCCGCGCTACGCCAATCGCAACGGCGGTTATCTGCGCATCCTCAAGTGCGGTTTCCGCGATGGCGACAATGCGCCGCTGGCTCTTGTCGAATTGCTGGATCGCCCGGAAGAGGACGATGATACGTTCATCGCCGCGCCAAAAGCGGAAGCCAGGCCCGAACCCGCGGCTCCCGCCGCCACAGCGCCCGAAGCTCCGGCGACGGCGTAAGAAAGACAGACACACGCTCAGACTTGTGTCCCGCCCCCGTTCTGTCGACAACCCCCGGTTTCCCGGGGGTTTTGTTTTGTGCGCTCGGCATGGGCGCACTCTTGGAGGCGGAAGTTCTCCCGTAAGTTTGTCACGACGAAGGAAGCGAAGCGTAACAGCACAAGGGTGACCGAGTGTGGGAAGGAAGCGTGGAGCATAAATTGCGAGCCGATGAGCGAGAACCGGATAGAAGGTGGTGCTGAGCAGGGCGAGCAGGCAAGAAGCCGCGAAGCTCTTGTGATCAAGGCGAGGCGGCGTAAATTCGGCGGCTGTGCGATGAAGGAGTGCGTTCTTACAGCAAATCAACTTGATGTGGCTTATATCGATCCGCACTTTTCCCATCACTTGATCGCTACATGACGAAGGCTATGTGCATCCGTTCTTTCAGCGTTTCCAGTTGCCGCTGGCGCGCGACTTTCGCTTTCCGGGCAAGACCGGGGTCGCGCAGGGCGATGACGGCCCACACGGGCGGGGTTGTGTCGTTGTCCAGCGCCACTTCCACCCAGTTGCCGCCGCCGCAGGAATCGCCGCTCACAGCAAATGCCACGATCCGGGCGGGCGTCAGCCCCTCCGGCGAGACGACGAAAACCGGGATCGCCGTCTTGCCCCGGAAGATCACCGGGTCGCGGTTGTAGACCGGGTCGTCGGTTCGTTGCCGGGTCAATTGCAGGGCGATGCCCCATATGCACTAACCTAACATAGCATTGCAGCGCAATATAATTGCAAATTCCTTGTTTCAAGACGTTTTTCGATCAAGAACAGCCTACTTATCCTG
>JAITLI010000088.1 GCA_031277975.1 Azoarcus sp.
CGACTCCGCGCCGCCATCGTAGCGCTTGAGCCACTTGTAGCCCGTCTTGCGGCTGATTCCGAAGCGCTGGCACAGCGCACTCACGTTGCTTCCTTCCTTGCTTGCCAGCAAGATAAATTCCGCTCTCTTTTCAGACACGGTGCTTTCCCTCCAAGGCATCTCTTTCCCTCCATTATCGAAAGGGAAAGTGTTACCCATGTCTTGGCACATCTGTTACCTATGTCTTCGGTCTGTACATCCACCCTGCGGGGAGCGAGGGGGATTCTTTGGGCGAGGGGAGGTTTTCGCAATGCCGAGGTGGGAGGCTTTCGCTTTTTATGCGCTCCCCGATCCCCGCTCTCCGCTCTCCGCTCTCCGCTCTCCGCTCTCCGCTCCCCGCTCCCCGATGCCCGATGCCGCAAGCTGTTTATACTCACCCCCGCGCCATCCGGCGTCCCCATCACAGAGGAGAAAACCCCATGAGCACTTTCCAGCAACTCGTCGCCGCGCGCTATGGCGATGCCTCCCTGCCCGCGTCCCCGGCTTGGTCGCAGGTGATCGAATCCTTGCTCGGGCACCGCTCGGTGCGCGCTTATCTGCCCGATCCAGTCAGTGACGATCAGCTTGCCGCCATTGTCGCCGCCGCACAGTCGGCGTCGAGTTCATCCAATTTGCAGGCGTGGAGCGTGGTCGCGGTGCGCGATGCCGCGCGCCGCGCGAACCTGGCCGAATTGTCCGGCGGACAGGCGCACGTCGCCGAAGCGCCGCTGCAATTGGTGTGGCTTGCCGACCTCGCCCGCCTCGAACGTTTGACCCAAATCACGCAACGGCCCGGCGAGGCGCTCGATTATTTCGAGATGTTCCTCGTCGCCGCCATCGACGCGGCGCTCGCCGCGCAAAACGCGGCGGCGGCGGCGGAGTCGCTCGGCTTGGGCACCGTCTATATCGGCGCTCTGCGCAACCAGCCCGAAGCAGTCGCTGAATTGCTCGGATTGCCGCCCAAGACCGCCGCCGTGTTCGGCCTGTGCGTGGGCAAGCCCGATCCCGCCCGGCCCGTCAGCATCAAACCGCGCCCGCCGCAAGCGGTGGTGTTGCACCACGAGCGCTATTCGCTCGATGCCCAGGAGCAGGGCATCGAAGCCTATAACGCCGCCATGGCCCGTTTCTACGAGCAGCAGAAAATGAATGTACACGGTACATGGGCCGTGCATTCATCCAAGCGCGTCGCCAACGCCGGAGCCTTGTCGGGGCGCGATCGGCTGGTGGAAGCCCTGCACGGGCGCGGCTTTGCGTTGTCGTGACGATGCCCTCGCCGCCGCGTCAATCCTTCCATTCCGTCGATCCAGTTCGTTCCATCCGGCGCGAAGCGCCGCTGATCAAAAAGGGGGTGAAGTAGACGGAGCGCGGCGGGGACGGTGACTCTGGCGCGGGACTGGCGTAATCTTCTCCGCTTATCCGTCCGGCGGCGTCCGCCGGACGGGGATTGGGCGGATAACCCGTGGGCCGGAGCCGATGACTTACCGATTCGATACGCTTTCGTTGCATGCCGGGCAAGTCCCGGATTCCCAGTTCGGCGCGCGCGCGCAGCCGATTTATTTGTCTACTTCCTTTGTCTTCAAGGATGCCGGGCAGGCGGCTTCGCTTTTCAACATGGAGCGCGGCGGGCATGTCTATTCGCGTATTTCCAATCCGACCAACGCCGTGCTGGAGGAGCGCGTCGCGGCGCTGGAGGGGGGGGTGGGCGCGATCGCGGTGGCTTCGGGACAGGCGGCGTTGCATCTGGCGATCGCTACTTTGACGGGGGCGGGCGGGCATGTCGTCGCCAGCCGCGCGCTTTATGGCGGTTCGCACAATTTGCTGGAATATACGCTGCCGCGTTTCGGCGTGCGGACGACTTTTGTGGATCCCTGCGATCCCGATGCGTGGCGGGCGGCGATCCGGCCCGAGACGCGCTTGCTTTTCGGCGAGACGCTGGGCAATCCCGGCCTGGATGTGCTCGATATCGCCACGGTCGCGGAATTGGCGCACGCGCACGGCGTGCCGTTGCTGGTGGATTCGACGTTTACGACGCCGTGGTTGATCCAGCCGTTCGCGCATGGCGCCGATCTCGTTTTCCATTCCGCCACCAAGTTCCTCGCCGGACACGGCACGGTGGTGGGTGGCATTGTCGTGGATTCGGGCGGCTTCGATTGGGCGGCGAGCGGTAAATTTCCGACGCTCGCCGCGCCTTACGAGGGTTTCCACGATATGGTCTTTACCGAGGAGTCGACGGTGGCGGCTTTTCTCTTGCGCGCCCGGCGCGAGGGTTTGCGCGATTTCGGCGCTTGCATGAGTCCTTTCAACGCTTTCCAGATTTTGCAGGGCCTGGAGACTTTGCCGTTGCGTATGGCGCGGCATATCGACAGTACGCGGAAGATCGTCGCGCACCTCGACGGGCAGGAGGGCGGCGCGGTGGCCGCGGTCAATCATCCCGATTTGCCCGCGCATCCCGGGCACGCGCTGGCGCGCAAGCTGCTGCCGCGCGGTTCTTCTTCGGTCTTTACGTTTACTCTCGCCGGGGGGCGCGCGGCGGGCGCGAAATTCATCGAGGCGCTCAGGGTGTTCTCGCATCTGGCCAATGTGGGCGACGCTAAATCACTGGTCATCCATCCGGCGTCGACGACGCATTACCGCATGAGCGACGCGGCGCTGATCGCGGCGGGTATCCATCCCGGCACGATCCGCCTCTCGGTCGGCCTCGAGGATCCGGATGATTTGATCGAGGATTTGAACCGTGGCCTGGCCGCCGCCGCAAAGGTTTGACGCATGAGACTCATGGTTGCCGGACGTTCCGTCCATCTTTATAACGGCGGCAAGAATCCCGCGCCCGACGCGCTGGCCCGCCAGCCCGCTGTTGTTTTCGTCCATGGCGTCCAGCAGGATCATTCTTGTTGGACGCAGCAAAGCCGCTGGTTCGGCCATCACGGGTATGGCGTGCTCGCGCCCGATCTTCCCGGTTACGGCAAGAGCGCGGGCGACGCGTTGCGCTCCATCGAGGCGTTGGCCGATTGGATCGCCGCGCTGCTCGACGCGGCGGGCATCGCGCAGGCGCATGTCGTCGGCCACAGTATGGGTTCTCTGGCGGCGCTGGAGTTCGCTGTCCGCCACCCGGCGCGCGCGCTTTCCGCCGCGCTGATCGGCGCGGCGCTGCCCATGCCGGTCGCGCCCGCGCTGCTCGGGGCGGCGCGCGACGACGAGGCGCGGGCGGCGGAGATGGTCAATGATTGGTCGTTCTCCGCCGCTGGGCAGTTCGGCGGCAACCGCGTGCCCGGCCTGTGGATGCTCGGTGTCAACAAGCGCTTGATGGCGCGGCAGAAGCCCGGCGTTTTCCACGCGGGTCTCGCCGCTTGCAACGCTTATGGCCGCACGCTGGAGAGCCTTGCCACCATTGCCGCGCCGGTGCTTGTCATCGCGGGAGGGCGGGACAGGATGACTTCGCCCAAGGCCGCCCGCGCCATTGCCGCCGCGATCCCCGGCGCGCGGTTCGTCGTCCTTCCCGGCAGCGGTCACGCCATGATGGCCGAGCGCCCCGACGAGGTGCTCGACGCGCTGGGAGATTTCATCGGGGGACAGGGGGTTTCCTGATTTCTGACTCCCGATTCCCGAGGCTACAGGTCTCCGGCGTGGAGCAGCGCTATTTCACCGCGGGCGCTGCTGGCAGTCACTTCCACGCGCACCGGGTCGTTGCCGGCGCGCGGCGCCGGGCAGCGGAATTCCCAGCCGCAGGTCGCAAGCCGGGGGTCGGCGAACACGTTGGCCACGTCGTCGCGCGGTAGGCCTGTTGGGCAGCGGAACGCTTGTTTTCCAACCCTGATGTCGACGAAATCCACTTGTCCATCGTCGAGCGAGGCCGCCCAGCCGCGCAGGTAAAGCCCTTCCGCAGCGGACAGGCACTTTTCGTCTACCCAGCCCCAGGGGCCGTAGCGAAAGCCGCCGAGCCGCGAGAGGTCGTGCGCGCCACGGCGCGAGGCCACGTATAAGTCTTGCTCGTGCGCCAGGGCGCGCGGGATCCGGTAATAGTCGAATTCTCCGCCTCCCGCGCGTGCCAGCGCTTCGCGCACGAAGGCTTCGGTTACGTAAGTCGTGCCGTACAGGCTGGTGTCGAGGTCGGGATTTTCGCTCGACGGGAAAAACAGTATCCCGTTCTCCGGCATGTGCGCGGGATCGGGGAGCAGGCAAATATCGTGGACGGTGAAACAGACGATGCCGTCCTCCTCGCCGGACAGGCGCAGCAACCGGGCCAGCCAGGCATGGAACAGCCGGGGAGGCAGGTGGGAAAACAGCGACGCGACCCAGATCGCGTCGAAATGCGCTCCGGGCTGGAATGCTTCCGGATCGAAGGCCGAGGGAATTGTCTTGACCCCGAAACGTTCTCCGACGAACGCAAGCGCTTCTTCCTGGATTTCGGCGGCGTGGAGGCGGGTGTGCGGCACGGCATGCCGCAGGAAACGCAGCAGGCGCCCGAAACCGCAGGCAAAGTCCAGTATGTGCGGCGTCCTCGCGCGCTCGCCGAACATGGCGCGTATCACGCTGTATGCCGTCCGGTATTGTTGCAGGGCCACGTTGTAGTACTGGCTGAATGCCGCGTTTGCATCGTTGTGGTGGCGCAGGGAGTGCAGGAGCATCTGGTCAGATGGATGAATGCGCAGGTCGAGGCCGGGCGGCGCTGTTCCGCCAAACGCGATGCGCGCGACCAGCGCGCGCATCGCCTCGTCGACGCATAGCCGGTCCACCTCCCTGAGCAGCGCGTCTTCGTTTGCCATGGGCATTTCCTCGTTTTGTCCGGAGCGTAACATTATCACTTCCTTGGCCTCGTTCCCGTTTTGCGGGCCGGAAACAGAAAGCCCCGCATGCGCGGGGCTTTCCGTTCCGGGAGGCAATCCGGTCGAAACCGGACGGCTATCCGGGGATACTGCGGGATGCTTCGATCAGGCGGCGCTCTTCTTGGAAGAGCTGGCCTTTGTGGTCGTGCTGACCGCCTTGACGGTGGCGCTGGTCGCCGCGGCGACATTGGCTTCGGCAATTTCGGTCGCCTGCTTGACGGCTTTGGAGAAATTGTCGTAGGCGCTGTTGGCGGCGGCGATGGCCGACTTCACGGCGGCAACGGCAACGTCGGAGCCGGCGGGCGCGGACTTGGCAGCCTTGTCGAGCACGGACGAGACATTCTTGTTCAGCTCGGCAAGCTGGTTTTCCAGCACTTTCGCCAGTTCTTCCTGTCCTTGCGAGGCGATTTCATAAACGCTGCGGGCATAGGCAACCGACTTTTCCAACAGCGGCTGGATCAGCGAGGACTGAAGGGAAACCAGTTCTTGTACATCCTTGGTGCCGAGCAGGGCCTTGGTGCTGGAGACGCTGTCTTCGAGCACGGAGCGCGCGGTGTTGAGGTTGAGGGCGGCCAGGCGCTCAGCATTGGCAAAGGCACTGTTGGTGAGGCCCAACAGGGTTTCGATGTTGGCCTTGTTGGCTGCGGCGAATTGTTCAGGATTGAACGTCGACATGGGGATACTCCAGAAAATGAGTGTGGGAAAGCTACAACGTGAAACTACCGGGACACTGCATACCACCGAGTTGGGGGGAGGATGCCGCTAGTCTGTTGCTGTGCAGCATCAAGTTTTTTTCCGGATTATATGCAAGCGATTCTGATTGTCAACAGATTTTGTGCGATGCACAAATAAATTTCACACAATTCTATTTCCCACTTCCGGTTCCTGGCTCGGGCGCCGGGCTGTTTTCTTTCCCGGTTTTGCCATTGTCCTTGGAGTGGATGACAACGATGACGCGCTTTTCGCCGCCGGGTTCCACATGCCCGGGCGCATTGGTGACGAGGTAATTTTCGCTGGCAGCGTCATATTCGATGTACTGGCCGCTTACCTTGTCGCCGCCGCTTTGCACTTGGGCGCGCTCGAAAAGGCGGGCGCGCTCGTTGCGTCCGTCGTATTCGATGCGCTCGGCCTCGCCATTGACCCACACATCGCTGTCGGCGCGTTTCTGGCGGAAAGAGGCGAGGCGCCCGTGCCCGCCGGTGGCGACGCCATGCTGGAAGCCGTTGGCGTCCTGGGTGACGACGAGCTTGTCGCCCTTGATCGACAGCGAACCCTGGGTGAGCACGACATTGCCTTCAAACACATGAATCTTGTTGCGATCGTCTACCCGCACCTGGTCGGCCTCGATGCTGACCGGCTGGCCGCTGTTGCCTTGCTGGGCAGGCGCGGAGGCGGGCGCGAACAGCAGGGCGGCGAGGAAAAGGGAAACGGGGATGGCGGCGGGCGCGCCGCGCGCGGCAAGAGCGGTTGACATCAGGGATTCCTTTGGCGGCGGGGAAAGGTCATGCGGACTTTCCCGGCGAGTTTCATGTTACCGAACAAATTGTCGGCCTCGATGCCGTTGGCTTCGGCGCGGGCGTTTCCCCGGACAAGGCGCACCGGCGCGCTGCTCGCGGCGCGTTGCTCATCCGGCCATACGGACAGGCGATCCGAGAAGAAATGCATGGCGGAATCCGGCTCGCCTTCGTATCGGGCTTCGACGTTGCCGCGGAGATCCACGCGCTCGCCCCCGGGGGCGACTTCGCCGCGGTCGGCGTCGATCCGCATGCGCCGGGTCTGGGTGAACAGCCGCAGGCGCGGCTGTTCGGCCACGGTGACGCCGTTGTGCGGCAAGTGGGTCAGGCGCGGAGAGTCGAGCGTATAGCGCAACGCGCCGTCATGAGAAAAACCGGATATGCGCACTGTGTCGGCGACGAAATCGGGCATCTGGTTTTCCGCCGCCGCCGCCGCCGGCTCGGGCGCGCGGGTCAGATGTTCGAGCCAGATCGAACCGGCGGCGAGCAACGCCGCGATCGCTACGGGGTAAAAGCGGTAAGCCGGATGCAAGCCGTGGCCGTGCATCAGATCACCCCCGCCCGCATCAGGTCATGCGTATTGAGCGCACCGACAAGAACGCCTTCATCATCGACCACCAGCAATTGGCTGATGCGCAGGCGCTCCATCATTTCGGCGGCTTCCGCCGCGAGGGCGTCCGGGCCGATGGTGTGCGGGCCGCGGGTGAGCGCCTCGGCAAGCCGCGCGGCGCGCATGTCGATGCCGTTTTCCAGGGCGCGGCGCAGGTCGCCGTCGGTGAAAATGCCCTCGGGCTTGCCGGACGGCGCCACGGCCACCGCCATGCCCATGCCGCCGCGCGTCATGACGAGCAGGGCTTCGCCGAGGAGGGCTTCGCCCGTCACCGCCGGGACGCGCTCGCGCGGACGCATGACATCGCGCACATGAGTGAGCAACCGCCGTCCGAGACTGCCGCCGGGGTGCGAGCGCGCGAAATCTTCCGCGCCGAAACCGCGCGCGTCGAGCAAGGCCACCGCGAGCGCGTCCGACAGAGCCAGTTCGGCGGTCGTACTGGCGGTAGGCGCGAGATTGAGCGGGCAGGCTTCCTCGTCGACCGCGGCGTCGAGATGTACATCGGCTTCGCACGCAAGCGGCGAGGCGGCATCGCCGGTCATGGCGATGAGGCGCGCGCCGCGCCGTTTGACCAACGGCACGATGGTGAGCAATTCGGCGCTTGCGCCCGAATTCGAGATGGCGATGACGATATCTTCGGCGGCGATCATGCCGAGATCGCCATGCGCGGCCTCGGCGGCGTGCACGAAATAAGCGGGGGTGCCGGTGCTCGCCAGCGTGGCCGCGAACTTGCGTGCGATGTGGCCGGACTTGCCGATGCCGCTGACGATGACCCGGCCCCGGCACTGGAGGATCAGGGCGATGGCCCGTTCGAACGCTTCGCCCAGCCGCCCGGCGAGCGCGGCCACGGCGGCGGCCTCGATTTCGAGCACGCGGCGGCCAAGCTGGATGGCACGGGGGAGACTGGGCTGCGGAGGCATCGCGTTCATGCGGACGGAGGGAAAGCTGGGCCGGTGCATTGTATAACAGGTCGGGCGCGCACCCCGACGAGCGGCGCTCCGCCGACGCGATCCCAATTGATATGGATATCGCCGCGCCGCTGAATTTGTACAGACCGAAGACATAGGTAACAGATGTACCGGGACATGGGTAACACTTTCCCTTTCGGTAATGGAAGGAAAGAGATGCCTTGGAGGGAAACCACCGTGCCTGAAAAGAGAGCGAAATTTATCTTGCTGGCAAGCAAGGAAGGAAGCAACGTGAGTGCGCTGTGCCAGCGCTTCGGAATCAGCCGCAAGACGGGCTACAAGTGGCTCAAGCGCTACGATGGCGGCGCGGAGTCG
>JAITLI010000133.1 GCA_031277975.1 Azoarcus sp.
TCGGGCCACTTCCGCAGCCCTATCCATGCAACCAAGCACCCACACTTATCGGTTGTCCTGATTGTTAAAGAACCGCCGCAAACTCCACTCGCAGCGAAGAGGCGCGATTCTGACCAGAAAATGAGCGCGCGTCAACTCTTCTTCACTCGCAGGAGCAAGGCACCGTGTCTTGCTGCACAGTTTCCCCTGTCCAACCCCCTTGTCCCGAATCCATGGAAGCCGATCCCTGATGCGTCAACCCGCCTCGTCGATCCAGGCTTGCTGGATCGCTTCGAGAATGCGTTCGCCGCAGCGGTTGGGGTCGTCGTCGAATTCCGGCAATGCCTTGACCCAGTTCATCAGGTCGACAAAGTTCACATGTACAGGGTCGACCTGCGGGTAAGCGCCGGCCAGTTGCACGGCGATTTCGGTGATATCCGTCCATTTCATACGTGTTTCTCCTCCCGGGCGAGGTTGATGGTGTAACGCGGAATTTCCACGGTCAGCGGGGCGTCGCCCACAGTGACCTGGCAGGAAAGCCGCGATTGTGGCGCGAGGCCCCAGGCGCGGTCGAGCAGGTCTTCTTCTTCGTCGGAGGCCGCGTCCAAGGTCTCGAAACCTTCGCGCACGACGACGTGGCAGGTGGTGCAGGCGCGGGATTGCGCGCAGGCGTGTTCGATTTCGATGCCGCCGGCAAGCAGCGCGTCGCACAGGGTGTTGCCCGCTTCGGCTTCGATGACCGCGCCTTGCGGGCACAGTTCGGCATGGGGCAGGACGATGATCCGGGTCATGAGGGCGTCGTTCGTCAAAGTTCTTCGATCTTGTGTCCCGCCAGCGCGGCGCGGATGGAACGGTCCATGCGGCGCGCGGCGAAGTCTTCGCTGGCGCGGGCGAGCGCGGCGATACCGGCGGCGATGCGCGCGGTCTCGCCGCTGGCGATGAGTATACGCAGCGCTTCCATGGCGGCAGCGATGCGGGCGTGTTCTTCGGCGTCGAGCAGGCCGCCATCGGCATCGAGCGCCCGCGCGGTGGCTTCGAGGGCGCGTTCGGCTTCGACTTGCTGCTCGCGCAGGGCGCGCGCGGCCAGATCGTCGCCCGCCCGCTCGATGCCGGCGCGGAGCATGCCGGCGATCTCGTCGTCGGTCAGGCCGTAGGAAGGCCTGACCAGGATGCTGGCTTCCACGCCGGTACGGGCTTCGCGCGCCGCGACCGAGAGCAGTCCGTCGGCATCGACCTGGAAAGTCACGCGGATGCGCGCCGCGCCCGCCGTCATGGGTGGGATGCCGCGCAGCTCGAAACGGGCGAGGGAGCGGCAATCGGCCACGAGTTCCCGCTCGCCCTGCACGACGTGGAAGGCCATCGCGGTCTGGCCGTCCTTGAAGGTGGTGAATTCCTGCGCGCGCGCGACGGGCAGGGTGGAATTGCGCGGGATGATTTTTTCGGAGAGTCCGCCCATGGTTTCCAGTCCGAGCGAGAGCGGAATCACGTCGAGCAGCAGCCAGTCGTTGTCGCCGGCCTTGCGGTTGCCGACCAGCGCGTTGGCCTGCATCGCCGCGCCAAGGGCGACAACCCGGTCGGGATCGAGGTTGGTGAGCGGTTCCTGCCCGAAAAATCCGGCGACGGCGCGCTGGACATGCGGCATCCTCGTCGCGCCGCCGACCATGACCACGCCCTTGATATCCTGCGGTGCGAGTCCGGCGTCGCGCAGCGCCCGACGCACCGGCGCGAGCGTTTTCTGCACCAGTGGCCGGGTCATCTCGAAGAATGCTTCGCGGCTGACCGTGAGATCGACGTTTTCGCCCGAGTCGAGACGAAGCTGGCATGGCGCTTCGTCGCTCACGGTGAGCTGTTCCTTGATCGCGCGCGCTTTCATTTGCAGGCGGCGAGTGTCCGTGGCCGAAGGGGGGGCGATGCGGGCGCGGTCGAGTATCCAGCAGTAAAGGCGATGGTCGAAGTCGTCGCCGCCGAGCGCCGCGTTGCCGTTGGTGGCCAGCACCTCGAATACGCCGCGCGTGAGTTTGAGGATGGAGAGGTCGAACGTACCGCCGCCGAGGTCGTAGACCGCGTACAGCCCTTCGGCGGCGTTGTCCAGCCCGTAGGCAACCGCCGCCGCCGTCGGTTCGTTGAGGAGACGCAGCACATGCAGGCCGGCCAGGCGCGCGGCGTCCTTGGTCGCCTGCCGCTGCGCGTCGTCGAAATAGGCCGGTACGGTAATCACCGCGCCGGCGAGTGCGCCGCCGAGGTTCGCTTCGGCCCGCGCGCGCAGGGCGCGCAGGATTTCGGCGGAGATTTCCACCGGAGTCTTGCCGCCCTGCACCGTGCGCAGCCGCAGCATGCCGGGGGTCTCCTCGAAGACGTAGGGCATGGTTTCGACGTGCGCCACGTCGGCCAGGCCGCGCCCCATGAAGCGCTTGACCGAGACAATGGTGTTCCTGGGGTCGACGGGCTGCGCGGCCACGGCGGCGTGGCCGACTTCGATGCCGCCATCGCCGCGGTAATGCACGACCGAGGGCACGAGCACGCGCCCCTCTTCATCCGCGAGGCATACGGCGACGCTGTTTTTCACTGTCGCCGCCAGCGAATGAGTGGTTCCCAGGTCGATCCCTATCGCCAGCCGGCGCTCGTGCGGCGCGGCGGACATGCCAGGCTCGGCAATCTGCAACAGTGCCATGTTTTCCTTGTGATTGATCGCAAGCCCGGATCAGCTGTCGAGCGCCGACAGGGCGTCGCCGGTTTCGCGGCGCAGTTTATCGAGGAACATGAGCCGCCGCACGGTATCGGCGGCGGCGTCGGGATCGTTCCCGCCGTCGAGTTGTTCTTTCAGCCGCGCCGTCACTTCGCCAGCGCGCATGCGCAGGCGCAGGGCCAGTTGTTCCAGCGCGTCGATGTCGCTGGCAAGGCGCGCCTCTTCCACGGCCTCGCGCCATTCCATCTGTTCCATGAGGAATTCGGGCGCCATCGCGGTATTGGTGGCGATACCCGCGTCGATGCCGAGGAGTTCGAGCAAGTATTGCGCGCGCGTGAGCGGTTTCTTGAGGGTGGCGAAGGCTTCGTTGACCCGCAATGCTTCCTGCATCATCCGGCTGCGCTCGCCGCTGGACAGGTGGGTGTGGCGGTCGGGGTGTACCTCGGCCTGCAAGGCATGCCAAGCGCGATCAAGCGCCGCTTCGTCGATGCCGAAGCGGCGCGGCAATCCAAACAGGGTGAAGTAGTCCAGCGAAAGATCCACGCTCATGGCAATGACGGCGGCGGCGGGTAATACCCGGAAGACTCGCCCTCTTTCTCAGACATTGAAACTCTCGCCGCAACCGCACTGGTTTTTGGCGTTTGGATTGTCGAACCTGAAGCCTTCGTTGAGTCCCTCGCGCACGTAGTCGAGTTCGGTGCCGTCGAGATAAACGAGGCTTTTCTGGTCAACCACCACCTTGACACCATGGCTGTCGAAGACGATGTCGTCAGCGAGGGTTTCGTCGACGAATTCGAGCTTGTAGGCCATGCCCGAGCAGCCGGAAGTCTTCACGCCCAGGCGGATGCCGATGCCCTTGCCGCGCTTACCGATGAAACCGGCGACATGCCTGGCGGCGCGTTCGGTCAGGGTGACGCTCATAGCTCACTGTCCTCCATGCTTTTTCTTGTAATCATCCACGGCGGCGCGGATCGCATCCTCGGCGAGCACGGAGCAATGGATTTTCACCGGCGGCAACGCCAATTCCTCGGCGATCTGCGTGTTCTTGATCGTCAGCGCCTCGTCGAGCGTCTTGCCCTTGACCCATTCGGTGACGAGCGACGAAGAAGCGATCGCCGATCCGCAACCGTAAGTCTTGAAACGGGCGTCCTCGATCACGCCGTCCTTGCCGACCTTGATCTGGAGTTTCATCACGTCGCCGCAGGCCGGCGCACCGACCATGCCGGTCGCCACGCCGTCTTCGTCCTGGGCGAACGAGCCGACGTTGCGGGGGTTTTCGTAGTGATCCAGAACCTTGTCGCTATAGGCCATGTCGTTTTCTCCTGTGTGTGCCGTGATGGCCGTGAACGTGTGTGCCGTGATGGCCGTGAACCTGTTCATGCGCGCGTCCGCGGAGACCGCCCGCGGCCGGAGCCGCCCGTCCGGCCCGCTTCAATGGGCCGCCCATTGCACGGCGCCGGGATCGATGCCTGCCTGCACCATTTCCCACAGGGGCGAAATGTCGCGCAGCTTGCCAACCCGGGTTTTCAGCAAATCAATGGCGTAGTCGATTTCTTCGGCGGTGGTGAAGCGCCCGAGCGTGAAGCGGATCGAGCTGTGGGCGAGTTCGTCCTCGCACCCGAGCGCGCGCAGCACATAGGACGGCTCCAGGCTCGCCGAGGTGCACGCCGACCCCGAGGAAACCGCGATCTCCTTGATCGCCATCATCAGCGATTCGCCTTCGACATAAGCGAAGGAAACGTTGAGATTGTGCGCCACCCGCTCTTCCATGTCGCCGTTGACATAAGTCGCCTCGATCGCCGAAATGCCGGCGAGCAACCGGTCGCGCAGGGCGCGGATGCGCGGCAGTTCGTCCGCCATCTCTTCGCGCGCCAGGCGGAAAGCCTCGCCCATGCCGACGATCTGGTGTGTCGGCAGCGTGCCCGAGCGCAGGCCGCGTTCGTGGCCGCCGCCGTGCATCTGCGCTTCCAGTCTGGCCCGGGGCTTGCGGCGCACGTACAGCGCGCCGATGCCCTTGGGGCCGTAGGTCTTGTGCGCGGAAAAACTCATCAGGTCGACGGGCAGCTTCGCCAGGTCGATGGCCGCCTTGCCCGTAGCCTGCGCCGCGTCGACGTGGAAAACGATGCCTTTTTCGCGGCAGATCGCGCCGATCGCCTCAATCGGCTGGATCACCCCGATCTCGTTATTGACCAGCATCACCGAAACCACGCTGGTGTCCGGCCTGAGCGCGGCGCGGAAGGTTTCGAGGTCGACGAGACCGTTTTCCCGCACGTCGAGATAAGTCGCGGCGAAGCCTTCGCGTTCGAGTTCGCGCACGGTGTCGAGCACGGCCTTGTGCTCGGTCTTGAGCGTGATGACGTGGCGGCCCTTGTCCTTGTAGAAATGCGCCGCGCCCTTGATGGCGAGGTTGTCCGATTCGGTGGCGCCGGAAGTCCAGATGATCTCGCGCGGATCGGCCCCGACCAGCGCCGCCACCTCCTCACGCGCCTTTTCCACCGCCGCTTCCGCCTCCCAGCCGAAAGCGTGCGAGCGACTGGCGGGATTGCCGAAATGCTCGGTGAGCCAGGGAATCATCGCCTGCGTCACGCGGGGGTCGACCGGCGTGGTCGCCGAATAATCGAGATAGATTGGAAGTTTCACCATGTTGTTTCTCTGTGAGTGCCGCTTAGTATCGTTGTTTTACGTCAACGCCGCCATGCCGGATACGGCGGCGAGGTCTTTCAGTGCGGCGACGGCGCGCGCCAGCGCCGTGCAAAAAGCCGCGATGACCGCCGCGTTCGTGTCGCGCCCCATGCTCACCCGCAGCGCGCCGCGCGCCAGCGCGGGCGCGACGCCCATCGCCCGCAACACGTGCGAAGCCCCCGGATGCGCGCTGGAGCAGGCCGAACCGCTACCGCAGGCAAAACCGGCATGGTCGAGCCGGCCCGCGAGCGTATCGCCGTCGATGCCCGCGAAGGCGAAATAAACCGTATTGGGCAGCCGCGGCGCTTCGCGGGCAAACACCGTCGCCCCCGCCGCCACGAGCCGCGCCTCGCATTCGCCGCGCAGGGCCGCCAGCCGCGCCGCTTCCTCCGCCCGCCGCGCCGCCGCCCGCTCGGCGGCCACGCCAAAGCCGACGAGCGCGGCGACGTTTTCCGTGCCGGAGCGCAACCCCCGCTCCTGTCCGCCCCCCGCGATCAACGGCGCCAGATCCACGCGCCTGTCCAGCAACAGCGCGCCCGCCCCGGCGGGGCCGCCGATCTTGTGTGCCGACAGCGTCATCGCCGCCATGCCCGAAGCGCGGAAATCCAGAGCCAGCCTGCCCAGCGCCTGCGCCGCGTCGCAGTGGAACCATGCCCCCGCCGCCCGCGCTTCGGCGGCCAGCGCGGCGACATCCTGTACGACGCCGGTCTCGTTATTGGCGGCCATCACCGAGACGAGAGCGGGCCGCAGCGCCAGCGTTTCCCGCCAATCGTCGCCCGCCGGATCGACCCTGCCCGCGGCGGTCACGGCGATCTCGCGCAGCGTCCAGCCTTGCCGGGCGAGCTGGCGCGCCGGTTCCAGCACGCAGGGATGCTCGATCGCGCTCACCGCGAGCACGCCCGGCGCACGAACCGCCGCCGCCCCCTTGATGAACAGATTATTGGCTTCCGAACCGCCGCTCGTGAAAATCACCTCGCCGGGCTGCGCCCCCGCCGCAGCCGCCACCTGTTCGCGCGCCGCCTCGATGGCCGTCCGCGCCCGCCGTCCGCGCGCGTGCAGGCTCGATGCGTTGCCGAAATTCTCGCCGAGCCACGGCAGCATGGCCTCGCGCACGGCGGGATCGAGCGGCGCGGTCGCATTCCAGTCGAGATAAACAGCGGCGGGCGCAGACATGGCGATCATTTGCGGGCGGAGTATTTCATACGGGTTTGCAGGCAAGACGGGAACGAGACGCGGGGCCGCGAGCAGGACAAATAGTACGGCAAGGCCGGGCGGCGCGGTTATCGTTTTAATTGCGAAGCTGTATCAGGCGGGTTGCGCTCCGCCATGCGCCGCCGGAGGTTGCACGGCCTGGCTGAACACACAGGAAGCGGGCGGCATGGCGCGGGAAGGGCCTCCGACCAGCGATTCCAGCGTCACCGAGTCGAGATAATCGAGCATGCGCTTGTTGAGATTGGCCCACAAATCATGGGTCATGCATTGCGCGGCGTTCTTACAGTTGGCCCGCCCCCCGCAACGGGTCGCGTCCAGCGGCTCATCGACCGCGAGCACGATGTCGGTCACGGTGATCGTCTCCATACCGCGCGCCAGCCGATAACCGCCGCCCGGCCCGCGCACGCTGGTCACGAGACTGTAGCGGCGCAAGCGGCCGAAGAGCTGCTCCAGATAGGAAAGGGAAATATTCTGCCGTTCCGAAATACCTGTCAGCGTCACCGGGCCATCATCCTGGCGCGAAGCCAGATCGATCATCGCCGTCACCGCGAAACGTCCCTTGGTCGTCAACCTCATTGGTGCTCCCCTCGTTCTTGTAGTGCCACCGTATCCGGATATATCCGAACGATTTGGTCGACTATACGTATCCGTGTAAAACGGTCAACTATTATTCGCCACGGACTCGCGGCCAAAGCGATAAACGCGCCCTGCCCGGGCAAGTAGCGCATTCCTGGCAACCGCGTTGCGGAAGGCCGCCGGACGACAATATCCACCGTCCTGGAAAACGGAACAAACCGGCGTCCGCAATGGCGATTTCCATTGCGCTTTCCCGCCCGTTGTCACGGACATTCCCATCCTTGTTTCCAGCCGCGGCGACCTGTCGCGGGAACCGCAGACGGGGTCTCAGGCGCGCTCCGTCAGTTCCCGCACCAGGCCGATGACGCCCTGTTCGATCAGATCGAGCGCCGCCTCGAAAGCCTGCTGTGTGCCGTAATACGGATCGGGCACCTCGCGCGCGCCGGTTTCGGGGGCGAAGTCAAGGAGTAGTTTCAGGCGGGAGCGGAAGGGGGCGGGGCATGCCTTTTTCATTGCCTCGATATGGCCTTCGTCCATGCCCAGGATGAGGTCGAAACGCCCGTAATCGGCCATTTCCAATCCGCGCGCGCGCAATTTCCCGAGATCGTAGCCCCGCACCGCCGCCGCGCGCAGCATCCTCGGGTCGGGGGCTTGCCTGGCGTGGTGGCGCCCCTGGAGTCCCGCCGAATCCACTTCCACTTTTCCTTCGAGGCCGTAAAGCTCGAAATGGTGCAGGGCGATGCCTTCGGCGGCGGGGGAACGGCAGATGTTGCCCGAGCATACGAAGAGAATCCGGGTTTTTTCTTTCTTGACCATCGCGGCATCGATCCGGAGCGTTCAGTCTCTCGCCGCCAGTGTGCGCAGACCGTCCAGGCGCTGGGCGAAATAGCGGTTGTCGAGCCGTTCGACGCGCACTTTCCCCCGGCTCGATGGCGCATGGACGAAACGTCCGTCGCCGATGTAGATGCCCATGTGCGAATGGCGGCGTCCCTGCGTATTGAAGAAGACGAGATCGCCCGCCGCCAGTTCGCCGCGCGCGATGGGGCGCGTTTGCCGGGCGATGCTGGCCGCGTGGTGCGGCAGCCTGAGACCGCTGACCTGTTCCACCACATAACTCACCATGCCGCTGCAATCGAGACCGGCCTCCGGGTTGCGCCCGCCGAAGCGGTAGCCGGCGCCGAGCAGGCCGAGAGCGTAGAGCACGATCTCCTGGCGCTGTTGCGCGTGTTCGAGCGCAAAATACTTCGCCGCCGCCGCGGCGGGCGCCCGTTCCGCGCCGGAGCGCGGCGTGGCGCACGCGACCAGCGCGGCGCAGGCGAGCAATACCGCGACGAGGCGCGCGCGGCGGCGGGCCGTGGATTCAGGCGCCGCCCGCATCGGCGGAAGGCGCGCGCAGTTCGTACAGCCCGGCCCGGAAGCGCCGGGCGTTGTCGACGTAATGCCGGGCATTGCCGCGCAGGCGAGCGACTTCCTCGTCGGTCAGCGTGCGGATCACGCGCCCCGGCGAACCCACCACCAGCGAGCGTTCGGGAATCGACTTGCCTTCGGGGATCAGCGCATTGGCGCCAACGAGGCAATCCCTGCCCACCACCGCGTTGTTGAGCACCACCGCGTTGATGCCGATCAGGCTGCCATCGCCGATGGTACAGCCGTGCAGCATCGTCATGTGCCCGACCGTCACATTCGCGCCGATCGTCAGCGGCACGCCCTCGTCGTTGTGCAGGATGGAACCGTCCTGGATGTTGGCGCCGTCGCCAATGGCGATCGGCGCGTTGTCGCCGCGGATGACCACGTTGAACCAGATGCTCACATCGCGCCCGAGGCTCACGTCGCCGATCACCGTCGCGTTGTGCGCGATCCAGCACCCTTCGCCGATCCGGGGCCTGAGCCTGTCCAGAGCGTAGATGCTCATACCGTTTATTCTCCCTCCGGGTTGTCCGCCGCGCGCTTGCCGCATCCGGCGGTCGCCGATCATAGCAAGCCGGAAGCCGCCGTGGTCAATCCCGGCACGATGATTCACCATTCGTCCCGCCACTTTGCCGCCCCCGCCCCCGGCGCGCCCGCGAAATGGCGCGAACGGGGGAGTTGACATTGCCGCTGGCTCCATTAGAATGCCGCCTTCTCGCACCACAAGCGCCCGTAGCTCATCTGGATAGAGTACTTGGCTACGAACCAAGGGGTAGGAGGTTCGAATCCTTCCGGGCGCGCCAGAAAATCAAGGGGTTAGGCGTTGCATTGCCTGGCCCCTTTTCCGTTTGCGCGACTTTCCCGACTGGCTTCCGAACGAAGGGCGCATTCCGTGTTTTGAAGCGTCCGCCCACGTTTAACGTGGCGGTTTTCCCGCTCCGGACGGCGGGGCGGCGGGCCGCCGTGGAGGGCGCCGCCTGTTCCGTCTTTTCGTATCGGCTTGCGCCAGCGCCGTCGTATCGCATTAGAATGACGAGCTTGCGCTGCGGTTATTCGGGGCGCAAGCGCGGTATTCGCACGTCCAAAATGAAAACGCGAGCCTCGCCATGGCTACGCGCTACCGACAGGAGATTGACAATGGCACACGCACTTCCCTCCCTGCCTTACGAGCAGGGTGCCCTCGCGCCAAGCATTTCGGCTGAAACCGTGGCATTCCATTATGGCAAACACCACCAGAGCTACGCCACCAACCTCAACAACCTGATCGCGGGCACTGAATACGAAAGCCTTGCCCTCGAAGCCATCGTCAGAAAAGCGCCTGCTGGCGCCATCTTCAACAACGCGGCGCAAATCTGGAACCACACCTTTTTCTGGAACAGCCTCAAGCCCCACGGCGGCGGCGAACCCACGGGCGCGCTGGCGGCGGCCATCGCTCGCAAATGGGGGTCGTTCGCCGACTTCAAGAAAGCCTTCCTGGCTTCTGCGACCAGCAACTTCGGTGCCGGATGGACGTGGCTGGTGAAAAAAACCGGCGGCGAGCTGGAAATCCTCAATACCAGCAACGCCGCCACGCCGATCGCCACGGATGACAAGCCGCTCATCACCATCGACGTATGGGAACACGCCTATTACATCGATTACCGCAATCGCCG
>JAITLI010000160.1 GCA_031277975.1 Azoarcus sp.
ATCCAAAATGAAATTTTCTGCCAACATAAGTGTCAACAGTAATATACAACATACTGCGCATACGATAAATTTCATCATTTCCTCATCTTGCATTGGAATCTCATTCGATTAACGGCATCCATAGGATTCCCCTCCCCGCTTGCGGGGGAGGGTGGCCGAAGGCCGGGAGAGGGCTTCTTTCCACCCGGCGCGCAGCGCCGCTGTTTTCCTTGCGGCGGGGAGCGCGGGCAGGCGTTCCGGCGGCTCCGGCAGCGCGTCAGGAAGACTTCTGAAATTCATCAAGGAAATTCTGGAAATTCATCAAGGAGACCTCGGAAATTCATCAAGGAGATTTTTGGAATTCATCAAGATGATTTTGGAAATTCATCAAGAAGATTTTTGAAATTCGTCAAGGAGACTTCGGCGGCGCTTCCCGAAGCCGCCTTCTACTTCTTCAGAAGGCGCGCGCATGAGTGACTTGAGCGAAGCGACGTTGATCCAGGCCGGTTTGCAGGCGGGGCTGTTCGACAACGCGCAGTTGGCGCGGTTGCGGCCCGTGGCGCGGGCGCGGCGCGTGAGTCTGATGGAGGCGCTCGCCAGCGAGTGTTCGCTGCCGCCCACCGCGTTCTATCTCGCGCTCGCCGGGATACGGGGACTGCCTTACGCGCATCTGGCGCGGTGGACGGTCGACGAAGTGTTGCTCGCCAAGTTGCCGGTGGCGCTCCTCAAGCGCCATCCCATGGCGGTGTTGCGCGATCCGTCCGGCGCGGCGCATCTGGTGGCGGCGAATCCCGACGACGCCCTGGGCATCGAGGCGGCGCGGCGCTCGCTCGGCGCCTTGCCATTGGCGATCTCCGAGCCGGAAGGATTGGTCACCCTGCTCCTGCGCCTGCGCGGCAAGGAGGCCGCCGCCGGGGCGGAAGCCGCCGATCCGGTGAAGCTCTTCGAGCGCATCGTGCGCGAAGCCTTTCTGCGCCGCGCCTCCGACATCCATATCGAGTCGGTCAGGAACGGGGCGCGGGTGCGGCTGCGCGTGGATGGGCGGCTGGAGATTCTCGGCGCGCCGCTCGCCAAGGAGTTGGGCGACAGCCTGATCTCGCGGGTGAAGGTGCTCTCCGGCATGGACATCGCCGAGGCGCGCGCGCCGCAGGACGGCGGTCTCATCTATCCGGTCGAGGACGGCGAGGCCATCGAGATGCGGGTGGCCTCGGCGCCGGTGAAGTTCGGCGAGCGCGTCACGCTGCGGGTGATGAAGAGCGACCCCAACCGGCAAAGGCTCGACGCGCTGGGGCTGCCCGCCGCCATGGGCGCGCGCCTGCGCGAGACGCTCGGCCATCCGCACGGCATCGTGCTGGTGACGGGGCCGACCGGCAGCGGCAAGAGTACGACGCTGTATTGCGCCCTGCGCGAGCTGGACGCCGACAGTTTCAACATTCTCACGGCGGAAGATCCGATCGAGCAGGTCATCCCCGGCGTCTCGCAGGTGCAGGTCAACAGCAAGGTGGGCTTCGCCATGGCGCTGCGGGCTTTCCTGCGCCACGATCCGGATGTGATCCTGGTGGGCGAAATCCGCGATCTCGACACCGCCGATACGGCGCTGAAGGCGGCCACGACCGGCCATATGGTGCTCTCCACCCTGCACACGAACAACGCGCCCGGCGCGGTGACGCGGCTCGTCGACCTCGGCTGCGAGCGTTTCATGCTGGGCGCGACGCTGCGCGGCATCCTGGCGCAACGGCTGGTGCGCATGCTGTGCCCGCACTGCAAGCGCGAACGGGAGGGGACGGCGGAGGAGCGGCGGCTTCTGCACCCGGAGGGCGAGGCTCCGCTCGTCCTGTGGGAACCCGCCGGTTGCCCGCATTGCCTGGGTTCGGGCTACCGGGGACGGATCGGACTCTACGAGGCGTTGTGGGTCGACGACGAAGTCGCCGCGGCGATTTCCGCTGGCGCGAGCGAGCGCGAACTGGCGGCGGCGGCGAAGGATTATTGGCGGCTCGCCGACGACGCGCGCGACAAGGTGCTCGGCGGCCTGACCAGTCTCGGGGAGGCGAGGGTGTTCCTGTGACCACTTATGCCTATCTTTGCCTCGATGCGCGCGGCGGCGAGACGCGCGGACAACTGGAAGCGCCGGACGAGATCGCCGCGCGCCGCCAGTTGCGCGAACAGGGTCTCAAGATCCTGGACATTTCGGAAGGCCGGCTCGGCGGCGGCGGCATGCTGGCGGCGCTCGGGCGCTTCACCTACGAACTTTCGCGTTTCCGCTCCGTGAACAATGGCGACCGGGTGCTGTTCTACCACCAGATGCAGTTGATGCTGAAAGCCGGGCATACCCTGCTCGAAGCCCTGGCCGCGGCGGCCATGCTCACCGCCAAGGCGCGCCTGGCCGACATCCTCGGGCGCATCGCCATCGGCATCCAGCGCGGCAACAGCCTGTCGGTGGCGTGCAGCGGCGAAAAGGAACTTTTCAATCACCTGGCGCTGAAGCTGATCGGCGCGGGCGAAGTTTCCGGCGAACTGAGCGCGGTGTTCGAGCGCCTGGCCGCCCTGATCGAACGCCGCGCCGAGGTGCGGCGGCAGCTCATCACCGCGCTGGTCTATCCGGGCTTCGTCGTGCTCGCCGCCGTCGCGGTCATCACCTTCCTGGTGGTCACGGTGATTCCGCGCTTCGCCACCTTCCTCTCCGGGCGCGGCAGGGCGATACCGTGGGCGGCGCAAACGATGATGGACGCCGCCGACTGGTGCGCCAGATGGGGCGGCGCCATCGCCATGAGCATCGCGGCCATCGTCGCGGGAATTCCCCTGCTGCGCCGGATACCGGCGGCGCGGCTGCTCATCGACCGCGCCGCGCTCTCCATACCGGTCGTCGGCCCCACCCTGGTCACGGCGGCGATGGCGCAGATCACGTGGATTTTCGGCGTGCTCGTCAAGAGCCGCCTCACGGTGCTGGAAGCCTTGCGCATTTGCACGCAGGTCTCCAGCAATGCCGCGTTCGCCAGGGTGTTCGCGCGCGCCTCCGACGATGTGCTCGCGGGCAAGGCGCTCGCCGTCGCCCTCGAACAGCCGGTATTGCCGCGCCTGGTGCGGCACATGGCCGCCGTCGGCGAGCGCAGCGGGCAGGTCGACATGGTCATGGAATCGCTCGGCGCGCATTACCAGAAGGTGCTGGACGCCCGCGTCAAACTGCTGGCGACCATGATCGAACCCGTGCTCACCGTGCTGATCGGCGGCGTGGTGGGCTTTGTTTATTACGCTTTTTTCCAGGCCATGCTCACCGTCTCCACCGGGGGAAGGTAAACCATCATGTACAACACGAACGCGTTTTTTCTTCTTTTGTCCGCCAGCCTGCTGGTCTGCGCCGGCAACGCCCCGGCGCAGACCAGGCTGCCGCCCGAAACGCCGGAAGCCATCCGGCGCGACATGTCGACCATCGACAAGTATTACGCCGAGGTGGAACGGCGCAGCGGCGGCAAAGCGGCGCAACAGCCCGCCGCGCGCGGGGAGACGCGGGAGGAAGGCCGGGAAGAGCGCGGCCAGGGTGGCGGCCTGGGCGAACGCTTCACGCCATTGATCGTCGCGCCGCCGCGCACCTCGATCACGCCCGACGCGCCCGAGCGCGCCATCGACGCCACGATCCGCGACCGCGATCCCTTCGAGGTCTCGCCGCGGTTGCGCGAGGGCAACAGCCGCAATCGCATCGGCATGCAGGAGGGTACGGCGCTCAATCAACTCTTGCGCCTGCGCGCGGTCGTGCGCGGGCCGGAAGGCGCCATCGCCAAGATACAGTCCGGCAACGACGCCATCATCATCCGCGACGGCGACGAACTCGATGTAAACGGCATCCGCTACTCGGTAACGATAGAAGCGGACGGGTTGATGCTGCGCGGCGCGGGCGCGCCCCAATACAAGATGCTCGTCAGATGAACATGGAATTCACTGGACACATGAAACGCTTCGGCCATTTTCCGGTTTTATGCCGCGCGGCGGCACTCGCGCTGGCGTTCGTTCCGGCGGTTTCCGCCCCCGCCGCGCCCGCCGCGAAAAATCCGCCGGCGAAAGCCTCGCCCGCGAAGGCGGGCGCGGGCAACTCGCCGGGAGATGTCTATCTCAAGCAGATCACGCTCGACGAGGCGGCGCAGTTCATCTCGCAGATCGGCAAGACCAGCATCGTGGTGACTTCCAGCGTGGCCAACAAGGTGGTGTCGCTCTACCTGCGCGACGTGGATGTGGAAGGCATGGTGAAGAACCTCTGCCGCGCCGCCGGGGTCTGGTACCGCTACGACAGCCAGACAAAAGCGTACATCCTGATGAACGCGCAGGAATACCAGCAGGATATCGCCATCACCCGCGACGAGATCACCCGCGACTATGTGCTGCGCCACCACAACGTCGTCAGCATCGCCAACGCCATCGCGGCCCTGTTCGGCGACCGGGTCAATCTCGTCGAGCCTGTCGAGGAAATGCCTCCCATCGAAATGGGCGGCACGAGCCGCAACCAGAGTGGAAGCACGGGCGGAAACTATGGCAGCGGCAATAACAACCGCACTTCCGGCGGCGGCGGGGGCGGCGGCTGGGGCGGCGGCGCTTCCTTTGGCCGCAGCGTCAGCGCCGAAGGCGCGGTCAGCCGCCGCAGCGGCGGCTCGCAGAGGCAGACCGACGCGCGCAAGGAAATCGCCGCCATCTCGCAGGCCGGGCTGGAAGCGTCGCTCGATGTCGACAGCAGCCAGGCGGACAGGCTCGGCGATGCCGACGTGCTCGCCGCCGCCGCGCGGCAAGGGCCGCCGATCAATATCACCTACAACAAGCTGCACAATCTCCTGCTGGTGCGCACGAGCGACGAAGCCGCCCTGAAGGATATCGACGCGCTTGTACAAGAGATGGATCGCCCGCCCCGCCAAGTACTGCTGGAAATGCGCATCCTCGAAGTGGAACTGGGCGGCGATTTCCGTTCGGTGTTCGACATCGGCGCGAGCGGCAATCGTTCGAGCGGCCCGCTCGGACTGGGCGTCGGCAGCGGCCCGAGCGGCCTCATCACCAGCGACGCCGCTTCCGGCAGCGACACTTCCGGCAGTGACAATACCGCGTATTACCCGCGCGCCGCCCTCTCGCTCGGCAACTTTGCCGCCGAAACCGCCCCGACCGCCGTCTGGCAACTGGTCAACGATCATCTGCGGCTGCGCCTGCAAATGCTGGAGAGCGAAAACCGCGTCAATGTGCTCGCCACGCCCATGCTCGTGGCCGCCAACAACCAGCCCGCACGCCTGTTCATCGGCGACGAGCAGGTGCTGGTCACGGGGGCGAGTTCCGACAGCATCACCGGCACCACGGGCGCGACCAACACCACCATCACGGTGGAGACCGAGCAGAGAAACGTCGGACAGACCCTGATCGTCCTGCCGCGCATCAACGCTGACCGTTCGGTGACGCTGACCATCGACCAGGACAATTCCCGCGTCAACACCGGCGGCGCGCGCATGCCGTTGCCGCTGCCCAATGGCGAGACTTTCGATTACCCGATCGACACGGTCAACACCGCCAATCTGCAAGTCACCGCGCATGCGCGCGACGGCCTCACCGTGGCGGTGGGCGGCATGATCAGCCAGCGCGTCTCCGACGCGGAAGAAAAAGTCCCACTGCTCGGCGACGTGCCCCTGCTCGGCACGCTGTTCAAAAAAACCGTGCGCAGCAATGTGCGCAGGCAGATCGTGCTGCTGATCACGCCGCACGTCCTGGAGACGCCCGAAGAAAGCGACGCGCTGGCGCGCAGCCAGGAAAACACCCTGCGCCGCCTGGACGCGGGCGACAACAGGCACGGTCAATCCATGCCGGACAAGCCCCGGCAGCAGCGCGATTCCATTTTCAACCCCGGCACCGGCCTCGCCGCCGCCGCGCCGCGACCCGAAGACACCGCGTCCGGCAACGCGGAAATCGAACGGTTCTCCGCCCTCGCCCGCGCCGCCGCCGACGCCGTGCGCAGCGCCGCCCCGGACGCCGCGCCGCCCGGCGGCCTGCGTCCGCAACCCCTGGCCCCCTTCCTGCGCAAACCTGGACGCATAGACGAATATCTGGAACGCCAGGTGATGCATGCTTGGGAGAAAGACGGCCTCTACGTCACGGCGCTGCGCGTCATCAACTTGGGCGAGAAAGGCGCGGCGTTTGCGCCAACGCTGATCGTGGGGCGCTGGGCGGCCATCGTGGCGGAACGCCAGCAACTCGCCCCGGCGGGCGGCGAGACTTCGTGGACGTGGGTATACGCGATTTCCCGCCGGCCTTACGAAGAAGCAATGGAGCAGCCATGAAACGACGATATGCGCTGCTGGCGCTGGCCTCGGCTTTTTCCGCGCCGCTCCCGGCGCATCCGCTGGACGGCGCGAGCATGTGGGTAGATGGGGATGCGCGCGGCGAAGGGGAGGCGCGCCCCATGGTGAAAGTGCGGCCCGGCGCACAAGCGCACCCCCCGGCGGAAACGGCGCCGTCCGGAAAGTCTCCCGCATTGTTCATGACCGTGTTCCAGGAAAACGGGACGCGCCAGGTCACGCTGGACGCCCCGGCCCGCCATACCGCGGGACTGGAAAGCGGCGCGCGCCGCCGCGGCGCGTGGACGGTCGCGCTTGGCTATCGCCGCGAGACGCTCGATTTCAACATCGCCGGGCCGGATGGCGTTCCCAACATTCTTTCCGAACTGGAATGGGAAGTGGACATGGCGGAAATCCGCGTAAACGGGGAGTGGCTGGCGGATAACGGCTTCTTCATGACCGGAGAACTGGCCTATGCCTCCGGCTTTGCCGGCGAGGAGCGGGATTCCGATTACGCTTTCGACAACCGGCATGGCGAATTCTCGCGCTCCTACGCCAAATCGCACGGTAGCACGGACAGCCGGGTTTCCCTCGGGCTGGGCTGGCGTTTCCCGCCGCGCCGCGATGTCGGCATCACGCCGATGCTCGGCTATACGTACCAGGAGCAGGACTTGCGTTCCCGCAAAGGCCGCCAGGTCATCAGCACCTCCGATCTGACGCCTTTTCCCGGCCCGTTCCATGGGCTGGACACGCATTACGAGCCGCGCTGGCATGGCCCCTGGCTGGGTTTGCGCGTCGATGCGCATCTCGCGGAGCGCTTCGGTCTGAGGCTCGGCGTGAAACGGCAATGGTTCGCCTACCACGCCGACGCCGACTGGAATCTGCGCGACGATTTCGAGCATCCGCGCAGTTTCACCCAACACGGCCACAGCCGCGGCTGGCAATGGGAAGTTGGCGCGCACTGGCGGCTCTCCCCGCAAAGCGCCATCACGTTCTCGCTGGAGCGGCACACGCAGCGGCTGCGCAATGGAACGGATCGCACCTTCTTCGCCGACGGCCAATCGTCGACACTCCGGCTCAACGGTGTGAATTGGGACAGTTGGGCGGCCAGCCTGGGCTACCGCATGGATTTCTAGGGGCGGCCAACGCAGGAAATCGAATCGTTAATCGTTTTTTGTCGAATCAAACAAAGCCACGCAAGGAGTTCCCATGCATTCCGCCCACTCCGCTCTTTCCGCCGTCCCGCAACCGCCCGCCGGGGGCGAGGCCGCGCTGCTGCGCGAGGCGCGCCAGGCTGTCGGCCAGATCCTGCTCGGCAAGGAAGAGGCCGTGCGTCTGGCCTTCGCCTGCCTCGTCGCCGGCGGTCATCTGTTGATCGAGGATTTGCCGGGCATGGGCAAGACCATCCTGGCGCAGGCGCTCGCCCGCGTCGCCGGGCTGGAATTCCGCCGCGTGCAGTTCACCAGCGACATGCTGCCGGGCGATCTGACCGGCGCGGCGATATTCGAGCGCGACACGGGGAAATTCGTCTTCCATCCTGGCCCGCTCTTCACGCAGGTGCTGCTGGCCGACGAGATCAACCGCGCCTCGCCGAAAACCCAATCGGCCCTGCTGGAGGCGATGGAAGAGCGCCAGGTATCGAGCGAGGGCGAAAGCCGTCCGCTGCCCCGGCCCTTCTTCGTCATCGCCACGCAGAATCCGGTCGACCAGCTCTCCACCAACCCGTTGCCGGAAGCACAGCTCGACCGCTTCCTGATGCGCGTCCCGCTCGGCTATCCGGACATGGCGGCGGAGCTGGAAATCCTGCGCGGCGAGGATCGCCGCGTCCTGCTCGAACAGATCGCGCCGCCGCTGGAGGCCGCCATGCTCATCGCCTTGCAGGCGCGGGCGCGCCGCATCCATGCCGCCGAAGCGCTGCTGGCCTATATCCGCGCCCTGGCCGAACACACCCGCCATGGCGCGGGACTCGCCTATGGCCTGTCGCCGCGCGGCGCGCAGGCGCTGCTGGCCGCCGCCCGCGCCTGGGCGCTGCTCGATGAGCGCGACCATGTCCTGCCCGCCGACGTGCAGGCGGTCTTCCCCGCCGTCGCCGTGCACCGCCTCGGCCTGGGCGACGCGCGCGCGGCCGCGGCGGCGGGGCGCGAACTCCTGGCCGCCGTGCCCTTGCCCTGAACAGGGCGGCGCGCCAGCAATGGTGGGTATTGACAGCAAGTTACGGGCGGCCTCAAGCTCTCATTCCCCGGATAAAAAGGGGATTTACGATAAGGAGCCTGTTTTCATGAAGAATCTTATGTCACGTATCGTTCTTTTACCCACCGCCGCCGGTGTTTTCTGGTGCATGGCGGTATTGGCCCTGCTGGCGACGGCGATCAATTACGGCAACAACCTCGTGTTCGCGCTCGCCTTCGTCCTGTTGTCGATCTGGCTCACGGCGGCTTGGCAATGCCGGCGCAACCTGCACCGCCTGGAATGGCGGCCCGGCCCGCAAGCCACGGCTTTCGCCGGAGAAACGCTGCATCTGTCCGGCAGCGTGCGCAGCGCGGCAAGGCGGCGGCGCGACCCGGTATTGCTGTGCGCGGGCCATGGCCGCCAGCGCCGGCGCGGACTCGCCGCCGTACTGGCGCCAGACGCAGGCGCGACGCTGGAACTGTCGTTGCCCGCCCCCGCGCGTGGCCGGCGGCAAATCGGCGATCTGCACCTGCTCTCGCCCCATCCGCTCGGCCTGTGGCGGGCGCGGCGCGCCGTCCCCGACATGACGGCGCTCATCTATCCGCGCCCGGCGGGCGGGCGGGCGCTGCCCGGCCAATCGCCCCATCCGGCGCATCTGCGGCAAGAAGCGGGCGATTTCCACGGCGTGCGCGCCTACCGGCCCGGCGATCCGCCGCGCCGCGTCAACTGGCGCATCTACGGACGGCGCGATGAACTGGCGATCAACGATTTCGACGGTGGCGGCGGCGGCCACGCCCTGTGGCTGGACATCGCCGCCTGCGAGGGCGAGGTGGAAAGCCGCCTGTCGCAGCTATGCCAGTGGGTACGCGAGGCCGAACACCGCGGGCTGGAGTACGGCCTGCAACTCGGCCACGCACCAGCGGAGGCCGCCGCCCGCGCGCGCCCCGGGCGGGGCCGCAAACATCTGGACGATTGCCTGCGGCGCCTGGCCCTCCACGGCGGCGCGCCATCCGGCAAGGAAACAGCCAGCCCCGCCGCCCCCGCCAGTCAACCCGGAGGAACACAATCATGAAGACCAACATGAACATCGGCGGCGACACGCTGGTCCTGACCAACCGGGGCAAGACGCCTTCCGCCCATTTCCGCGCCCCGCAATCCATACCCGCGCCGCGCCGCGACACCCTCGTCGTCCCGCCGGCGGCGCTCCAGCAGCGCCGCCTGGCCCGCCACCTCATGATGGCGATGATCTACAGCTTCGCCATCGCCAGCGCCACCGGCATCGCCCTGATGCTGCCGCTGCGAAACGACCACCTGGCCCTGCTCGCGCTCGTCGCCCACCTGGCCTCCGGCGCGATGATGCTCATCTTCTTCGCGCCCTGCCTGTTCATGCACCTGCGCAACGGCAAAGAGCCGTTCCGGCACCTCCTCATGCCGTGGCGGCTGACGCACCGGGTGTTCGCGCACGAACCGCTCTACCACCGCGTCCTCGGCTACCTCCTGATGTGCTGCGTGCTCGTGACCCTGCTGAGCGGCATGGGCATCTGCGCCCCGGCCATCACCTACCTCTCCGGCCAATCGCTGACCTTGTCCCTCGGCATGGGCGCGGCGCTGCTGCGCGTGCATTTCACCTTCGCGGCGCTGGCCATCTTCTTCGTGCTGCTGCACTTTCCCAAGAGGGCCGCATCATGAAAACGAAATTGCCCGGACGCGTCCTCGCCCTGCCCTTCTCCCGCTTTCTGCTCACCATCGCGGCGGCGCTGCTGCTCGCCCTGGCGCTCGACCGCCTCCTGCCGCGCCCGCCCAATCTCGCCGTAGACGCGCAAAAAGACCTGCCGCTCTATTCGACGCCCTTCGGCGACGCGCACTCGCCCTTCTACCCGGCGGAACTGTCGACCCCCGACGGCAAACTCGTCAACTGGCGCGCCGTCCCCGGCGCGCTCAGATGCGGCGAGTGCCACCGCAAGGAAACCCTGGAATGGGCCACCTCCCTGCACGCCATCTCCGATCTCGACCTGATCTACGACAGCACGGTGCAGGAAAACAGCACCGCCACCCGCGCCAGCCAGGCGCACGGCGTCGAAAAGGGGCGCTGGTGCGAATCCTGTCATAACCCGCTCGGCGTCCTGACCGGCGCGGTAACGCCCGCCAACAGCGTGCAGGAACTCGCCGCGCTGGAAGAAGGCACCGCCTGCGTGGTCTGCCACACCGTCAACCGCGCCGAACCGCTGGCCGGCAACGCTGCACTGGAGATCGACATCAACGGCATCTTCCGCTACGCCCACCCGGCGCTGATCGCCGCCGCGCCCTCGCGCCACGCCCGCGACATGCGGGCACGGCGCGAACAGCCCCTCATGGGCAGCAGCACCATGTGCGGCGCCTGCCACACGGAAATCCGCCCCTCCTCCGTCAACGACGCCACCCCGCCGCTGAACCTGCAAGACACCTACGACGAATGGCGCCACTCCCCGTGGGCGAAAGCGGACGTGCAATGCCAAGACTGCCACATGGCCGCCGACCCCGCCGGATTCGTCGCCGCGCTCAAACGGGGCGAACGCCCCAGGAAAGTCGTCTCGCACCGCTTCGCCGGCAACAACTACCTGCTCTCCGACACCGCCCTGCCCGCCGAACTGCTCTCCGCCCTGCGCGGCGGCTCGCCCCCCGGCCTCAACCGCCTCTACGACCGCGCCGCCTTCACCAAAGCGCTGGGCGAAACACACAACGCCATCGTCGCCCTGCTGCGCGAAGCCGCCGAACTCAAAGTAGACGCCCTCCCCGGCGCCCCCGCCGATGGCGCCCTGCACCTGCGCGTCGCCGTCGCCAACGTCGGCGCCGGGCACGCTCTGCCCACCGGCCCGCTCGACCAGCGCTACCTGTGGCTCGAAGTCGTGGCGAAGGACGCGGGCGGCAACGTCCTCTTCCACCAAGGCCGGTTCGACAGCAAAAAAGGCGAAGAAGACCAACAAGCCGTGCGCTGGATGAAAGAAGTCAAGGACATCGAAGGCAAACCCGAACGCCGCCACCTGCTCTTCGACGCCTTCACCCTGCACTACACGCGCAAACCCATCCCGCCCGGACAAAGCGACCTCGTGGAATACCACATCCCGCTGCCCCCCGGCACACAAGGCGCGGTCACAGTGGACGTGCGGCTCTGGTACCGGCTCGCGGTGCAGGACATCCTGGAGAACATCACCAGCCAGGGCATGGGCAACGTCGACGGCGTCATCATCCCGCCGTTGCTGCTGGAAGAAGCGCACTACACCGCCATCCCGCGCACCTACTCCGCCGCGCGCCCCCCGTCCGGGCAGGGACAACCCGCGCGCGGCGCTTCCGCGCGCAACGACATCCCGCGCAACAACACCGTCGCCAGAGAAGAATCATGAAAAAGGAAAACACATGAAAGCGCTCACGCCCCCCGCCGCCCTCCGGCTTCCCAGCCTGGTCGAGCTTCTCGCCCTGCTGCTGCCCATAGCGGCGGCCATCGCCATGGGCATCTACCTCCTCTCCGGCGCGGCGCAAGGCGAAGACGCCCGCTACACCCGCGCCCGCGACGACATCCGCGCCCTGCGCAGCCTGCTGCTGCTCGGCCCGCGCATGCCGGCCACCGACCCCGGCCTGCGCTACCTCGTCGACAGCGGCCAGATCCCCGTCCTGCCGCAAGACCCCTGGGGACGCCCCTACCAATACCGCAACCCGGGAAAAGAATACGCCTACGAACTCTTCTCGCTCGGCCCGGACGGCGTGGAGAGCAAGGACGATGTGATCGCGTGGAACCTCTACGGCGGACGATGATGCGTCAGGGATCGGGCATCAGGGATCAGGGATCGGATTCCATGGAATGGGGCACGCAGTCCATGGAATGGGGGGGATCCTTCGGAAAAACAAAGTCCGATGGGCTCCCCTCCCCCGCTTGCGGGGGAGGGTGGCCGAAGGCCGGGAGAGGGCTTCCTTCCACGCGGAGCGCAGCGACGCTGATTTCTTCGCGGTGGAGCGTGGATTCTTCGCGGTGGAGCGTGGACAAACGTCCCCTTCCTTCGTCCCCCTCTTCAATCAGCGGCGCTGCGCGCCGGATGGAACGACGCCCTCTCCCGCCCTGCGGGCACCCTCCCCCGCCAAGCGGGGGAGGGGAATCCATCGAAAGAACTCGGCATTGCGAAAACCGCCCCCTCGTCATTGCGAGGGCCGCAGGCCCGCGGCAATCCAGACAGCCTTGCAGATTGCCGTGGCCTCCCGGAAAGTCGAACCGCCGCGTGGATTGCCACGTCGCTTCGCTCCTCGCAATGACGAGGAGGAAAGATTGTCGCGGCGCCGCGTGCCTCGCAGTGACGGTCCTTTGCCTTTCCCGCACGGCATGACCATCTCTCAATCACCGCCGCTTGCCGTCCCCTCGCCCGCTTGCGGGAGAGGGTGCCCCGTCAGGGGCGGGAGAGGGCTTCGTTCCATGCGGCGCGCCGCGCCGCTGATCAAAGAGGGGGAAAGAAAGTGAAACGCTCGTCCGCACTCCACCGCCAAGAAATCAGCGGCGCTGCGCGCCGGATGGTTGGCTCCTTGGCCCGTTCCCCTCTGCGGGGGGCGAGGGAAAAAGGGGCGGTTTTCGCAAGGCGCAACGGACGCTCCTCCCTTCCCCCCGCGCCGCCCGCCGGAGGCGATTGTGTCTTTTGGGGGTTGGCGCTGTTGCTCGTCGCGCTGGCGGCGCATGCGCCGGCGCTCGCGCCCGCTTCGTGGGCGGCGTTCGCCTTGGCGTTGTGCAGCCGTTTGTTGCCGCGGCGGCGGTGGACGCCGGTCTTGCGTTTGTTGTTTCTCGCCGCCGTGCTCGCCGCCGCCGGGGCGGCTTTCGGCTGGCTCGACAGCCGCGCGTTGCGTATCGCGCTCTTGCTCGTGCTGGCGTTGAAATGGGCCGAGGCGCGGGATGCGCGCGAGTTCGCGTTGTTTACGGGCGGCGCGCTGGTGGCGGGGGCGATCGGTTTGTTGCAGTGGGGTGAATGGGCCGGGTTTGCTTTGATCGCGCTTTTGCTTTTGCTCGCGCTCGCGGTGCTGGAGACGGCGAGCGCCGCGAATTTGTGCGGCGGACAGGGGGGAGGGGGGCCTTTCGCGGCACGGCGGACGCTGTGGCGCGCGCTCGCGCCCCTGCGCGGCGGGGCGGGGCGCATTGTGCTGGCTTTGCCGCTCGCGGCGATGTTGTTTTTTTTGTTTCCGCGCATTCCGGGGCCGCTCTGGGATATTGGCCTGACTTTCGGTTTGCCGCTTTCGCTCGGGCTGGAGAAGTCCAATCAGGGATTGGGGGTGTCTACGCGCCTGAAGCCCGGACAGGGACAGGCGCAGGGCGGCGGCGGCGAGAGCGCGCCGGTGTTGGTGGCTGAATTCGAGAATTGGGTGCCGCCGACGAGCATGCTTTATTGGCGGGGGCCGGTTTATTACGATTTCGACGGGCGCGAATGGCGGCTCGATCCGCAATACGAGACCGGGCAGGGGCGCGTCCTGATGCGGCAGGGGTGGACGAAGGGCAGTGTTTTTGCCGCGACGCTGGCGAAAAAGACGCAGGAGATCGCTTATACGATCCGCCTGACGCCGCATGAGCGTCTCTGGCTTTATGGTCTCGATCTTCCCGCCGCACTCGCGGCGGAATCGTTCGTCAGCGCCGATTGGCAGGTGCTCGCCCACCGCCCGGTGGAGGCGGAGACGCGTTATCGCTTGAAGTCCTGGCTGGATTGGGAGGCGGGCGGCGCGCTCGGCGATGATTTGCGCCGCCGCGCCCTGGCCTTGCCGGCGGAGGGCAATCCCCGTCTGCGCGCGCTCGGCGCGGAACTGGCGGCGCTGCCGGTCGAGGAGCGCGTGCGCGACGCGCTGGCTGCGCTGGCGAAGGGGGGGTACAAGGTGCGCGATCGCTTCGAGTTCCGCGAGGCGCCGGACGCGCTCGATGCGTTCTGGTTCGACAGCCGTACCGGCAATGCCGATCTTTATGCGGGTGCTTTCGTCTTCCTGATGCGCGCCGCCGGTGTTCCGGCGCGGCTCGTCGCCGGTTATCGCGGCGGCAAGTTGATGGCGCTCACCGACTATGTGATTGTCAAGAAAGAACACGCCCACGCCTGGACGGAGGTCTGGAACGGGGCGCGGGGCTGGCAGCGCATCGACCCGGTCAATCTGATCGCGCCGGAGCGTTTCGCCGATCCCCGCCCGGCCCGGGGCCAGGACAAGGCCGCGCCGCGACAGGCGCCCCGGCCCGCGACGGCGGCGCAATCGCCGCCGCAGCCACGGCAGCCCCGCCCGTCCGTGGGGCGCGAGGGCGCGCGTCAGGCCGCGCCCGCGCCGCGGGCGGGTCTCGCGCCGCCAGCGGGCGGGCGGCTGGCGGCGGCGGATGATTTTTTCGCGCGCTGGATTTTCCGCCTCGATGGTCAGGCGCAGCAGGCCTTGCTCGCCGGTCTGGGGGATAGGCTCGGCGAAAAGCTGGGCAAGACGCTCGGCGGCAGGTTCGCCTGGGTCTGGCTGTTGTTCGGCGCGGCGCTCGGCAGCGCAGTGGTCATGGCCGCCATGCAGGCGCTGGCCTGGTGGCGCGAGACGCGCCATTTGCCGCCGCCGCAGCGGGATTGGAACCGGCTGGAGCAGCTGCTTGCCCGGCGCGGTTTCCGCCGTGCCGCTTGGGAGTGTCCGTCGTCGTTCGCACGCCGGGTGGGGACGGCGCGGCCCGCATGGGGCGAGGCGCTGGCTGCGCTGGCGCGCGCCTACACCGACTGGCGCTACGCCGCCGCGCGCGCCGATGCGCCCCGGCGGCTCAGGAGCGCCGCGCGCAAGCTCCACAATCTGATCCTCGCCGATACCGGCGCGCCGCGCCAGACGCCTTCACCCTCCCCACAGTGAGTCCGCCATGTCCCGCTCGTTCCGCTTCTTTTTCCGTCTCCGTACCGGCCTGCGCCTCTTCCTGCTCTTCGCCGCGCTTCTTGCCGCGCCGGCGCACGCCGCGCCGGACGGGGCGGCGGTCATCGCCGCGATCATCGAACGCGGCGATGCCGCGGTCGCCGCTTACGATCCCGCCCAATCGCTCGCCACGGCCAGTATATTTTCGGCGTTGTATTTCGAGCGTTTCGAGGCGCTCGAACTCGATCTCGGTTTGCGCGACGCCGGATTGAAAAACGAACTGGAGGTGCTTTTCGGCGCGCTCAACGGCAGCGCCATGCGCGGCGTGCCGCACGCGCAATTGCAGGACGCCTGGCGGGAATTGAGGACGAAACTCGAACAGGCGCAGCGTTATTACGGCGACGGCGCCGCCGCCGACAGCGGCTACGGCACGTTCCTCAAGGCGATCCTCATCCTGCTGCGCGAGGGCGCGGAGGCCGCGCTGGTCGTCGGCGCCCTCGTGGCTTATTTGCGCCGCGCCGGGGCGGCGGACAGGGTGTGGGTGATCCATGCCGGGGTGGCGGTGGCGATCGTGCTCTCCATCCTCACGGGCTGGGCGCTCGACCGTCTCTTGCAGGGCATCGGCGCGCCACTCGCCGTGGTGGAAGGCGTCACCATGCTCGCGGCCAGCGCCATGCTGTTCTGCGTGAGCTGCTGGCTGTTCGCCAAGCGCAACGCGGGGCGCTGGGAAGAATGGATCGCCCGCCAAATGGAGAAGACCCTGGGCAAAGGTTCGTTGCTCGCGCTCGGCGGCACCGCCTGCCTCGCCGTCTACCGCGAGGGCGCGGAAACCGTGCTGTTCTACGAGGCGCTCGCAGCCAGCGCGCCCGGCGAGGAGAGCGCCATCCACGCCGGTTTCGCGCTCGCCGTCCTGCTGCTCGCCGCGCTCTATTTCCTCATGCGCAAGGCCGCCCTCCTCCTGCCTTTCAGGTTTTTCTTCGGCGCCACCTCGGCGCTGCTCTACGGCCTGGCCATCGTCTTTCTCGGGCAGGCCATCGTCGAACTCCAGGCCGCGGGCTGGATCGCCAGTATCTACCTGCCGGGCTTCCCACAAATCAGTTGGCTCGGTATCGCGCCGAGCGCGCAAAGCCTCGGAGCGCAGGCGCTGTTGCTGCTGTTGCCGCTCGCCTGGCTTGCGTACCGCAGTTCCCTCACACTCAAAAAGGAGAAATCATGACCAAACAAGTATCCACGCCCGCCCTCGCCGCCCTCTTCGCCCTTGGCCTGGCGCTCGCCGCCTGCGAGCGCGAGGTGCAGACCGTCGAGTGGTACAAGGCGCACGACGTCGAACGCATGGAAGTCATCATCGAATGCAAGGAGAACCCGGACAAGCTCGCCCGGACGGAGAACTGCATCAACGCCAAGAAGGCACAGCGGGAGATTCTCAATTCCGGCCAGCGGCGCGCGCCGGCGAACGCGGAAACGCCCCCCGCCGCCGATGGACAGGGCACGGGGGGGTGAGCCGGGACAGGGCGCGGCGGGAGGGCGCGCATGACGCCCGGGGGTTTCCGCGCCCATTCGAGGATGAAGCGCACACTCGCCGACTCCGTGAGTTCGCGGGATCGCTCGACGATGCGTCAACGCGCCGCCGTGGGGACTGGCGGAAGCCGTCTCCAAGCGCATCCAAGAGTACGAAGCCGAAGCCCATACGCGAGCGGCGCACCGGGCTGCCTGGAAAATTCTGGTCGGGGAAAGAGGATTCGAACCTCCGGCCCCTGCGTCCCGAACGCAGTGCTCTACCAGGCTGAGCTATTCCCCGAAAATCGCGGCGAGGCGAAGGTCTGCCCGAAACGCCGGTCAGAAACCTCTTGCAACCGCAAAGTCTGTCAATTGTAGCAGGGCATCCTTGAAAATGGAAGGCGGAAGCCTCTGTATCGCCGCTACCGCGAGGACGGCTTCGGCGCGGGCCTGGGCGCGGGTGGCTTCCAGTGCGTCGGTCGCTTCGATTGCGCCCAGCACGGCCGCGAAATCATCCAGCCCGCCGCTTTCGATGGCGCGGCGGACGCAGGCGGCCTGTCCGGGGGCGCCGTACCGCATGATGTGGATCAGCGGCAAGGTCGGCTTTCCTTCGGCAAGGTCGTCGCCCAGATGCTTGCCGGTTTCGGCCTCGTCGGCGGAATAATCGAGCACGTCGTCGATGATCTGGAAGGCCGTGCCCAGATGCATGCCGAAATCGGCCAGCGCCTGTTCGATGGCCGCGTCCGCGCCCGCGAGGATGGCGCCGAGGCGGGCGGCGGCCTCGAACAGCTTGGCCGTCTTGCGGCGGATGACCTGCAAATAACCATCGACCGTGACATCGGCGTCGTGGCAGTTGAGCAACTGCAACACTTCGCCCTCGGCGATGACATTGGTGGCTTCGGCGAGCACCCGCATCACGCGCATGTCGTCGACGCTCACCATCATCTGGAAAGCGCGGGAGTAGAGGAAATCCCCCACCAGTACCGAAGCGGCGTTGCCGAAAAGCGCATTGGCCGTTTTGTTGCCGCGGCGCAGTTCGGACTCGTCGACCACATCGTCATGCAGCAGCGTGGAAGTGTGGATGAATTCGACGACCGCGGCCAGTTCGTGGTGGTGGACGCCGCGATAGCCCAGCGCGTTGGCGGCGAACAACACCAGCGCGGGACGCAGCCGCTTGCCGCCGCTGTGGATGATGTATTCCGCCACTTGCCGGATCAGGACGATATCGGAATGAAGCCGCTCGCGGATGAGGACATCCACCGCTTCCATGTCGGCGCTGATCGGCGCGAATAATTGCAGTACGGGCAAAACGGCGGCTCTCGGTTTACGCAGGTTCCGGATAGTAGGAGCGCGCGCGCGGCGGCGTCAATAGCGCGGCAAAGGGCCGATCCCCGCCCTTTTCTTTTCCCGCCGCGGTGAAACAAAAAAGGGCGGGAGAAAATGAAACGCCCGCCCCCTTCCCGGCGCGGTGAAACACCAGCATCACTTCGCTCCGCACGAAACACTGGATTGCCACGCCGCCACATGTGGATATATATGCTGCGGGGGCGAGGGGAATCCATTTTCCTGGCGGCGGGGCGTGGTCGGGCGTTTCATTCCCCGACCCCTCACGGAATCACCGCCGAGAAGATCGGCCCCCACGGCCCCGGCTGCCCCTTGGCATTTTCATAACGCACACAGAAATAAATCGTCTTGCCGCTTTCCTCCTGTGCAAAAT
>JAITLI010000018.1 GCA_031277975.1 Azoarcus sp.
CAAGCCCCATGCGCGAGGCGCGGATGGGCGGACGCCGGTTCGCGGGCGCGTATCGTTTATCATCGCGCCTTCTTTCCCTTTGTCCTGTCTTTTCCATACCCGGAACCGAAAATGCCGCATTCCCATGTTGCGCGCCTCGTGGCTACCGCTGGCGAGGTCATTCTCGGCAAGGAGCGCGAATTGCGGCTTGCCCTGTCGTGCCTGATCGCCTGCGGTCATTTGCTGATCGAAGACGTTCCCGGCACCGGCAAGACCACGCTCGCCCACGCCCTCGCCCGCTTGCTCGGCCTGCAATTCCAGCGCATCCAGTTCACCAGCGATCTGCTGCCCGCCGATATTGTCGGGGTCTCGGTGTTCGAGCGCGAGACGTCCGCTTTCCGTTTCCGTCCCGGCCCCGTGTTCGCGCAATTGATTCTCGCCGACGAGGTCAACCGCGCCACGCCCAAGACGCAGAGCGCGTTGCTCGAAGCCATGGAGGAGCGCCAGATCACCGCCGATGGCCAGACCTTGCCGCTTCCCGAGCCTTTTTTCGTCATCGCCACCCAGAATCCGTCCTACCAGATCGGCACGTTCCCCTTGCCCGAAAGCCAGCTCGACCGTTTCCTGCTGCGCATCCGCCTGGGTTACCCCGGACGCAACGCCGAGCGCGATCTCCTGAAAGGGCGGGATCGGCGCGAATTGCTCGCGGGCATGCAGCCCGTCATCAGTCCCGCCGAGTTGCTCGAATTGCAGCGGACGGCGCGGAAAGCCATCGTCGCCGACCGCCTCATCGACTATGTGCAGGCGCTCCTGGTCGCTACCCGGCAAAGTGCGGAGTTCGTCACCGGCCTCAGCCCGCGCGCCGGCATGGGGCTGCTCGCCGCGGCGCGCGCCTGGGCGCTCATTGAGGGGCGCGACCATGTCCTGCCCGAGGATGTGCAGAATGTTTTCCCGCACACCGCCAGCCACCGCCTGCGCTTGAGCAGCGATGGGCGCGCGCCCGCCGAAGATGATCTCGTGCGGCTGGTGCAGGGCGTCGCGCTCCCCTGAACGTTGCCCGCCGATGAGCGCGTTGCCGGCTTTCGTCCGCTCGTTGTCCCGTTTGCGCGCCGCGCGGCGGCGATGGTGGCCGCGTCCGCCCGAAGCCGCGCCCATCCGGCTCGGCCAGCGCCGTATTTATGTCCTGCCCACGCTTGCCGGGTTGAGTTTCGCCGGCGCGCTGGGCGTCATGTTGGTCGCTTCGGTCAATTACAGCCTGAGCCTGGGTTATGCCTTCACTTTCCTGCTCGCCGGAAGCGCCATCGCCAGCGCCATCCACGCGTTCCGCAATCTCCTGGGACTGTCGATCCAGTACGGCAGGGTGGAGGCCGCGTTCCGCGGGGGCAGCGCGGTTTTCCATCTGCTGATCGACAATCCCCATCCGCGCCGCCGCGCCGCCCTCTACCTGACCGGCGGTGCCACGGCGCGGGGCGAAGTCTTTTTCGATCTGCCGCCCGCGGCCTGTAGCGAAATCAGCCTCGCCCTGCCGGCGCGGCAGCGCGGCGTCCTGCCGCTCGGGCGCGCCGTGATCGAGACGCGCTGGCCGCTCGGACTCGTCCGCGCCTGGAGCGTGTTCGCCCCGGCCATGGAAGCGCTCGTCTTCCCCGCCCCGGAGGCCAACCCGCCCCCCCTCCCCCCCGGGCGGGACAGGATGAACGGAGAGGCAACGGATACCTCCCGCGCCGGCAACGAGGATTTCGCCGGCCTGCGCGCTTACCGGGACACCGACTCGCCCCGCCACCTGGCCTGGAAAGTCTTCGCCCGCGGCGGCGAATTGATGACCAAGCAATTTTCCGTTCCTGAAGGCGGCGATCTCTTTTTCGATTGGCGCGACCTGCCCGGAACGCTGGCCGAGGAAGAACGCCTGTCGCGCCTGACTGCCTGGCTGCTCCGCGCCGAACAGGACGGGCGGCGCTATGCCCTGCGCCTGCCCGCCCGCGAAATCCCCGCCAACCGGGGCGAGGCGCATCTATACCGCTGCCTGGGCGCGCTGGCCGTGCATGGCACGGCGCGGGAAGGCACATGGGCATGAGCCTTCTTTCCCGCGCGCACCTTTTCTTCCAGGGAAAAGTCTCCGGCGAGACCGCCCTGCGCCGCAGCCAAGGCGCCTGGCTGCTGGCGGCGGTCGCCCTGACCATCGTCCCCCACCTCCCTTACTTGCCCGGCTGGACGATCGCATCCTGCGCGTTGCTGTTGTGCTGGCGCGGCTGGCGGCTGTGGCGCGGCAAAAACGCGCCAACGCGCTGGCTGCTGCTGCCGCTGTCCATCGCCGCCGCTGTCGGCGTGCGAATCTCCTACGGCTACTTTCTCGGCAAGGCGCCGGGGCTGACGCTCCTGGTCATGCTCCTCAGCCTCAAACTGCTGGAGACCCGCGACATGCGCGACATCCGCGCCGTCGTACTGCTGTGCTTCTTCCTCCAGTTCGGCATTTTCTTCAACGACCAGTCCCCGCCCGCGGCCATCATGGCGCTCATCGCCGCCCTCGCCGCGCTCGGCGGCCAGATTTCGTTCACCGATCCAGCTTCCGGCACGCGCGCGCGCCTGAAAACAAGCGCACTCCTGCTCGCGCAGGGGCTGCCGTTCATGGTCGTGCTCTTCCTCCTCTTTCCCCGCGTCATTTCCCCGCTCTGGGGCGTACCGCACGACGCCTCCGCCACGACCGGACTTTCCGACGTCATGACCCCCGGTTCGATCAGCGAACTGGCGCTCTCGGACGCGCTCGCCTTCACCGCCGCATTCGACGGCCCGCCGCCGCCGCCCGCCCTGCGCTACTGGCGCGGCCCGGTCCTGAACGACTTCGATGGCCGCTCCTGGCGTCTGAGGCTGCGCGCCTTCCGGGACTTGCCGGACTACACCCCCTCCGGGCGGCGCTTTGGATACCGGCTCATGCTCGAACCGCACCAGCAGCACTGGCTGCCGGTGCTCGACTATCCCGCTGGCCCGGTACAGGGCGTGCGCTTCTCGCGCGACTTCCAGGCCGTGAGCCGCGTGCCGGTTTCGGGCCGGACGCAATTCAACTTCGTATCCTTTCCCGACATCCAGGTCGGCGTGAACGAAGAAACGTGGGAAATCAGCCTGGCCCGCAACCTGCCCGGGGATGGCAACCCCCGGGCGCGGGTGCTGGCCGCCGGATTGCGCGCGGATACGCCCGGACAGAGCGTGCAGCGGATTCTCGCCTGGCTCACCGCCGCCGGTTTCATCTACACCCTGCAACCGCCGCTGCTGGACGCGGACAGCATCGACTTCTTCCTCTTCGAGACGCGCATGGGCTTCTGCGAGCACTTCGCCGGCGCCTTCGTATTTCTCGCGCGCGCGGCGGGCGTGCCCGCGCGCGTCGTCACCGGCTATCAGGGCGGCTACATCAACCCGGTCGACGGCGCGATGATCGTGCGCCAATCGGACGCGCATGCCTGGGCCGAAGTCTGGCTGGCCGGACGCGGCTGGGTCAGGGTCGATCCGACCGCGCGCGTCGCGCCGCAGCGCATCGCCGGTGGCCTGGCGGATTCCCTGCGCACGGGCGACACGCTGCCCCTCATGCTGCGGCCCGAATTTTCCTGGCTGCGCCAGCTGCGCTACCGCTGGGAAGCCCTCAACAACGAATGGAACCGCATGGTGATCGCCTACGACGAAGCCCGGCAATACGACCTGCTGGAAAAATTCGGCCTCAACGCCTTTTCCCTCTCCAAGCTATTCCCCGCCATCATCATCACCACCGTACTACTGATGGCCATGCTCTACTTCTGGGCGCAGCGCGCCCGCAACGGCGGCGACCCGCTCGACCAGGCATGGGCAAGGTTTTCCTCCCGCCTCGCCCGCCACGGCCTGGCCCGCCAGAGCGCCGAAGGCCCGCTCGACTATGGCCGCCGCCTCGCCGCCGCCCGCCCCGCCGAAGCCGAAACCTTGACCGCGATCTGCCAGCGCTACGCCCGCCTGCGCTATCGTCCACCCGCGTCCCGCGAAGAAATCCGCGCCCTCGCACGCGCCATCGCCGCGCTTCGCCTCGAAAAAGATCGCATCCCTCACGCCTGATACAGCTTCGCACACACCTTTTCCCCGCATGAAAACCATACTCCGCCCCGCGCTTGCCGCCGTCCTCCTCGCCCTCGCGGATCTCGCCCACGCCGACTACGCCACGCGCGAAGACGCGCGCGCCTTCGCCGAAGAAATCGCCGCGCGCAACCAGATCGACCCTGCCCCCATCCACGCCGCGCTCGCCAGCGCCCGCCACACCCCGCGCGTCATCGACCTCATCAAACCGCCCGCGACCCGCGCCGCGCGCTCCTGGCGGCGCTACCGTGCCAACGTCCTCGACCGCCTCCGCATCGATGGCGGCATCGCGCTCTGGGCGCGGCACGCCGACACCCTGCGGCGCGCCGAACAAGCCTACGGCGTCCCGCCCGAAATCATCCTCGCCATCCTGGGCATCGAAACCCTCTACGGACGCAACACCGGCAATTTCGAGACCCTGTCCACCCTTGCCACCCTGGCCTTCGACTACCCGCCGCGCGCCGACCTCTTCCGCGGCGAACTCGAAGCCCTCTTCCTGCTCGCCCGGGAGCAAGGCCGCGATCCGGCGAGCTACACCGGCTCTTACGCCGGCGCGCTGGGCTGGCCGCAATTCCTGCCGAGCAGCGTACGCCGCTACGCGGTGGATTTCGACGGCGATGGCCGCATCGACTTCGACAACGGCGCGGACGACGCCATCGGCAGCATTGCCAACTACCTGCGCGAATACGGCTGGCGGACAGGCGCGCCCATCGCCATCGAAGCCCGCCTCCTCCCCGGCGCCAAACCCGCGCCCCTCCTCGAAGCCGGGATCGAACCCACCCTGGAACCGGCGCGCCTCGCCGAAGCCGGCATCCGCCCCGCCTCGGGCCGCCTTCCCGCCGCCGAGGCCGCCCTGATCGACCTCGAAACCCCGGGCGCGGCCACCGAATACTGGCTTGGATACCACAACTTCTACGTCATCACCCGCTACAACCGCAGCAGCTTCTACGCCATGGCCGTCACCGAACTCGCACGCGCGCTACGCGACCGCCGCGCCACCCCGCCCCCCAAGAAGAAACCCGCCCGCCGCCGCACGACAAAACGGCGGTGAACCAGGGATCAGGAAAATCGGACGGAACCAAACATGGATGCGCGTTCGTTTATTCCTCCCCTTTTATGGCGCGCTGGCGGGGCGTCCGGCAGCGAGTGGCCACATGGCGCAGGGCGCGGCGCTCTACCCGAGCAGCATCATCGCGCCGCGCGATGCTGTTCGCCGCCTCGCGCGGATTTGCCCTGCTTACCGGGTCTCCGAGGAAATCCGCAAGACGGCATTGTCGAGCGCCGCCTTGGCGGCCTTGCCGTTGGCCCAGACGCCAGAGAGTTCCTCGTCGAGGATGAGACGCGCTTTCTTGCTGCCCACCACGGGATGGGCAAAAGAGTTGCCTGTCGTCGATTTGTTGGTCAATTGGCTGACCGCGACCCGGATGTTTTCGAGATCGTCGCCGAGCAAGGCGCTTTCCGACGCCAAGATGCCCGCCCGGTTCAGGGGCAGGTAGCCTGTTTCGCGCTGCCAGGCGATCTGATTATCGGGTTGCAGCCAGAACTTGATGAAAGCCGCCACACCCTTGTACTCAGCGGCTTTCTTGCCCCCCGCCACCCACAGTGACGCACCGTCGGCCAGCGTGTTCTGCGGCGCGCCGGAAAAATCGTCGTAATATGGCAGGTGGGTCACGCCTACATCGATTCCATCTTGCTGGCGAAAATCGACCCAGCTATCGGAGGGCGCCACGAGCAACGCGCATTCACCGCTGGCGAAACGCAATTCGGCTTCGGAACGATCCGGGAATACGTGCAGCAAACGGGCGCGGTGCCAACTCGCCATCAGCGCGATGTGCTTGACCTGGAGCAGGCTGTTGAACACGTACTGTTGCTGCTTGCCCCTGGTCGTGGCCACCGGGGCGTTGTGCCACGCCGACAGGTTTTCGACCATCACCCGTCCCGGCTCGGCAACCGCATACGGGCAGGAAGAACCTTTTTCGGCCAGTTGCGCGAGCGTTTTTTGCAGATCGCCCCAGGTGGTGAAACGAACGGTATCCGGATTGATCCCGGCCTGGCGCAGGGCATCGCGGTTGAAATAAAGCACCGGCGTGTTCAGGCCGGCCGGCAGCGCCCGCAACTGCCCATTCGCGCCAACCGGCGTGCGCGTCATCATGGCGGGCGGACGCAAGGTTTGCAGGGCAGCACCCGCTTCCTTCATGACCGCGGAGAGCGGCTTGAAGCGCGGCTTGCCCGCGAGGAACGCTTCTTCATTGTCGCCATCGAGAATGAGCATGTGCGGGATGTCCCCCGTGCGCCAGTCGCGCTCGACGAATGTCACCTGGTGATTCTTGCTCTGGGCGTTGAAACGCTCGACAAGATTTTGCAAAGCCCTAGCCCGCGTCTGCGGCAGGTAGTGAAGAATCTCGATTTGCCGAACCTGCGCGGCCGGGGCTGGAGCTGGTGCCTTGCCCTTGCCCTTCGGCGCGGCACCGGCCGGCATGGACAAGGCGGCCAGCGCGGCGATGCCGGCCACGGCGCGGAGAACGCCGCGCCAGCCGATTTCACGAATAGTCATGGTCATGATGATTTTCCAAAAAAAGAGCATCCGATCGAAGAAGAACAGGAAAAATCCGGTAAGACGAAAAACCCCGGAGGCAAAATTATAGACGGGCGGCGCTCCGCCTGCGGACGGTTTTGCGATGAATGAATATCCGGGTCATCCGCTTTCCACCCGGTTGCGCCCGTTGCGTTTGGCCGTGTAGAGGGCATGGTCGGCGCGCGACAGCACCTGATCCGTGCTGCTGTCGCTGGCGGTCACGATGGTGACGCCGACGCTGGCGGTGACGTGGATCGGGGTGTCGTTGTAGTTGAGCGGATTTTCTTCGAGCATCGCGCGTACCCGTTCGGCGAGACCGAGCGCGCCATCGCGGCCGGACTGCGGCAGCAGGATGGCGAATTCCTCGCCGCCCAGGCGGGCCATGACGTCGGATTCGCGCAACAGTTTGCGCACCAGTTGTACGACGTGCTTGAGCATGGCGTCGCCCGCGGTGTGCCCATGGGTATCGTTGATGCGCTTGAAATAGTCGATATCGATCATCAGGAGCGCGGCTTCGCCGGGGTAGCGGATCAGCCGCGCGCGTTCGCGTTCGATTTGCTCGAAGAAGGCGCGGCGGTTCTGGATGCCGGTGAGCGGATCGGAAGTGGCCAGTTGCCACAGTTCGCGCGCATGGCGCTTTTTCTGGGAGATGTCGCGGTAGATGTAGAGAAAACCGATCAGGCCGCCGTGCAGGTGGATGGGGATGAAGTCGCGTTCCACCCAGCGTCCATCCTTGAAATGGATTTCCTCGTTGTAGAAGGGACGCGCGCTTTCGCGCAGTTCCTTGATGCGGTCGAGGAACGCCTGGCTGTCTTCGGCGACGTGGCTGCTGAACAGCATCAACGGATGGACGGGCTTGCCCAGCACGTATTCGTCGGTGCCCGGCAGGCCGAGCAACTCGAAGATGAATTGGTTGAGCAGGACGATGCGGCCCTGGGTGTCTTCCATGACCAAGGCGCCGGGAAAGTTTTCGACCACGGCGTTGAGGTGGGAGTGCGCGACCGCGAGTTGCTCGCGCGTGGCCTTGTGTTCGGTGCAATCTTCCTTGGTGGCGATGAAATGCCGGATGGCGCCGTTGCTGTCGAGCGCGGGAGAGATGGTGAGAAGTTCGTCGTAGAGGCTGCTGTCTTTGCGGCGGTTGACCAGTTCGCCGCGCCAGATGCGGCCATCGAGGAGGGTTTGCCACATCTGGGCGTAGAAGCTGCCGGATTGCATGCCGGACTTGCTCTGTTCGCGCGGCGTGCGGCCAATGGCCTCGGCGGCGGTGTAGCCGGTGAGCGCGGTATAGGCCGGGTTGACCCATTCGATGACACCCTGCGGCGTGGTGATGGCGATGGCCTTGGTGCAGGCGTTGAGCGTGCTTTCGAGCAGGTTGCGCTGCGCTTCGGCCTGCTGCTGCTGTTCGCGTTCCCGACGGCCCGCGTGGCGGAAGAACAGGTAGCCGAACAGGGTGCATATCATACCGGCAAGCATCAGGAGCATGGTGGTCAAGCTGTTCGTCTGCAAACGCTGGCGGGCGCTTTCCATGATTTTGTCGTGGTCGATGGCGAGAACGACGCCGATGGGCAGTTGCGGATGAGGACGGTCGGCGACGATCCAGTAGCGGCCGTCGATCGCTTCCAGTTGCCGGGCTTCGCCGGTATGGTTTTCCTTCCAGCGCCGGGAAATCTCGCGCTCGATCATCAGGAGGCCGGCATCGGGCATTTCGGTGTCGAACAGGCGCAGGCCGTCGGCGCGCAGCAATGCGACTCTGGCGACGCCATAGGCTTCGAGCATGTCGGCGGCCTGGCGCGCCAGGTAGTCGAGGTTCAGTGTGGCGACCAGGGTCGCTGTTTCGCCATTGGCGGGCAGGCGGCTGTGAGTGATCGGAATGAAGCCCGGTTCCGGTGTGCTCTTGCCGTTGTCGGTCAGGGGCACGCCATCGGCGATATCGCGCCCGGAGTGTGCCGGACAGACGCGCAGCAGGCTTTCGGGCGTCAGCGTGTGGGAGACGCAGGCATTCAGGTCGAGCGTGTGGCCGATGTTCTCCGGCGTGGAACTGAAAGCGATCTTGCCTTGCGGGTCGACAAACGAGATCGAGCGCAGATGCGGAGCGCCGCGCAGGATGTCCCGGAAGGCATCCGCCTGCCGATGTTCACCCCGGCGGCGCGAGGGGGCGTCGAGCAGGGTTTTCAGGTCACGGTCGATGTCGCGCAGGAGTTTGCCGATGTCGCGGGTGAGAAAGGCGGCGTCGCGCTGGAGCATGGAGAGATAGATTGCGCTCTGCTGCCTGGTTTCGACGTCGGAATTGTATGAAACCGCCAACAAGGCCAGCGCGGTGCACAGCGTGAGCACAGCGACGAAGGCGATGTCGGCGGCGAGGTGGCGGAAGCGTTTGCTCATCGTGTCGCGCGTCAGGGTCAATCCGCGAGCACGACCATCGGCTTGGCGTCGGGGTGGCGTTGCACCGCCCGCAGGAGCCGACCGTCGCGCTTGATGGTTTCGATGAAATGCTGCACGTACTGGAACCAGGCGTTCTCGCCCTTGGGCACGGCCCACGTGAACAGCGTAGCGGCGGAGCGGTCCGGCGGGTCGATCATGCGCGCCCAGTCGGTGTTCCGTACAAGGTAGAGGCTGTATGGGTAACTGGTCATGAGGATGTCGGCGCGGCCGGACTCGACCGCCAGTTCGCGCGCCGCTTCATCCGGAAAAGAGACGAGCTGCGCATACTGGAATGTATTGAAGGCGAGGGTTTCTTGCATCGAACCGAGCAGGACGGCGACCACCACGCCGGGGCGGTCGATGTCGTCCCATTGCTTGATGCGGCGGCTGCCGCGCGTGGCGACGGCATGGATTCCGCTGCCCAGATGCGGCGTGGTGAAGCGCACGGCTTGCGGCGCGGGCATGTCGACCAATGTGATGGCGAGGTCGCAACGCCCCGCGGAGACGGCCTCCAGCGTCTGTTGCAGGGAACTGTCGATGAATTCCGCGGCCACCTTCAATTCGCTGGCGAGTTCCCGGACGAGATCGACGTCGACGCCCTGCGCTTCCCGCGTGCGCGGGTTGCGGTAAGAGAGGCTGTAATGCCCGGGCCACATGCAGACCCGCAGTTTCTTACCGGCCACGATGCGTTCGAGGCGATGGCCGCTTTCTTCCTGGGCGACAGCGACGTGGGCCAATACGAGGCACAGACCGATCAGCCCGGCGCGCAACAGGCGGGCAAGATGCGTGCGGTGCGGATGATTTGGCGCGGTCACGAGGCGTCCGGCAAGCGAGAATTGCGTAACGATAGCATGTTGCCGGAAAGGATGCGCCCGCGCGTCCCGACGCTCATCCAAGAAACATCCGGTAGGCCGGATTGTCGGTCTCGTCGGCGTATTCGTAGCCGAGCTGGCGCAGGAATCCGGCGAAATTCGCCTGATCGCCGGGAGGCACCTGCATGCCGGCGAGGACGCGGCCAAAATCGGCGCCGTGGTTGCGGTAATGGAACATGCTGATGTTCCAGTCCGAACGCAGGCGGGAGAGGAAATCCAGCAGCGCGCCAGGGCGTTCGGGAAAAGTGAAACGGTAAACCACTTCGTTCTCGGCGTGCGGGGCATGGCCGCCCACCATGTAGCGGATGTGGGTCTTGGCGACTTCGTTGTCGGTGAGATCAACGGCGGGAAGCTGGTGGCGTTCGAGCAGTTCGACGAGGCGCGCGACTTCGCCGTGATTGTGTACGGTGACGCCGGCGAAGATGTGCGCGTTTGCCGCGTCGGCGTAACGGTAATTGAATTCGGTGATGTTGCGGCTGCCGAGCAACTGGCAGAATTTGCGAAATGAGCCTGGCCGTTCGGGAATGGTCACCGCGAGCACCGCTTCGCGCTGTTCGCCAAGCTCGGCGCGTTCGGCGACAAAGCGCAGGCGGTCGAAATTCATGTTCGCCCCCGAGGCCACGGCAACCAGATTCTTGTCGCGCAGCCTGTGGCGCCGCGCGTATTCCTTGGCGCCGGCCACGGCCAGCGCGCCCGAGGGTTCGAGGATCGAGCGGGTGTCCTCGAACACGTCCTTGATCGAGGCGCAGATGGCGTCGTTGTCGACTTCGATGATTTCGTCGAGGTATTGCCGACAAAGCCGGAAGGTTTCGTCGCCGACGCGCTTGACAGCGGTGCCGTCGGCGAACAGGCCGACCTGCTCCAGCGTGACCGGATGTCCGGCGGCGAGCGATTGCGCCATGGCATTGGCGTCATGCGTTTCGACGCCGACGATTTTCGTCTCCGGGCGCAGGCGTTTGATGTAGGCCGCCACGCCCGCGGCAAGGCCGCCGCCGCCGATGGCGCAGAACACGGCATGGATCGAGCGCGGGTGGGCGCGCAGGATTTCCATGCCGATCGTGCCCTGCCCAGCAATGACATCAGGGTCGTCGTAGGGGTGGACAAAGGTGAACCTGTCGCGCTTTTCGAGTTCGAGGGCATGCGCGTAGGCGTCGGAATAGGATTCGCCGGCGAGCACGACTTCGCCGCCGCGCGCCCGCACCGCGTCGATCTTGATCTGCGGCGTGGTGGCGGGCATGACAATCACCGCGCGCGTTCCGAGCCTTTGCGCCGACAGCGCCACGCCCTGTGCATGGTTGCCCGCCGAGGCGCAGATCACCCCGCGGCCGAGCGCCGCCGCCGGCAGATTCGCCATCTTGTTGTAAGCGCCGCGCAGCTTGAAGCTGAACACCGGCTGCATGTCCTCGCGCTTCAGGTGGATTCGGTTGTGGGTGCGGGCGGAGAGGCCGGCGGCGAAATCGAGCGGTGTTTCGATGGCGACGTCGTACACCCTGGCGTTGAGAATGCGCTCCAGATAATCGGGGGCGGAGGCCATGATGAATGTTCCTTGGTTCCTTGGTGTCTTGCGGCTCTACCGTGAAGGTCGCTCGAATAAGGCGGCGACTCGCGCCGGGCCGCGGCAGGAGCAGGTTATCCGAGTATGGAGCAACCCAATGGATCGATTCCGGCTGGCGCGGGCGGCTTGTCCTGAAGAAACGCGGCACCTTCAGGCGATGTCGTCGATCGCACCGTTTTCCGGATTGCCCTTCCAGCCAGTCAGGAGCGCATGAAGCGCCGCGGCATCGGGAGCGGCGAGCAGTTGTTCGCGGAAGGCGCGGTCGCTGAACATTCTTGCCAATTCCGAGAGAAGCTGGAGGTGAGTGTCGTTGGCCTCTTCGGGAACCAGCAACACGAAAACGAGGCTGACCGGACGTCCATCGGGCGCGTCGAACGGAATCGGCGTGGCCAGGCGGACGAACGCCCCCGCGGCTTCGGCCAGTCCCGCGAGGCGGCAGTGCGGAATGGCAACGCCCTGACCAAGGCCGGTGGAACCCAGGCGCTCGCGGGTGAACAGCTTGTCGAAGACGAGATCGCGGGCAAGGCCAAGTTGCGACTCGAACAGTATGCCGGCTTCCTCGAAGACACGTTTCTTGCCGCCGGCATCGAACGCGGCCACGACATTGGCTGCGGGGAGAAGGGATGCGATGAGACTCATGATATTGACTCGCGCGGCGACCGCCGGAGGGCGGGCGCCGCAGTGTCGCTACAAGGATACGGGTAGCCGCAGGCGAATATCAGCGCCCGACCGCGAACTTGTGTGAGTCGTGGTTGTGCTCGGCGCTCTTTTGCTTGTATTTCTGCACCTGCCGGTCGAGCTTGTCGGCCAGCGCATCGATGGCGGCGTAAAGATCGGCATCGACGCTCTCGACATGGATGTCCTTGCCACGCACATGAACAGTGGCATCCGCTTTCTGGTTGAGCTTGTCGACGGAAAGAATCACGCTAACACTGGTGACATTGTCGAAATGGCGGATGACACGATCCAGTTTGTCCGAAACATAGGCGCGGATAGCTTCCGTGACTTCGACATGATGGCCGGTGATGTTGAGATTCATGTTAACTCCTCTTGTAATCAAAGCGTTTTGCGCAGATTGACGGGGGGGATGCCAAGCGCTTCACGGTATTTGGCGATGGTCCTTCGGGCGACCACGATTCCCTGTTGCCCCAGCACATCGGCGATCCTGGCGTCGGACAGAGGTTTTTTCCTGTCCTCGGCGTCGATCAACTGCCGGATCAGGGCGCGGATCGCCGTTGAAGACGCCGCCCCGCCAGTGTCTGTGGCAACGTGACTGCCGAAAAAATACTTGAGTTCAAAGACGCCACGAGGCGTGGCCATATACTTTTGCGTAGTCACGCGCGACACGGTGGATTCATGCAATTCAAGCTGGTCTGCGATCTCCCTGAGGGTCAGTGGCCTCATTGCCACTTCGCCATGATCGAAGAACTGCCGCTGCTGGTCAACGATGGCCTGGGAGACGCGCAGGATCGTGTCGAAGCGTTGCTGCACACTCTTGAGCAGCCAGCGCGCTTCCTGCAACTGGCCGCTGAGTCCGCTCGCATGTCCCCGGTTCTGCTTGAGCAGGCTAGCGTAAAGCTGGTTGATGCGCAGCCTGGGCATGACCTCGCTGTTGAGCGTCGCCGTCCAGCGTCCGCGGATTTTGCGCACCGTCACATCGGGCTGCACATAGCGGGTTTCCTCGCCCGAGTGGCGCGAGCCGGGATGCGGATCGAGGCTGCGGATCAGCGTCTGCGCCGCGCGCAGGGCATCGTCGTCGCAGTCGGTCAGGCGCTTGATCTTGGGAAAGTTGCGTTCCGCCAACAATTCGAGATGCCGCTCAGTGATGATGATAGCCAGATCGCGCGTGGGCGAGGCGGGCAGGGCGCGCAATTGCAGGCTGAGGCATTCCTGCGGCGAGCGCGCCCCGACGCCGGTGGGATCGAGTTGCTGCACATGGTGCAGCGCGATCGCCAGATCGTCCGGCTCGTAGCCGAGTTCGGGCGGCAGCAGCAGGAACAATTCATCGAAACCCTGGTGCAGATAACCATCGTCGTCGAGCGCCTCGATGATGAAACGCGCCAGCAGGCGGTCGCGGTCGGAGAGCGGCGACAGCGCCACCTGGGCATCGAGATGATCGCGCAGCGAAGTACCGGCGGCCTGGATTTCCTGGTAGTCGCCGTCATCATCCTCGCCCTTGCTGCTTGCGCCATTGCCGGTATTCGACCAGTCGATGCTTTCCTCGAACGGCGTATCGCCGCTGGCGGCGGAGGTTTCGTCCGTGCCGCCGCGTTCTTCCTCCGCCGCCGTGGATGCCGGGGAAGACGGGTTCGCACCCACGGCGGGAGAAAATTCGCCCATGCCAGCCTCCTCGCGTTCGAGCATTGGGTTTTCCATCAGGACGCGCTCGATTTCCTGATTCAAATCCAGCGTCGAGAGTTGCAACAGCTTGATCGACAAATGCAGTTGCGGCGTCAGGGTCAGATGTTGCGAGAGTTTGAGCTGGAGGGTCGGTTTCATGCCGTCAGAGCTGGAAATGTTCGCCGAGGTAGACTTGGCGGACTTGTTCGTTGGCGATGATTTCGGCGGGTTTGCCACTGGCGAGCACCCGGCCTTCGCTGATGATCGTGGCGTGATCGCAGATACCGAGCGTCTCGCGCACATTGTGGTCGGTAATCAACACGCCGATGCCGCGTTCCTTGAGGAAGCGAATGATCTTCTGGATGTCGAGCACTGCGATCGGATCGACACCGGCAAACGGTTCGTCGAGCAGGATGAGGCGCGGATCGGTGGCAAGCGCCCTGGCGATCTCGCAACGCCGCCGCTCGCCGCCGGAGAGCGAAATCGCGGTACTGTCGCGCAGGTGCGAAATGCCCAGATCGACGAGCAGGCTGTCGAGGCGTTCGCGGGTCTGTTCCTCTTCCAGTCCCCGGAGTTCGAGCACGGCGCGAATGTTTTCCGCCACAGTGAGCTTGCGGAACACGCTCATTTCCTGCGGCAGATAAGAAAGCCCGAGGCGGGCGCGGGCGTGGATGGGCAGATGAGTGAGGCGCGCGCCGTCGAGGGTGATCTCGCCGCCGTCGCTGCGCACCAAGCCGACGATCATGTAGAAACAGGTGGTCTTGCCCGCGCCGTTGGGACCGAGCAGGCCAACGACCTCGCCCGAGCCGACCCCGAACGAAACATCGTGCACCACGGTGCGCGCCTTGTAGCGTTTATTGAGGCAACTCGCCCGCAATAGGCTCATTGCGCCTCCCCATCCCCGCCGGCGGGATTCTCGCGCAGCGCCGCGCGCACGATTTCGGCGGCAAAGCCGCGCGCGTGCAGGAAACGGGCCTGCCGCGACCACTCGCGGGCATCGCCGGGAAGCGCGCCGAATTTCGCCCGCCACAGCGCGCGCGCGCGTTCGAGTTCGCCCGCCAGATCCTCGCCGGCCAGCGCCTCCTCGATCAGTTCGCTGCCCACGCCGCGGCGGGCGAGTTCATTTCGCAGGCGGGCGCGCCCGAAACGGCCGGCATGGGCGCGCACCCAGTTCGCGGCCATGCGCGCGTCGGATTGCAGGGACAACTCGCCCATGCGCGCCAGCACGGTCTCGATTTCCTCAGCGCTGCCATGAGGCGCGAGTTTGCGCGCCAGTTCCGCGCGGCTGTAGTCGCGGCGGGCGAGGCAGCGCAAGGCCCGTTCACGCAGACTCGGTTCGCTCATGGCGGCGATCAAGGCGCGGGCACAGCGGAGGCGAACGCGCCGGGATCAGCCCGCGCTGGCCGGCGCCGGCGCGGCGGCGGGCAATTCGGGCAAGCCGGCGGCGGCGCGCACCTTGTTTTCGATCTCGCGCGCCAACGCCGGATTATGGCGCAGGAATTCGCGCGAGTTGTCCCGGCCCTGGCCGATCCTGTCGCCGCTGTAGGAATACCACGCCCCCGACTTATCGACGATATTGCGGGCGACGCCCAGATCAATGATCTCGCCTTCGCGCGAAATACCTTCGCCGTAGAGAATATCGAAATGCGCCTCCTTGAACGGAGGCGACACCTTGTTCTTGACTACCTTGACCTTGGTTTCTGAACCGACCACCTCATCGCCTTTCTTGATCGAACTGGTGCGGCGGATGTCCATGCGCACCGAAGCGTAGAACTTGAGCGCGTTGCCGCCCGTGGTGGTCTCGGGGCTGCCGAACATGACGCCGATCTTCATCCGTATCTGGTTGATGAAAATCACCAGGGTATTGGTCCGCTTGATATTGGCGGTGAGCTTGCGCAATGCCTGGCTCATCAAGCGGGCTTGCAGGCCGGGGAGCTGGTCGCCCATTTCGCCCTCGATTTCGGCCTTGGGCGTGAGCGCCGCCACCGAGTCGATGACGACGATATCCACCCCGCCCGAGCGCACCAGCATGTCGGCGATCTCCAGCGCTTGCTCGCCGGTATCGGGCTGCGAGATCAACAGGTCGGCGACATTGACCCCGAGCTTTTCGGCGTAACCGACATCGAGGGCGTGCTCCGCGTCGATGAAGGCCGCCGCGCCGCCGATCTTCTGCATTTCGGCGATGACCTGCAAGGTGAGCGTGGTCTTGCCGGATGATTCCGGCCCGTAGATTTCGACAACCCGTCCGCGCGGCAGGCCCCCCAGTCCAAGCGCGATGTCCAGCCCGAGCGAGCCGGTCGACACGGTCTGGATGTCGCGTTCGATATTGCCGTCGCCCATGCGCATGATCGAACCCTTGCCGAACTGCTTTTCGATCTGCGCCAGCGCGGCGGCAAGCGCTTTGGCCTTGTTGTCGTCCATGATTCGTTCCGTGGTGCGTTGCGTTGAAAGTGAGGGAGCGGATTATGGCACAAAGATTGCTGAGCCGCGATTCCAATGGGCGAAAAGAATCAGCGCGCACCGCGCCGCGCAACGAGGAAAGAACAAAACGCCGGAACCACAGACGCCCCCGATTGCAAAACCGCTCACTCTTTGCCGGTAAACCTGTAGAGCAGTGCCCCCAGCACGCCGCCCGCGATGGGCGCCACCCAGAAAAGCCAAAGCTGCGAAAGCGCCCAGCTTTCGGCGAAGAACGCCACAGCGGTACTGCGGGCGGGATTGACCGACGTATTGGTGACCGGAATGGAAATCAGGTGGATCAGCGTCAGGCACAGCCCGATAGCGATGGGCGCAAATCCGGGCGGCGCTTTCGCATCCGTCGAACCAGCAATGACGAACAGGAAAATCGCCGTCATCACGACCTCGCACACCAGCGCGGCGGCAAGCGAATAATTGCCGGGAGAATGCTCGCCATAACCGTTCGCAGCGAAGCCGCCAGGGACGAAATCCGCCTGGCCGCTGGCAATCAGATACAAAACCCCGGCGGCGGCGAGGCCACCCAACACTTGGGCGACGACATAAGGCGGCACCTCCTTGCCGGCGAAGCGCCCCGCCGCGAACAGCCCGACCGAGACCGCCGGATTCAGATGGCAGCCGGAAATATGGCCGATTGCGTAAGCCATCGTGAGGACGGTCAAGCCAAAAGCGAGCGCCACCCCGGCAAAACCGATCCCCAGTTCCGGATAAGCCGCCGCCAGCACCGCACTGCCGCAACCCCCCAAGACGAGCCAGAATGTACCAATGAATTCAGCCACATACTTTTTCATGAAAGCCTCCATGCGTTTTGAAACGAACGGGAAGCGGCAAACGGGAAGCGGCGAAACAGCAGACCGACAACCCGGGTGGTTTCCGTGCCGCATATTCAATCATCGTCCTGATGCGGTGGCACGGTAGTAGTGCACAAGCCATCTGGGATCAGGGATCAGAATTGATTGGCGTCGCTGCGCTCCGTATGAAAGGAACTGGATTGCCGTGGGCCTGCGGCCCTCGCAATGACGAAGGGGGAATCACTGCGAGGCGCTGGTCGCCGCGCCAATCCTTTCACCCCGTCATCGCGCAGCGCAGCGACGCGGCAATCCAGTTCGCTCCCTGCGGCGCGTAGCGG
>JAITLI010000083.1 GCA_031277975.1 Azoarcus sp.
TGGCGGCTATCGCGTCAATCCCTACGTGGTCAAGGAGATTCTGGATGTCAACGACAGGCTGCTCGCCCGTGTCGATCCGCCGGTCGCCAGCGAGAGCGCGCCGCGGGTCATCGACGCGCCGCGCCAAATAAAAAAAGCCGCCCCAAGAGACGGCTTCTTTCCCGGACTGCGGGACGCTCAGCGCTTCGAGAACTGCTTGGCGCGGCGGGCCTTGTGCAGGCCGACTTTCTTGCGCTCGACCTCGCGGGCATCGCGGGTCACGAACCCGGCGACGCGCAGGCTGCTCTTCAGTTCGGCGTCGTAGTCGATCAGCGCGCGCGTGATGCCGTGGCGAACCGCGCCCGCCTGGCCGGATTCACCGCCTCCGGTAACGTTGACCAGGATGTCGAAACGCTCTTCGTTTCCGGTCAGCACCAAGGGTTGGCGCACGATCATCCGGCCCGTTTCGCGGGAAAAGAACTCGTCGACCGGCTTGCCATTGACGACGATATTGCCGGAACCCGGCTTGATGAACACACGGGCAACGGCGGTCTTGCGCCGACCGGTACCGTAGTTGTAGGTGACGGCCATCTCTGCGGCTCCTTAGATTTCGAGAACTTTCGGCTGCTGGGCTGTGTGCGGATGCTCCGCGCCCGCGTAGCACTTCAGCTTTTTCAGCATGGCGTAGCCAAGCGGCCCTTTCGGCAGCATGCCCTTGACTGCTTTTTCCAGCGCCCTTTCCGGAAAGCGCTTTTGCAGCGTGGCGAAGTTGGTTTCGCGGATACCGCCGGGGTAACCGGAGTGGCGGTAATATTTTTTGTCCAGCGCCTTGTTGCCTGTCACGCGCAGCTTGTCGACATTGACCACGATGATGTAGTCGCCAGTATCGACATGCGGGGTATAGATGGCCTTATGCTTGCCGCGCAAACGGCGGGCCACTTCAGCCGCAAGGCGGCCAAGCACCTTGTCCGCGCCATCGACGACAAACCAGTCGCGCTGGACTTCGTGCGGCTTGGCGGAAAATGTTTTCATGTAAGACCTCAACCATTGCCAGGCCAGCCCGGCCTGTCATCGAACGAAAGCGGCGGACTCTATCACCCCGCGCAGGCGATGTCAATCGCGCAGGTACGTAGTGTTTGTTCGCGGGCCTTGAAACTCGCGCGCCCGCTCCCCACATGAGTCGGCACGAAATTTCTCAACACCATGGAGAGACGCCGATGACCCAAGCGCAAACCGCCGAGACCCTGAATTTCCAGGCCGAGGTCAAGCAACTGCTGCACCTGATGATTCACTCGCTGTATTCCAACCGCGAGATTTTCCTGCGCGAACTGGTTTCGAATGCTTCGGACGCTTGTGACAAGCTGCGCTTCGAGGCTATCGACAAGCCCGATTTGTTCGAGGGCGGCGGCGAGCTTGCCATCCACGTGGCTTTCGATGCCGAAGCGAGGACAATCACGATCGGCGATAACGGCATCGGTATGAGCCGTGATGAGGTCATCGCCAATCTCGGGACGATCGCCAAGTCCGGCACGCGCGAATTTTTCGGGCAGTTGACCGGCGATCAGCAAAAGGACGCGCATTTGATCGGGCAGTTCGGCGTCGGTTTTTATTCTTCCTTTATCGTTGCCGACAAGGTGACGGTGCTCACCCGCCGCGCCGGTTTGTCGGCGGCGGAGGCGGTGCGCTGGGAATGCGCGATGAGCGGCGATGATGCCGGCGCTTATACCGTCGAGGCTGTCGAGCGCGCTGCGCGCGGTACTGAAATTACGCTCCATTTGCGCGAGGGGCAGGAAGATTTGCTTTCGGGCTGGCGGCTGCGGAGCCTGATTCGCAAGTATTCCGATCATATCGTCCAGCCCATTTTGATGAAGAAAGAGAAGTGGGATGAGGAGAAAAAGGCCGAAGTCCAGAGCGAGGAGCAGGAAACTATCAATCAGGCCAATGCGCTGTGGGCGCGTCCGCGCAATGAAATCGGTGATGAGGATTACAAGGCGTTCTACAAGCATATCGGCCACGATTACGATGAACCGCTGGCGTGGACGCACGCGAAGGTGGAAGGGCGGCAGGAATATACGCAATTGCTTTATATTCCGGCGCATGCGCCGTTCGATCTGTGGGACCGCAATGTCCGCCATGGTGTCAGGCTTTATGTGCGGCGCGTTTTCATCATGGATGACGCCGAAAAGCTGATGCCGCTCTATTTGCGCTTTGTGCGCGGCGTGGTGGATTCCGCCGATTTGCCGCTCAATATTTCGCGCGAGATTCTCCAGGAATCGCGCGATATTGACGCGATCCGCCAGGGTTGCACAAAGAAGGTGCTCGGTTTGCTGGAGAGTCTCGCCAATAGCGAGGAGGCGGCGGAAAAGGAGAAATACGCGACGTTCTGGAAGGAATTCGGGCGCGTGCTGAAGGAGGGCGTCGGCGAGGATCACGCCAATAGGGAGAAGATCGCCGGTTTGTTGCGGTTTGCGTCGACGCATGCCGATACGGCGGAGGAAATCGTTTCGCTCAAGGATTACATCGGGCGGATGAAAGAAGGGCAGGAGAAGATTTATTACGTGACCGCCGAAAGTTTCAATGCGGCCAGGAATAGCCCGCATCTCGAAATCTTCCGCAAGAAGGGGATCGAGGTACTGCTGCTCTCCGATCGCGTTGACGAATGGGTGACAGGGAATCTGACCGAATTCGACGGCAAGCCGTTGCAATCCGTCGCCAAGGGCGGGCTGGATCTGGGCAGGCTTGAAGACGAGGAAGAGAAAAAAGAGGCGGAACAGGCCGCCGGTGAATACAAGGATCTGCTCGAAAAGGTGAAGAAGAGTCTCGGCGAGCGGGTGAAGGACGTACGGGTGACGCTGCGCCTGACGGATTCTCCTGCCTGCCTCGTCGCGGATGAGCACGATCTCGGGATGAATCTGGGCCGCATTCTCAAGGCCGCCGGGCAGGACGCGCCTGTCTCGCCGCCCATTCTCGAAATCAACCCTCATCATCCGGCGGTGCTGCGCCTCAAGAGCGAGGATAAGCAGTTCGATGACTGGGCGGCGGTGCTTTTCGACCAAGCATTACTTGCCGAAGGCGGCACGCTGGACGACCCGGCGAGTTTCGTCAAGCGCATCAACCAACTGATGCTGGCGGTGAGCGCGGGGTAACTGGCCGCAGTGCGTGGACGCTCTCTTGCCGTCGGGGAGGGGAGGGCGTCCGAAATCTCCGCGAGCATGATGCGCCAGTGCTACCCCTGTTGCCCGCGCCTTCCCCGATCGAATCCACCATGGAACGCTTCTTCAACAACGCCGGCCCCATCCAGCCGGAGAACCACTACCACATCGATCCGCTCACCCGCCTTGATTGGGTCGAAGTCCGGCAACTCATTGCCGGGCAACGCTATTTCGTCCTGCACGCGCCGCGGCAGACGGGCAAGACCAGCACCTTACTGGCGATGATGGCGGCGTTGAACGAAGAGGGGAAATACGCTTGTGCTTACGCCAACATCAAGGCGACGCAGGCGGCGCGGGGGGATGCAACGCGGGGGATTCCCGCCGCGAGCCAAGCTGTCGCCGCGTTACCTCTCCAGTCCGGCAGGGGAGTGGTATCAGCGGGAAGGCCGCGGTTTTTCGCCGGAGAACCAGCTTTTCTTGCTGCTGGAGCACTGGGCCGGCATTTCCTCGCGTCCCACGGTGCTTTTCTTCGACGAGGTGGACGCCTTGGTGGGCGACACGCTGATCTCCCTGCTGCGCCAGATCCGCGCCGGCTACGCCCAGCGCCCGCAAGCTTTTCTGCAAAGCATCGTGCTGTGCGGCGTGCGCGATTACCGGATTCACCAGGGCGACGGCGAGGTCATCACGGGCGGCAGCGCCTTCAATATCAAGACCGAATCCCTGCGCATGGGTAATTTTTTACCCGAGGAAGTCGAAGCGCTGTGGTTGCAGCACACGGAAGCGACTGGGCAGACCTTCGAGGAAACGATTTTTCCCGAGTTGTGGGAAGACACCGCTGGACAGCCGTGGCTGGTCAATGCCTTGGGCTACGAGGTGACGTGGAAAGACAAATCCAAGCGCGACCGTCACCAGCCCATTACATTGGCCGACTACAAGGAAGCGTGCGAACGGCTCATCCAGTCGCGCGCCACGCATCTCGACCAGCTGATCGACAAGCTGCGCGAGCCGCGCGTGCATTCGGTCATCAGCGCCTTGCTGGCGGGCGAGCAGGACGAACTCAACGTTTCGCCGCACGATTATGAATACGTCGCCGACTTGGGCCTGATCCGCACCCGGCCCGGCGTGCGGATCAGCAACCGCATCTACCGTGAAGTCATCCCGCGCGAACTGACCTGGGCGATCCAAATCGGCATCGCCAACCAGGAACAGGCGTGGTACGTCACCCCCGAGCACCGTCTCGACATGGGCAGGCTGCTCGCCGCTTTCCAGCAATTCTTCCGCGAGAACGTGGAGGCGTGGATCGGGCGCTTCGACTACCGGGAAGCGGGGCCGCAATTGCTCATGCAGGCGTTCCTGCAACGCATCGTCAATGGGGGCGGGCGGATCAACCGGGAGTATGGCCTGGGCAGGCGGCGTACCGATCTGTTCATCGAATGGCCGCTCGACGAGGCGCGGGGGCTGTACGGCCCCATGCAGCGCATCGTGATCGAACTCAAGATCCTGCGCGGCGCGCTGGAGATGGTCATCGAACAGGGCTTGGTGCAGACCGCTGATTACGCCGCGAGCGTCGGCGCGGACGAGGCGCATCTGGTGATCTTCGAGCGTGCGCCAGACAAATCCTGGGAAGAGAAGATCTGGCGGCGGGAGGAGAAATGGGGGGAACGGGCGGTTACGGTGTGGGGGGCGTGAACGGCGCTTTCATACCGAATCATCCCATCGCGGCGTTTCTTTCGATCAGCCGCTTGAGCACATAAATTTTTTCCAGCGCTTCGCGCGGGGAAAGCGTATCGGGATCAATGGCGGCCAGTTCGGTGAGCGCCGGGTGCGAGAGCGGTACATCGTCGTCGGGTTCGGGCAAGGCGGTGAAAAGGTCGGCTTGCGGTCCCGCGTCAACGGCGCGGTTTTCCAGCGCGCGCAAACGTCGCCGGGCATCGCGGATGATGGAGGAGGGGATGCCGGCGAGCGCCGCGACTTCGATGCCGTAGCTCTGGCTCGCCGGGCCGTCTTCGAGCGCGTGCAGGAATACGATGCGGTGCCCGTGTTCAACGGCGTCGAGATGGACGTTGGCGCATTCGGGATACTCGGCGTTGAGGCGGGTCAGCTCGAAATAATGCGTGGCAAAAAGGCTCAGGCTGCAGTTTTTCTCCAGCAGATGGCGGGCGATGGCGAAAGCGAGCGCGAGTCCATCAAAAGTGGAAGTGCCGCGGCCGATTTCGTCCATCAGCACGAGACTTTGTTCAGTAGCGCCGTGCAGGATGGCGGCGGCTTCGGTCATTTCGACCATGAAGGTGGAGCGGCCCGAGGCAAGGTCGTCGGATGCGCCGATACGGGTATAAATGGCGTCGAGCGGGCCGATGACGGTTTTGTCGGCGGGGACGAAGCTGCCGATGTGGGCAAGCAGCGCGATGAGCGCCACCTGTCGCATGAAAGTCGATTTACCGCCCATATTGGGCCCGGTGATGAGCAGCATGCGACGGGCGGGAGCAAGCCTGGCGTCATTGCGGATGAAGTGTTCGGCCTGGCGCTCTACCACGGGGTGGCGTCCGCCGCTGATGTGGATGCCCGGTTGGGTGGAAAACATGGGAGCTGTGTAATCGTAGCGCCGCGCCACCTCGGCAAAAGACGCCAGCGCATCAATGGCGGCGAGTGCGCGTGCGGCGCGCTGGAAAGCTGGAATATGGTCGGACAGATCGTCGAGTACTTGCTCGTAGAGCATCTTTTCGCGCGCGAGCGCCCGTTCCTGCGCCGAAAGTGCCTTGTCCTCGAAAGCCTTGAGTTCCGGCGTAATGTAACGTTCAGCATTCTTGAGCGTCTGGCGGCGGCGGTAATCATCGGGCACTCGCGCCGTATTGGCGTGGCTGACTTCGATGTAGAAGCCTTGAACTTTGTTGAATTCGACCTTGAGGCTGGTGATGCCGGTGCGCGTGCGCTCGCGTTCTTCCAACGCGACGAGAAAATCGCCGCAATGCGTCTGGATGTCGCGCAATTCGTCGAGTTCGGCGTCGAACCCCGCGGCGATCACGCCACCGTCCTTGATCTGCGCCGCGGGTTCGGCGGCAATGGCGCGGGCGAGAAGCTCGCGTGGGGCGGCGGGCACAGCGAGATCGGCGGCGAGTTCATCAAGGAGTCCGGCTTGGGTATTTTCGAGTACGGGGACGAGCAGCGGCAAGCGGGCGAGACTTTCGCGCAATGCGGAGAGGTCGCGCGGGCGGGCGCTTTTCAGGGCAACCCGCGCGGTGATGCGTTCGACGTCGGCCACGTTGGCGAGGATCGCCCGCGCCATATCTGCGCGGGGGTTTCCGTGTTCGCCGCCGTCGATTGTTTCGAGCAGCGCCGCCACGGCACAGTGGCGCGCGGCGGCCAGCACGGGCGAGCGCAAGGGATGGTGGATGGCATGGCGCAGCCAGCGGCTACCCATGCTGGTGATGCAGGTATCGAGCAGCGACAGCAGTGTCGGGGCGCTCTCGCCGCGCAGGGTTTCGGTAAGTTCGAGATTGCGCCGCGTGGCGCTGTCCAGCCGCAAGTATTCCGAATCGCGTTCAACGATGAGGCGGGTGACGTGGGCGAGATTCTGCCGCTGCGTGGCGCGGGCATAATCGTAGAGCGCTGCTGCCGCGCCGAGCGCCACCGGCATGCCGGTGGCGTCGAATCCGGCGAGATCGCGGGTGCCGAAATGCTCGGTAAGCAGCCGGGTGGCGATTTCCGCGTCGAACTGCCAGTCGGCGAGCCGACGCGGCGCGCGCGCGAGCGTTTCGACGAGGGGCAGCGCGAGTCCGTCGGGCATGAGCACTTCTGCCGGAGCGAGGCGCTCGAACTGTGCGGCGAGCATTTCGGCGGGGCTCTCGGTGAGCCGCAGGTCGCCATTGGCAAGATTGAGCCATGCCAACCCGAGCACGCCGCGATGCACATTGAGCGCGAGCAGCAACGCATCGCGCCGCTCGTCGAGCAACGCGGCATCGGTGACGGTGCCCGGGGTGACGATGCGGCTGACCGTCCGCTCCATCGGTCCCTTGTTCGCGCCCGGTTCGCCGACCTGTTCGGCAATCACCACCGATTCGCCGAGTTTGAGCAGCCGCGTCAGGTACTGCTCGACGGCGTGGAACGGAACGCCAGCCATCTTGATGGCTTGTCCGGCGGACTTGCCGCGCGTGGTCAGTGTGATATCCAGCAGGCGCGCGGCTTTTTCGGCATCCTCGAAAAACGTTTCGTAAAAATCGCCCATGCGGTAGAGAAGCAGCATGTCGGGATACTGCTCCTTCAGGCGCAGGTATTGCTGCATCATGGGCGTGTGGTCGCTGATACCGGCTTCCGACACATTGTCTCGCGGGGCGGATTCTGGCTTCAATGCGTTCTTCCTCAAAGTGCTAGGGTTCTCTCAAACCCGCGTGGTTGGTGCGTTTTTGGCGGGACGGGTTTTGAAATACCCCCGAAAATGCCCCCAAAAAAGTGGTGCTACTCCCAATAACCGTCCGGCGCGATCGTGTAGGCAATCGTGTCAAGCAGCCCGCCAAGCTCCCCGGCAGCCCACACGTTCGGGACACGTTGGCGGAGCGCGCCACGCGCAACACGGCTTATGGTATCCGCTACCTCATCGCGCGGGGGCATTTCCGCCGGTTCCTTGGGCGCGTAGCAGGCATCATCGTCGTACGCTTCCCAG
>JAITLI010000146.1 GCA_031277975.1 Azoarcus sp.
TGGCGATGAAGGCGAGCCATTCCGCATCCACCCTGGCCGCCGTGGAGACGGAATCGACGAACTGTTCGATAGGTCTTTCTTGTTGCGCAACGATGGATTCGCGTTGTCCGTGCGCTCGATGTCCGCGCGGATTTCCTTGTCCTTGCCGCTGCCCTTGACCTTGATATAACGCTCGACCAGCATCCGAATGTAATCGGACGGAACCAAACACGCGCTTGTTTTCGCCGGATGGAGGCCCGTCTTCCGATAGAATCTGCACTTTCCCGCCGCGCCGGGACTCTGGCGCGGCGGGTTTGCGTAACCATGATCCAAACCTTTGGGAGTTGATGGATGAACAGGACCCATTTCAAGAAAACCATCGCATGCACGGCAACGTTCTGCGCCCTTGCCCTCATGGCCGGCAACGCTCCAGCGGCGGACGAACCCGCCTCCGCCCAGGAAAAATCAGTGACGGCAATTGTTCCCGGCGCGCTGGCCCAATACGGAAACACCGCCATCGACGCGGCTGAAATCCGCGCGGCGCTCACCATGCTGGAACCGCGTTTTGCGGACGCCATCAAGCGTTCGACCTTTTCGGCATCCAATCTGATTACCGATCTTCTCCTGCGCAAATCCGGGGCTGCCCAGGCCCGCGCAGCCGGATTGGACAAGGATCCCGAAATTGCCGCCCGTCTGGCGCAGATCATCGACGCGGAACTGTTCAACGCCTACGTCGAACGCGAAGCCCGGGCCGCGTCCGACCCCAAGCTGGCCGAAAAGCTGGCGCGCGAGGAATACCGGGCTTTCCCGGAACGTTTCCGCCAGGATGAGCAGGCGCATGTCCGCCACATCCTCGTGAAGACTTGCGAATGCGCGGGCGAGCAGGCCAAGGAGCAAGCGCGCGCCAAGGCTGAAGCGATCCTTGCTCGCCTCGAAAAAGGCGAATCGTTCGCGGAACTCGCCGCCGCCGAGTCGGACGATCCCGGTTCGGCCAGCCGGGGCGGCGATCTGGGTTTCTTCGGGCGCGGCAAGACAGTAAAGCCCTTTGAAGACGCCGCTTTCGCCCTCAAGAAGCCGGGCCAGCTCTCCGGCATCGTCGAAACCCAGTTCGGTTTCCATATCCTGCGTCTCGAAGAACCCATCAAGACGGGCAGGCAGCAATCCTTCGATGAGGTGCGCGACAGCCTCGTTGCTTCGGCCCGCGTCCGCCTCGACGCCGAAACACGGCGAAAAATCGGCGCGCCCGTGCGCGAACCGGGAGCCATCGCCGTCGATGCCGCCGCATTGCGCGAGGCTGTTGATGCCAGTTGGGATGCGGACACGCTTCTCCAGCCCGCTCCGTTGCAACCCGGTGCGCCGGCGCGCGACTGACGCCCGCGCGTTCCAGCGCTTTCTCGGGTTTGCGATCAAGACGAGGACGAGGCGCGCGGACGCGGGCGGCACAGGAATACGGCAAGCCGGGCGAGGCCGCCACCGTTTTGCTTGCGAAGCCGTGTATCACTCCCAGGCATGCGTCAGGCGGCAGACGCCAAGTTCGCGGCTGGAGCCGGTGACGGTCAGCATGCGGGTCGCCTCATCGAAAAGGCGATAACCCTCGGAATCGAGGGCATGGGCGCGGACTTCATAATGACCGGGGAGAAGATTGATCCCGGGCAGGCGAAGGCCGAAAGCGAACAGGCGGCCGTCGGGATCGTGCGGGAGCGGGCGCGGAACATGACTGTCCATGTCGGTGGTGAGGCCATAGACGGTAGTCCCGCCGCTCTTGACGATTCCGATGGCCACCACGGGCGGGCGGCCATCGGGGGCGAAAGCCGTGCCGGAGATGTGCAGATCTTCCCCCATGGCGAGGGTCGCGTCGGCCTCGCCGCCATTCAGGGCCAGGCTCCTGATCGCGTGCAGACCGGCGGCGGCCGCGGCGGCGGAGGCGCGGGGACGCTCGCCGGCAAGGCGCGCCTCATGCCACGCAATATATTCCTTTGTCACCGCGCCTGCCTCGCCATGGGTGCGGATACGGCCCTCATGCACCCACAGAGCGCGGCGGCAGAGCTTTTCGATGTGGAACATGCTGTGCGAGCACAGCAGCAGAGCGCCGCCGCCGGCGAGATAATTTTCCATCCAGGCGACGCATTTTCTCTGGAAAGACTCATCGCCCACGGCGAGCACCTCGTCGGTGATGAGGAGATCGGGCTGCACGCAGGTGGCGAGGGCGAAGCCGAGGCGGACGACCATCCCGGAAGAATAATGCCTGAGCGGCTGGTCGATATACGCGCCGATGTCGGCGAACGCGAGGATGGCGGGCAGGCGGGTGCGGATTTCGGCGTCGGCCAGCCCCATCAGGGCGGCGGCGAGGAAAATGTTTTCCCGTCCGGTATATTCCGGATGAAAGCCCGCGCCCAGTTCGAGAAGGGCGGAAAGGCGGCCATTGCGGGCCAGGCTGCCCGTGCCGGGGCGGACGACGCCGGCGATGATTTTCAGCAGCGTGGATTTGCCCGCGCCATTGACACCGATGAGACCGACGGACTCGCCCCGGCGCACTTCGAGGTCGATGCCGGAAAGCGCATGGAAGGCCGCGGGCAGGGGCCGTCCCCGGATCAGGGCGGCGAGGGCAGCGAGGCGTTTTTTCGCGGTGTCGGCCAGGGGAAAGGATTTCCCGACGTTCTCGAGGCGGATCAGAGGTGGCTCCGCTTCTTGTGCCTGTGGCGGCGGGGCGGGCGCGGTATCTTCTTTTTTCACAGAAAATCCTGGAAATAATCTTCCAGCCGCGCGAAAAACCAGCGCGCAAAAAGGAAGAGGCACGAGGCGGCAAGGGCCGCGGGCCAGAGCGCACCCAGCGCGGCTAGGGGTTCCCCCCCGAGGAGAGCGGTGCGGATGGGTTCGACCACATGGACGAGAGGATTGAACGCCAGCCACGGACGCATGGCCTCGGGCACGAGGGCGAGGGGATAGAGGATGGGCGTGGCATAGAAAAACAGCATGAAAAGCGGGCCGAGCGCGGGCTCCACATCCTTGATCGCCACCTGGAGCGCGGCGGTGACGAGGGCCACGCCAAACGCGAGGGCGAAGGCCACGCCCCAGGCGGCAAGGGCCACGGGCAGGCCGTCGTAATGAATGGGTTCGCCGCACAGGGCGAGGACGGCAAGAACGGCGAGAAACCCCGTGAGATGGATGGCAAAACTCGCCAATACCGCCGCCAGCGTCAGCAGATGATTGGGAAAGCGGATCTTGCGTATCAGATCGGCATTGGCGGTAATGGAGACGGTGGCGCGCTGGACGGCCTCCTGGAAAGCCATCCACGGCCACAGGGCGCAGGCGACGACGGTGACATAGGAATAAGCCGGGTCGGGCAGCCGCACCTTGAAGACATGGCGGAAAACGAACGCATAGATCGCCAGCAGCAATGCGGGCTGCGCCAGCGCCCACAGTCCGCCCATGAAAGTACCGGCGTAGCGATTGGCAAAATCACGGCGGACAAAGCCAAGCAACAGGGCGCGGCCACTGCCCGCGCCCGTGAAAGCATCTGTGCGCATCAGGGCAGTCTCCGCGCGGCGGAAAAAGGAGCAGGCATGGGAAAAAGCGGCGCGGACGCGCACGGCGGGAGAAATTTGCGGTTCATACGGCGGCGAAGTCTACAGCAGCAAATCGAGCCGGAACAGTCCCGCGAAAAGATCCGGATACATCCCACGGCGGGATTCTTCCCGGAGCGCCCGTCCCGCGAATCACGGATGTTTCCATGCGTGCGGGGGACTCCGGGGCGATGTTCCATGGGCGATGGCGTGTGTCGCCTTTTTTGACATGCGATGCGTTCCCCGCAAAGCCCATGCCTCACGACATCATTTATTTTCAATGACTTGCGTAGTCAGGCACGTGAATTGCTGAAGGGGCCGGCAGGGATTCCTTTTCGCTTCCCCCTATCAGAAAGAAAGGTGCAAAAAATGTTGAAGACATCTCTCGGTACCCTGGCGGCCACGGTAGCATTGGGCTTGGCTTCCCAGACGGCGCAGGCCGCTCCTGTATCCTGGGCGGACTGGGTATCCATTGGCAATGCCAGCGCGTCCGGAGTGATCGACATCGGCAATGAAACCATCGGTTTGGGACTCAGCAGTTCGTCGCCCCTGGCGGATGCTTCCCACACGGGTGATGGCATCAATTACTGGGCGACCAATCCTTCAACCTATCAAAGTCCCGTTGTCGATAACGCGCCCGGCGGTTCCGACATCATTGCCCTGAATCTTGGCGGAACGGTGACCATCACCTTCACCGGATCCGTTCACAACCCCATCCTGGCGTTGGCAAGCTGGAACGGGAACCATGTGGAATTCGCCACGGGAACGCAGATAGAATATCTTGGTTCCGGCTCGGGTTACTGGGGAGAGGGTTCTTTCGGCAATACCACCGCCAGCTCGTTCGAAGGCACTGATGAGCTGCATGGAATCATCCAGTTGGTGGGGGATTTCACTTCCATTACCTTCACCCATACAGGGGAATACTGGCATGGCCTCACGGTCGGTACCGCGGTATACGAATCGACGACGGCAGAGCGTACAAAATGTCAAAAGTCGTAGCCGTAAACAAGCTAAAATTCAACAACCGATTAGCAAGACTGAAATTAATCAACAAAGCGTAAAAACAAAAAAATTTAGGGAGTAAATATGCCGTCTCTTGCAGAGATAGAACAACAACTGAATATGTGTGGATTGGATAAGTTATTTGGCAGAAAGGAGATAAAAGAGCTTCCAAACATTCTTTGGGATAATGAGCAGGTTAAAAAAGCTGTTCAGGGTATATACAACAGTTCATTTGGCATGCTTGTCGCCACGGATACAAGAATTATATTTGTAGATAAAGGATTTCTTGTCGGACTTAGGGTTGAAGATTTTGCACTTGACAAAATAAGCAGCATAGAATATGATCTTGGGTTTATAATGGGCGATATTACCATATATACTTCAAACAATAAAGCTGTCATAAAATCTGTTCCGAAACAGGAAGCAAGAGATTTTTGTGATTATGTGCGTAATGCTGTAAGCGGACAAAAAAGCACACTCAAAGCAGCATCAACAGGAAAAACAAATAATATTTCAGAAGAGATAGAGAGATTATTCAAGCTTAAGGAGATTGGCGCCATAAGCGAAAATGAATTTCAAGAGTCAAAAGCAAAATTATTAAAATTATTATGACTTTTTTGCAGTTAAAAAACTAAATTGAAGGTATTTGCAGCTATGCCGATAAATTACTTACAAAGCGAAAGTTTTGCACTAAGAGGTAAATGGTTGATTTCAAAGACCAAATCGAGTTGCTTGGTGATAGAATTGACCAATCATGGGATTGACGCCTTCTCCTTCCGAAGTGCCCGAACCGGCGAGCCTGATCCTGCTTGGCTTGGGCGCAATGGGTTTGCTCGCGGCCCGGCGGCGTAATGGGCGCGGGCAGTTTTCGTGAGATGAAATTCCGATCGGAAAAAGCGGCCCGCAAGGCCGCTTTTTTCATGCGCCGCCGCGCGGCGCTCATACCGCGAACACTTGTTTCACACGCAAGGTTTCGCCGCGTTCGGCAAGACCGATCAGGCGGTCGATGTTGGGGTGCCGTCCGGGATTCTGGCGGGCGTTCTCGCTGTGCTCGCCGTACAGTTCCAGCCCTTTTTTCGCCGCTTCCGGCGTGATCGCGCCATAGAGCTGGGCGAGGTGATTGTAGACGGCGAGCGAACCCGCCTGGCCGGGCTTGTTTTCTATCGTCGCCGCCACCATGCCGTAGGTGTCGATGAGATTCATGGCCGCCAGATGCGAGATGCCGGGCAGGGTCTTGAGCGTTTCGGAAAAACTCATTTCGATTTCCCCTTTCCTCAGATCCGCCGCGCCAGTTCGGCGGCCTTGCCGGTGTAGCTCGCCGGAGTCATCGACAGCAGGCGCTCGCGTTCTTCCGGCGCGATGGCGAGGGCGGCGATGAATTCGCGCAGGGCCTCGCGGCTGACGCCCTTGCCGCGCGTCAGGGCTTTGAGTTGCTCGTAGGGGTTGGCGATGCCGAAGCGGCGCATCACCGTTTGCACAGGCTCGGCGAGCACTTCCCAGCAAGCATCGAGATCGGCGGCAAGCCGCGCCGGATCGGCTTCGAGCTTGTCCAGGCCGCGCCGCATGCTGGCCACGCCAAGCACGCCATGGCCGAAACCCACGCCCATGTTGCGCAATACGGTGGAATCGCTCAGGTCGCGCTGCATCCGGGAAAGCGGCAGTTTTTCGGAAAAATGGCGCAACACGGCGTTGGCGATGCCGAAATTGCCTTCGGCGTTCTCGAAGTCGATCGGGTTGACCTTGTGCGGCATGGTCGATGAACCGACTTCGCCTTCCCGGAGTTTCTGCCGGAAATAACCGAGCGAGATATACATCCAGATGTCGCGGCAGGCGTCGATGAGAATGGTGTTGGCACGGGCCATGGCATCGAACAGTTCCGCCATGGCGTCGTGCGGCTCGATCTGGATCGTGTAGGGGTTGAACTCCAGCCCGAGCGATTCGATGAAACGGCGGTTGAACGTTTCCCAGTCGAAGGCCGGCCAGGCCGCGAGATGGGCGTTGTAATTGCCCACCGCACCGTTGAATTTGGCGGTGAGGCCGACCCGCGCGATCTTGTCCCGCGCGCGCAGCAGGCGCGCGGCGATATTGGCCATTTCCTTGCCCAGCGTCGTTGGACTGGCGGGCTGGCCGTGGGTGCGCGACAGCATCGCCAGATCGGCATGGCGGTGGGCCAGTTCGCGCAGGCGCGCGATCACGCCGTCGAGCGCGGGCAGAAGCGCGCCGTCGCGCCCGGCCCGCAGCATCAGCGCATGCGAGGTATTATTGATGTCTTCGGACGTGCATGCGAAATGTATGAATTCGGCGGCTTTCAGTATTTCGGGGTTATGGCCTAGGCGTTTCTTGAGCCAGTATTCCATTGCCTTGACATCGTGATTGGTGGCGGCCTCGATTTCCTTGACCGCCGCGCTGTCGGCTTCGCTGAATTGCGCCGCCACGGCGTCGAGTTCGGCCACGGCCCCGGGCGAGAAGGGCGCGATTTCGGCAAGCGCGGCTTCGGCGGCGAGCGCCTTCAGCCACGCCACTTCCACCCGCACCCGGTTGCGGATCAGGCCGTGCTCGGAAAAACAATCGCGCAACTCCGCGACCTTGTCGTGATAGCGGCCATCGAGCGGGGAAAGGGCAGTGAGAACAGAAACAGGCATGGCGGATCTTCCGGACAAAATGTTATTTTACCGCCCTGATCCGGTCCGCTTTCGTTCCGGACTGGAATCCCCTGTCGTTCCAGTCATTCCACCGGCCCGGATTGCGAGTCGGCGGTTTCTTCATGGGAGTCCGCCTGCGTGAAGACCCCCGCGCCGCACGGCATCAGCATCGAAGCCGTCGCTGAATTCGTCCCCGCCCAGTCCTGTCCCGGCGAAGATCATTTCGCCTTCGTCTATCACGTCACCATCCGCAACACCGGGACGATGGCGGCAAGGCTCATCAGCCGCCACTGGATCATCACCGATGGCGCCGACCGTGTGCAGGAAGTTCATGGACAGGGCGTCATCGGCGAACAGCCCCGCCTCGTTCCCGGCGAAGTGTTTCGTTATTCGTGCGGCTGCGCGCTCGAAACTCCGGTTGGGACGATGCAGGGCAGTTATCTGATGGAGACCGACGACGGCCGGCGCTTCGAGGCGGAAATTCCGGCGTTCATGCTGGCGATGCCGAAGACCTTGCATTGAGCGCGGCGTCTTGTCATGCGCCGGACGGCGCGCGGACGGCTCATGAACAATTCATGAACGATAGTCGGCGTTGATTTTCACGTAATCGTAAGAGAAATCGCACGTCCACACCGTCGCCCTCGCCTGCCCGCGCGCCAGATCGACGCGTACGGTGAGTTCGGCGTTTTTCATGATTCGCGCACCCGTCTCCTCGGCATAAGCCGCCGCCCGGCCGCCGCATTCGGCGACGAGCGTTTCTTCGTCCGGACTGCCGAGCCAGACGCGCAGACGGTCGACGTCGAGATCGGCGATGCCGGCGTAGCCGATGGCGGCGAGGATGCGGCCCAGATTGGGATCGGAGGCGAAAAAAGCGGTCTTGACGAGCGGCGAATGCGCCACGGCGTAAGCGACGCGGCGGCATTCCTCGCGGCTCGCGCCGCCTTCGACCACGATGCTCATGAATTTGGTGGCGCCTTCGCCGTCGCGGACGATGGCCTGCGCCAGACGTACGGCGACTGCGCCAATAGCATCGGCAAGCGCGCGGTATCCGGCGCCACTGGCGGCGATTTCGTCATTGCCCGCCCGCCCGGTGGCGATGACGATGAAAGAATCATTGGTCGATGTGTCGCCATCGACGGTAATACTGTTGAATGAAGCGTCCGCCGCTTCGCGGACGATCGCCTCGATCGCTGGCCGGCTCACCGCCGCGTCGCAGGCGATGAAGCCGAGCATGGTCGCCATGCCGGGGTGGATCATGCCCGCACCCTTGGCGATGCCGGTGATGGTGACCGTCTTGCCGTCGATCTCGATCCGCTGCGAGGCGGCCTTGGCGACGGTATCGGTGGTCATGATCGCGTGTGCGGCATCGAACCAGCCATCGGCCCGCGCGTCCGCTGCCGCGCGCGGCAACGCGGCGAGCAGGCGATCCATGGGCAATGGCTCCAGGATCACCCCGGTGGAAAACGGCAAGACCTGATGAGGCGCAATGGCGAGCGTCTCCGCCAGCACCCGGCAGGTGGCGCGGGCGTCGGCCAGACCCTGTTCACCCGTGCCCGCGTTGGCGGCGCCGGTGTTGATGACTAGGGCGCGGATGCCGCCGCCCGCCGCCAGATGTTCCCGGCACACCATGACGGGCGCGGCGCAGAAACGGTTCTGCGTGAAAACGCCCGCCACATGGCTGCCCGGCGCCAGTTCGATGACCGTCAGGTCGCGCCGCCCGGCCTTGCGTATGCCCGCTTCCGCCACGCCCAGCCGCACCCCGGCGACCGCCGGTAGTCCGGCTGGATTTGGTGTCGTCAGATTGACCGCCATGTTCCTTTACCTCAACTGTTCGCCAGCGCGACGACCCCGTTCGCAAGCGATGGCCGCCGCGCCGTGTTTTCAATTCAGGGCTTTCGCAGCCGAAAGCCCTGTCGGCGCCGTTTCGCGCGGAACGAGGCCTTCTTCCCGCCTTCGCCGCCCGAGCGGGAGAGGATAATCCTTTGGAAGAACCCATCACAAGCGAGGCAGGCCCGCGGCAATCCCCCCTCGTCATTGCGAAGCGATGGCCGCCGCGCCCCCCCACCCTCGTCATTGCGAAAGCCCCCCCCTCGTTATTGCGAAAACCTCCCCCCCTTCGTCATTGCGAGGCGCGCAAGCGCCGTGGCAATCCAGTGTGTTCTATCCGGCGCGCCGCGCCGCTGGATAAAAAAGGGGGAAGAAGGAACGGAACGCCTGTCCACTTTCCCCGTGAGGAAACATGTCATGTCAACCGGGATGCCGCGCCGGGCGCGAGTCGTCGAGAAACGCGCGCAATACGCCGAAGACTGTTTCGGCGTTGTGCCAGAACTTGTCGTCGAGCGCATCGTCCGCGCCGCGCAGCGCCAACCGGTAGGCAAAATCGTTCCGTTCAGGAAAGTCGCCGCCCGCCCATGCCTTGGCCGCTTCGGCGCGCGCCGTGTCGTTGTCACTGTCCGGCGCGGCGCGGCGCGCGTATTCCCAGGCCGATTTCGGGAAAAAGCGCAGGGGTTCCCGCAGTCCGTCGCGGTACAGTTCCAGCAGCTCGGCCAGATGTTGGCGGGCGGTGGCGGAGGGCAGCGGGCGCAGGGTAAAACTTTCGTCGCGCGACAGGCCCATGCTGCGGCATTCCACTCCGTCCGGCGACGCGGCGCACAGTGTCAGATGGTCGATCCAGGCGGCGAGGTAGTCGCGCGCGCGCGCCTTGTCGTAACGATGGCGGACGAGTCCGTTCGCGCGCAGATCGTTGAAGACAGTTTGCAGGCTCCAGGATTCCCCGCCGAGGTCGAAATCGAGCTTCACCAGGCGCGCCGGCAGGCAAGGCCGTATCCGCGCCGCGTTCAGTCTGCCGGCGAATGCGCGGAGCGCGGCGAGCTCCCGGCGCAGTACGCTGTCGCCAAGATTGCCAGCGGGATATTCGCCTCCAGCGCGGGCCAGGGCGAGAAGGCTGCCGTCCGCGTCCGCGCCCATGTCTTTTCCGGCAAGCAATACCGGCAGCAAGCGCGTGGCAAGCGCGTTGCGGGCCTGCCAGTCGGGGACGAAGGTTTCGATGTCGGCAAGCTCGTCCTGTGCCGCGAACAGGTCGAGACCCAGCCGTTCGCGGAGCAGGAACCGGCTCGGATTGGCGAAGAAGCGCTTGAGCTGCGCGAGATCGACATGCCGCCATCTTTCGTCCGGCGGCGGCAGCGGCGCGGTGAAAAACGGGCTGTCGCCGCCGCCGCCATCATCGGCATCCTGCTGTTCGTCCTCGTCGTCCTCCCCGCGCGGCATGATCGCCGCCGCTGTGGCGGCGGGGCGTTCCCGCGCCGCGCGCTGGCGGGCGGTGAGCGCCGCGGCGAGGTCGCTCCGGAAGTTTTCCAGCCGTTTGTCCTCCTTGTCCGGCGTGAAGTAGCCGGGTGAAAAGGCTTGCAGGGGATGGATCACGGTCAGCCTGGCACGCGCCCGGGCGAGGGAGGTGGGTTGTTCCGGATCTTCGGCGCAGGCGGCGGCGAGCGTGTCGAGCAATTCGTCGACCAGCGGCGACGGTGGCAAGGCGGTGTTGTCGCGGGCGCTGCGCCCGGCGCAGGACAAATGCAGCACGTCACGCGCGGCGAGCAGGACATCGAGGAAAAGATTGCGCTCGTCGATGCGGCGCTGGCGGTCGCCCTTGCGCGGATGCAGGGCCATGAGGTCGAATTCGCCGCTGTGCTCGCGGCCAGGAAAGGCGTCATGATCGAGGCCGATGACGCACACCACGCGGTACGGCAGCCCGCGCAGCGAGGGGAGCGCGCCGAACGTCACCGCACCGCCGGGCGCGCCGCCGAGTACGCTTTCGCTGAAGCGGGCGGCGAGGGCCGGATGCACGACGTCGAGCGGAATCATGGTGGCGCATCCGGGGCCGAATCCCGTCTTCATGTCTTCGGCAAGCGCGATGATCGTCTCGCGCACGCCGCGCATTTCCTCGGCATGCTCCGGAGCCTCGCCCGCCAAGGCGGCGAGCGCGCCCATGAGGAGCGCGCGCCAGCCTTCGGCATCGTGCGGCTTCAGCAATTCGGCGCGCAGGCGGCGCAGGGTTCCGGCATAGCGCCAGAAAGCGCCAAGCGCCAGCCCGGCGCCGCCTTGCGGCGCGTGCGCCGTTCCGGCATGACCGGCGAACAGCGCGCGGCTGGCCGCCTCGCCCGCCGCCCAAGACAGGAACAGGCGGGCCAGCCCTTTTTCCATGGTATGGCCGCCGCCGCCAGCCTCTTTGGCGTGCTCCGCGTCCAGCCCCCAGCGGATGCCCGCGCTTTCCATCCAGATGCGCACCTGTTCGAGTCCGGCTTCGCCCAGCCCGAAATGCGCCGCCACCAGTGGCTGCTGCAACAGGTCGAACACCCGGCTCGCGGGCGCGCGCCCCGCCGCCAGCGTCAGCAGCCAGTCCAGGACACGCGCCGCGGGATTGCCTGCGGCGGCGCTCAATCCGGCGATGCGCCACGGGATGTGGCGCTCGCGCGGCGCGGCGCCGAATACGGCTTCGATCAGCGGCGCGCAGGCCGCCAGATCGGGGGTGAGCACCACGATTTCGTCGGGGCGCGGCGGCCTGGGGGCGCTGAAAAGACCAAGCAGGCGGTCGTGCAGCGCCTCCAGTTCGCGCGTGCGCGAATGACATATGTGCAGTTCGATGCTGCGGTCGTTGTTGTCCAACCGGATGCTGCCCGCTTCAAGCTCCCGCAGATCGAGGATGGCATTCTGCAATTTCGCCAGCACATGGCGGGCGGGATGCGGCGCGAAGGCCGCCTCTTCCCGCATGGGATGTTCGCTTTCGAACAGCGATTCAATGTGGGCCTGCGCCTGCTTGCCCCAAGCGGCCAGCAATTTGTTGCCGGTCTCGAAAAAGAGATCCTGTTGCCGCTTCGAGAGCCACGACAAGCGGCGCGCGTCGACGATGTCGAACCAGTATTCGCGACAGGGATTGAGGACGTACAGATGCACGTCCATCGCCCGCGCCAGCGTGCGCAATATTTCCAGATACAGCGGCGGCAAGGCCGGCAGGCCGAAGATATGCACCGCCGGGGGCAGGACGGCGGCCAGCGCGGCGGCGTCCATCCGCGCGGCCTGGCGCAGGAAGCGCATGAAAGGCGGGGAAAGCGCATCCGCATCCTTATCGCCGCCACCGCATTCGCCGCCGTGGATTCGCCGCCACAATGCCGCCTGCCAATCCTCATCGCCATGGCTGGCGGCGCTCCCGGCCGGAAGCGCGCGTCCGCCGCCCGCCCAGCGTTCGAGCCAATCGGGCCGGTAGCACAAATAATGGTCGAATAAATGCGCCAACCGCCCGGACAGATCGAAACGCATGCGCGCATCCGCCTCCCGCAAGTAACGCGCCAACCGCGCGTGTTCATCCACCCACGGCGCGTCGAGCGCGGCGAAAATCCGCCAGACCAGCGCCGGAGGCGCATATGGCGCGCGCGCGGGCAGATCGACGACATGGCCGGCCTGCCGCCACAGCCATTGCGCCAGAGGGTCGAAATCAATACCGGCGCAGACGCCCTCGCGGTCGGCCACCGCCAGTTCGATGCGGCGGCGCAGCGCACTGCCGGGCGCCACCACTTGTTGGCGCGCGAACGGGCCGCGCCGCTCGGTATCGAGACGCGCGAGCAGGGCTTCGAGCAAATGTTCGCAACGGTTGGAAAAAATGACCGAAAACATGGAAAGGCATGCGATTCAGGCGAGCGGATCATGATGGCCGCGCACACGGCAAATGTCACTGCCCGCCGGGCCGGTTTCGGCGCGAGTGTGAA
>JAITLI010000161.1 GCA_031277975.1 Azoarcus sp.
CCTGATCCCTGATCCCGGCTCCACGCGCCGCGCCTCATCTAATACACTACGGCCTTTCACACTACAGCCTTTCAATTTTCTGGCGCCGGACGGTTTCATGAACGCGGAACAAATTCCAACGACGGTCCATCGTACCGACTACCGCCCGCTGGCGTGGGTTGTCGAGCATGTCGATCTGCATTTTCATCTCGATCCGGTGACGACCATCGTCACCAATCGCATGACGTGCGTGCGCAATCCGCTGGCCGAAGATGGCCCTTTGCGCTTGTGGGAGGATGGGGTCGAGCGTCTGTCGATTCTGGTCGATGGCGAACCGGCGGCATTGCGCGCGGTCGACGGCGCGCTGGAGATCGGCATGAGCGCGAAAGAGGACGGGCGCGCCGAAGTCGTGGTCTCCACCCGCATCAGCCCCGGGGAGAATACCGCGCTCTCCGGGTTGTATCTGTCCAATGGCGGTTTTTTCACCCAGTGCGAGGCCGAGGGGTTTCGCCGCATCACCTGTTTCCCGGATCGCCCGGATGTCATGGCGCGCTATACCGTCACGCTGGAAGCGGAGCGCGCGCGCTACCCGGTGTTGCTCGCCAACGGCAATCTGGTCGAGCGCGGCGAGCTTTCCAGCAGTTGGCACTATGCGCGCTGGGAAGACCCGTTCCCGAAGCCGTCCTACCTTTTCGCGCTGGTGGCGGCCAGGCTCGTGGCGCTGGAGCGCGAGGTGCGCACCGCTTCCGGGCGCCCGGTTCTCCTCCAGGTCTGGGTCGAGGAAGGCAATCTCGATCGCGCCGGGCACGCGCTCGATTCGCTGGTTCATGCCATGCGTTGGGACGAGGCGTGTTTCGGGCTGGAACTCGATCTCGATCGCTTCATGATCGTCGCCGTGGCCGATTTCAATATGGGCGCGATGGAGAACAAGGGCCTCAATATCTTCAACGCCAAATATGTGCTCGCCACGCCCGAGACGGCCACCGACGATGACTATGCGGGCATCGAGACCGTCGTCGCCCACGAGTATTTCCACAACTGGACGGGCAACCGCGTGACTTGCCGCGATTGGTTCCAGCTCACGCTCAAGGAAGGGCTGACGGTTTTCCGCGACCAGCAGTTCTCCGCCGATATGCTCGCCCGCGCCGCCGGGGAAGAAGGCGCGGTCTCGGCGCGGGCCGTCGAACGCATCGACAATGTGCGCACTTTGCGCGCGGCGCAGTTCCCGGAGGATGGCGGCCCGATGGCGCATCCCATCCGTCCCGAGAGTTACCGGGAGATCAACAATTTCTACACCGCCACGGTGTACGAGAAAGGCGCCGAGGTTGTCCGCATGCTCCATACCCTGCTCGGCCCGGAAGGCTTTCGCAATGGCATGGATCTTTATTTCAGTTACCACGACGGGCAGGCCGTGACCTGCGACGATTTTGTCGATGCCATGGCCGAGGCCAATGGCGCCGATCTCGATCAATTCATGCGCTGGTACGAACAGGCCGGTACGCCGCGGCTCGCGGCCCGCGGGCAGTGGCATGCCGACAGCGGCTGCTATGCCCTTACGCTTTCCCAGAGTACGCCGCCCATGCCGGGGCAGGCGGACAAGCAGCCTTTGGTGATTCCGGTGGCGGTCGGGCTGATCGGCCCGGACGGGCGCGACCTGCCGCTGCGCCTTGAAGGCGAATCCGGCGCGGGCGCATCCACCCGGGTGCTGGTGCTCGACAGCGCCGAAAAAACCTTCCGCTTCGCCGGCATCGACGCCGAACCTGTTCCTTCGGTCTTGCGCGGTTTCTCCGCTCCGGTGATTCTCGATATCGAAGAGGACGACGCCCGCCTCGCCTTCCGCATGGCCCGCGACGCCGACCCCTTCAATCGCTGGGATGCCGCGCAACGCTACAGCGAGCGGGTGATCCTGGCGCTGGCCGCCGATCCCGCCGCGGCGTTGCCCGCCGCCTATGTCGACGCCTGCCGCGCCCTGCTCGGCGATGATGTGCTCGATCCGGCTTTCCGCGCCAAGGCGCTCACCCCGCCCGCCGAGGGCTACCTGCTCGAACGCATGACGCCCGCCGATCCGCTCGCCCTGCGCGCGGCGCTCATTGCCCTGACGCGCGGCCTCGGCACCGCGCTGGCTCACGATTGCCACGCGTTCACCCAGCCTTTGTGGATGGGCGAGCCGTACCGCTACCACCCCGCCGGCGCGGGCCAGCGCGCGCTCGCCAGCCTGGCGCTGCGCTACCTCGCCGCCGGCGGCGACGTGCACGGCATCGCGCTGGCCCGCGCCCGTTTCGAGTCCGCGACCAATATGACCGAATGCATGGGCGCGCTCGCCGCGCTCATGACCACGGACGAACCCGCGCGCGAAGAGGCGCTCGCCGCTTTCCGGGCGCGCCATGATGGCGATGCCCTGACGCTCGACAAGTGGTTTGCCCTCCAGGCTGGCGCGTGGCGCTGGCACGACAAGGCCGAGCCGGTACTTGCCCGGGTGCGCGTCCTGATGGAAGACCCCGCCTTCAGCCTGTCGAACCCGAACAAGGTCTATGCTCTGCTGGGCGCTTTCTTTCGCGGCAATCCCGGCGAATTCCACGCCGAAGACGGCGGCGGCCACGCTTTCTGGGCCGAACAGGTGCTTGCGCTCGACGCCCGCAATCCGCAAGTCGCGGCGCGGATGGCGCGCGCGATGGAGGGCTGGCGGCGTTATGTCCCCGCCTTGCGGGAAAGCATGCGCGCCCGCCTCGAAGAAGTCAGGGCGGGCGCGAGACTTTCGTCCGATGTCGCGGAAATCATCGACAGGGCGCTGGGGACGGAGGGAGGGGCTGGCGATGCGCAATAAAAAAGTACTGGAGAAAATCTACCGCCTCGCAAAGGAAGAGTTCGCCAGGGAAGAGCACGATGCGCAGGTCGTCGAATTACTGGGCCGCTACCTCGAATTCCATCCGGAACACAATTTCAGCCCGGAGCATAGCCACGCTTGGACGCTCCTGGGCGACGCGCTCCTGGGCATCGGGCGCGCGAAGGAAGCATTGCCCGCGCTGATGACGGCCTTCGAGAAGGCGCCGGAAGAAAGTAAAGGCCACATTGCTTCCCGGATCGCGCGCTTGCTGGAAGAACATGTCTCCCCCCGGCGGGCGAAAAAATGGCACAAGGCGGCCACGGATCACTGCGGCGCGCGCGAAGGCTGGCCATGGATTTTCCGGGGCGCCAACCTGGCCGTACTGGGCGAATTCGGCAGGGCGATCGCCTGTTACGAAAAAGCCGTCGAAATAAACCGCTCCTGCGACAAGGACGAAGCATGGCTGAACATGGGCTATTGCTACCGCGCCATCGGCGAATACGATAACGCAATACTCTGTTTCCAGCAGGCGTTGATAATCGACCCGGAAAACGAAAAAGCCGGGACGGCCCTGCGGGCGCTGCAAGAAATGGGGGCGGCGCTGGAGAAACTGGAAAGAACGCTTCCCGCGGCGGCGGCGGCCGGATAGTCTGGATTCTGGATGTTTCCGTTGCTCCGGCAGGTTTTTTGTGATGATGACGTTTGGAGCGCGATATTTGTTTTTACTGGTGTGTTCGTATAGTTCGTGTGTTTACGATTGGCGCGCCTCGGCAACGTATTTGGCGAAGCCGTCGGCTGCCACGGCTGCATACGCGAAAGCGTGCTGGCGCATGATCCGCCTTACGTGGGAGGAATATTTTCCCGCCTGCCCGCTCCAGGCCGGGTATAGTAATGCCCATATCCACAACGATACGGAGACCATCCATGATCAGCATCGACAACAACGGCAGCCTGATTACCGCCATCGTTCTCGGTGAATTCACCTTGGCCGATTACCGCGAATTCGAGGAACTGGCCGACTACAGGATCAGATTCGACGGCGCTGTGGATCTGCTTTTCGATCTGCGCGAGATGGCCAGTTTCACCGTCGACCTCGTCGTGGAAGAAATACGCCATTCCCGCCGGCACGCACACGATTTCCGCCGTATCGCCATCCTGACCGACGATCAGTGGGTGACCTGGAGTGCGTGGGTGTCGCAATTCTTCGTCGACGCGGAGATACAGGTGTTCGACAACGAAGAAGAAGCCCGTCTCTGGCTGGACGCCAGCCCGCCCTTCACCGCGGAAGCCGGCCCGGAGGCCGGAGCGGCGAATACTCCGGGGGCGGGCGCGTGAAAAAACAGAATCCGCCCGGGAAACAAGTCCCCGGTACGCGGCGATGAAGCTCTCGCCGCCTCACGGTTTCGCCATCAGCCGTTCGACCATGGCGCGGACGGCGCCGATTTGCGGGGCGGAGCGGATGTGATAGCCGGGGCCGGTATATCCCCACCAATCCCAGCACCCATTCGCGTCTTTCCGGGTTGAAGTCTGGGGATAAAGCACGATCAGACGGTTGCTTTCAGCCCAGCGGTTGTAGCCGGATTCGCGCGCATAGGTTTCTCCCATCGCCGCCGCGTTCTGGCGGCAGCCATGGAAGGCGATGTGGATGCGGCAGCCGCCGACGCGGCAGCCGCCGGGGATATAGACATAGGCGGTCTCCGCCATGCCCGCTTCCGGGCGAATGAATTCGCGCTGATCGAAAGCGAGCAGTTCCCCTGCCGCTTTTTCCGCCGGCGCGGACAGGTCGCCCAGCAAATGCGCGAGCAGGCGGCCCGGGGCATCGAAATCGCCGCAATGGTTGATGAAAGGCGGCGCGCTGGCCGCGCATGCTCCCGCTGGCGCGGCTCGCGGCGCGATCATGGCATGTCCGGCATCGGGCAGGCGCTCATGGACGATGGCGGCTTCGGGCAGCCATTGCCGGTAAAAGGCGCGCGCGCCTTCCACCACCGCGCTCTTCACGACGCGATCCTGTCCGCCGGAAAGCAGCCAGACGCGGCTTTGGGCCAGGTTCCCGGGCGCGTCGATATGTTGCGCCGCCGCCTGCTTTTCCACTTCCTTGCGCAAGGTATCCGGCGCGGGAAGCGGCGTGAAAAAACCGGGCGACATGCAAGACGAGAGTGCGCGCATGGCGCTGCCCTGGGCGCAGTAATACGGCCCGCCCGCGAGGACGCCCGCCCCGCGCACCAGCGCGGAATGCGCCACATGGAATTGCACCGCCATGAAGGCGCCGGATGAAAGTCCGGAAACAGTCAGATCCCCGCTTTCCGCGTCCAGGGCCGGCAAGGGTTCGGCGGCGTGGGCGAAGATGGCCGCAAGGCACAGTACCAAGCAGGATGAATACAGGATGAGTGATGGCATGGCGGTTCCGGGAGAGAGAGGAAGAACGGAAAGAGACGCCGCCACTATACAACGATGTCTTCCTGTTCCCGGGGAAGCGGTGTTTTTCACTCGGGGATGAGATGTGGCGCTTGACAAGACAGGGGCAATAACAATAATAGTATCAATTATTGTTTGTCTGCCCATCACGTCCGCGCGGCGGCTTCGCCGCCCCGCCCCCGCGCCAACGAGGTTTGCTCCATGTACGTTTGCATCTGCCAAGGCGTCACCGAACGCCAGATTCACGAAGCGGCGCGCAACGGCGCCGATTGCCTGCGCGATCTGCGCCGACAACTGGGTGTCACGGACGGTTGCGGGCGGTGCGCGGTATGCGCGCATGCGTGCCTGGCCGAAGGGCGCGCGTTCCGGCAGGGCGACAATGCCGGCCGGGCCGGAAGCGATGCGCGGGGATGGTGATCCCCGCGCGGTCGCGTCATGATCGCTGGCTTTACTGTTCCGGTGCTGGATGCTAGGATAACCGCATCATGGTCTCCGGAGTTTTTTCATGCAGGGCGAAAAGCAGGTCGTCAAGTTTCTCAATCAACAGCTTTGTCATGAGCTGACCGCCATCAACCAGTATTTTCTTCATGCCCGGATGTACGACAACTGGGGTTTCGAGCGTCTCGGCAAGTACGAATACAAGGCATCCATCCAGGAAATGAAACGCGCCGACAAACTGATCGCGCGCATCCTGCTATTGGAAGGACTGCCTAATCTGCAAAACCTGAACAAACTCCTGATCGGCGAAAACGCGCCCGAATGCATCAGGGGCGACCTTGATCTGGAAACCATTGCGCGCGCCTCCTTGCAGGAGGCCATTTCCCATTGCGAAGCGGCGCGGGATTTCGTCTCGCGCGACCTGCTCGAAGATCTGCTCGAAAACAGCGAAGAGCGCATCGACTTCCTGGAAACGCAATTGGAATTGATCGTCAGGATCGGCAAGGAAAACTATCTGCAAACGCAGATTCAAAAAGACGAATAGGCAAAACCGGCCGCGCGCCGGCACGAGGAGAGAAAAACCATGCAAGGCAACGCCAAAATCATCGAGCGTCTCAACGACCTCCTGGCGGGAGAACTGACCGCCATCGACCAATATTTCTGTCATGCTGAAATGTACAGGAACTGGGGCTTCGCGCGCCTGTTCGAGCGCACGAACCACGAAATGGAAGACGAGCGCGAGCATTCCCGCGCCCTGATCGCGCGCATCCTTTTCTTGGAAGGCGTCCCCAACCTGGCAAAACGCGAAGCGCTCAAAATTGGCCAGGATGCGCAATCCATGCTGAAGAACGATCTGGAACTGGAATATTCAGTCATTCGCAACCTGCGCGCCGTCATCGCGGAATGCGAGGCCGCCGGGGATTATCTCACCCGCGAAATCCTCGAAAAAATGCTGGACGACACCGAGGAAGACCATACCCACTGGCTGGAAAAACAGCTTCATCTTATCGAACATGTCGGCCTGGCCAATTATCTGCAATCGCAGATAGGGTGAAGTGGCCTGCCTTGCCGGAATTCTTCATTCAAGAAAACAGGAACGTTCATCGCGCGGGGTTCCATACGGCCATGCCGCTCGATTGAACAGGCGCACTGGCCGGTTCGCCATCCTTGGTCCCGGCACGGCCAGGCAGCACCGCGCGGGATGTCGATGCGCAACGGCGCGGCTCCGGGCGGCGAGACTTCCTGTTACAGCGATTTTCAAACAGGCGCGAAGCGCGGCCAATCGTTCCGGAAGTCGCCATTTTCGCCCGGAGCAATGCGCTAGAATCATCGTCCTGATTCATTACCGATCGCCCTTGCCATGACACTGCCCGCTTTTCCGCGCCCGCGCCGCCGCGGTATCTATATCCTGCCCAATCTATTTACCACCGCCGCACTCTTCTGCGGCTTTTTCGCCATTGTGCAGGCGATGAACGAGCGTTTCGAGATCGCCGCCATCGCCATCTTCGTGGCGATGATCTTCGATGGACTCGACGGGCGCATCGCCCGGCTGACCCAGACACAAAGCGAATTCGGCGCGGAATACGATTCGCTCTCCGACATGGTGTGCTTCGGCGCGGCGCCAGCGCTGGTGGTCTACGAATGGGCGCTCATCAGACTGGGCAAACTTGGCTGGATCGTCGCTTTCATCTATTGCGCCGGCGCGGCGTTGCGGCTGGCCCGTTTCAACACCAATATCGACATCGTCGACAAACGCTTTTTCCAGGGCTTGCCCAGCCCCGCCGCCGCCGCGCTGATCGCGGGACTGGTGTGGGTGAGCATCGACAACGGCGCGAACGGCGCGGATGTGCGCGGGCTGGCCTGCCTGCTGACCCTTTTCGCCGGCATTTCCATGGTAAGCAATGTCCCGTTCTGGAGCGGCAAGAGCATCAACCTGCGCAAAAGTGTGCCGTTCATCGCCGTCATCGCCGTGGTACTGGCTTTCGCCTTGGGTGCTTCCTACCCGCCGGGCATCTTCTTCGCATTGTTCGTCGGCTACGCCTTGTCCGGCTACGTGCTTTATGCTTGGCGCTGGCAGCGGCAACGCGCGCAAGACGCCGCACCGGCAACGAAGCCGCCGCAAGATGATGAATCCGATGCGCGCCGTGTTCCCGTGACGGAAGCGGCGTGCTCCATTCATTCCGCCGACACCATTCTCGCGGAGCCCCCCGTGGCGGAAACGCCTCCCGCGCGGCGGGCGCAAGACGCCTCATCCCCGGATTCAGGGCAATCGGAACAGGCATGAAAGACACTCTGATTATTTTCGACACTACCTTGCGCGACGGCGAGCAAAGCCCCGGCGCCTCGATGACGCAGGAAGAAAAACTACGCATCGCCCGCCAACTGGAACGGATGCGCGTCGATGTGATCGAGGCCGGCTTTCCGGCGGCCTCGCCCGGTGATTTCGAGGCCGTGCGCACCATCGCGGCGGCCATCCGCGAATCTACCGTGTGCGGCCTTTCCCGTGCCAACGAAAACGACATCGCCCGGGCTGGCGAAGCCGTCGCCCCGGCAGCGAAGAAGAGAATCCATACCTTCATCGCCACCAGTCCCATCCACATGGAAAAAAAGCTGCGGATGTCCCCCGCGCAGGTGATCGAGCAAGCGGTGAAAGCCATCGGCTGGGCGCGCGAATATACCGACGACGTCGAATTTTCCGCCGAAGACGCCGGGCGTTCCGAAATCGACTTCCTCGCGCGCATTTTCGAAGCCGTCATCCGCGCCGGGGCGAAAACCATCAACGTTCCCGATACCGTCGGCTATAACATCCCCGGGCAATACGCCGCCACCCTGCGCGCCCTGATCGAAAAAGTCCCTGGCGCCGACAAAGTGATCTGGTCGGTACATTGCCACAACGACCTGGGGTTGGCCGTCGCCAACTCGCTGGCGGCGGTCAGCGCCGGAGCGCGGCAAGTGGAATGCACGATCAACGGCCTGGGCGAGCGCGCCGGCAATGCCTCGCTCGAAGAGATCGTCATGGCGGTGCGCACCCGCGCCGATGTTTTCCCGGTGCGCACCCGCATCGACACAACCCAGATCGTGCCGGCCTCGCGGCTGGTGTCGCAAATCACCGGCTACCCTGTGCAGCCCAACAAGGCCATCGTCGGCGCGAACGCCTTCGCCCACGAATCCGGCATCCATCAGGACGGCGTGCTCAAGCACCGCGAAACCTACGAAATCATGCGCGCCGAAGATGTCGGCTGGGGCGCGAACAAACTGGTGCTCGGCAAACATTCGGGCCGCACCGCCTTCCGCGCCCGCCTGCGGGAAATCGGCATCGAGATCGGCTCCGAAGAACAACTCAACGCCGCCTTCGCCCGTTTCAAGGAATTGGCCGACAAAAAGCACGAGATTTTCGACGAAGACCTGCACGCCCTGATGAGCGACGAAGCCGCCGCCCCCGAGCAAGAACATTTCCGCCTGCTCTCGACCCGCTTCCATTCCGAAACCGGCGAGCGCCCCCAGGCCGAAATCGTTCTTTCCATGGGCGGCAAGGAAACTCGCAGCCACGCCACCGGCTCCGGCCCCGTCGACGCCGCCTTCAAGGCCATCGAAGCCATTACCCGGAGCGGCGGGCAACTGCTGCTCTATTCAGTCAACGCCATCACCACCGGCACCGACGCGCAAGGCGAAGTCACCGTGCGCCTGGCCCGCGGCGAACGCATCGTCAACGGGCAAGGCGCCGACACCGACATCGTCGTCGCCTCGGTCAAGGCTTATCTGAACGCGCTCAACAAACTGCACGCCGGCGGCGAAAAACTGAATCCGCAGTTATAGCGCCATTCGCGGTTTCCAGCCCTCGCCAACCGTCCCCCCTCACCCACCCAGCCGCTCCTCGCAATGTCGAGGGGGG
>JAITLI010000017.1 GCA_031277975.1 Azoarcus sp.
CGCCGTATCGGCGCCGCGAAACCGCCTCCTCACGCGCACGGCTTTGCCCAGCGCCGCGAAAAACGTTTTCTCGCGCGCGGCCTGCTCGCGCAGCAAGGCGGCGAGCCGCCCGGGGTCGAGCGGATCGCGGTCGCGGATCATCAGCGCGGTGGCCAGCGCGAATTCGCGCCAGCCGTCGCCGATCCCGACCAGTTCCGCCGCCAGATCGGCCAGCGCCGGACAGGCCGCGAGCGGCGCGGCCTCTTCGAGGAAAGCGGCATACATGAAACGAAAACCCGCGCCGCCCGTGCCGATTTCTTCTTGCATCCGGATCAGGTGCCCGATGTAGCGCTTGCTTGCTTGGGGGTCGGCCGCGCCCGGCAGCCGCTCGAACGCGCGCGCCACCCGCTCGATCCCCTTGATGCCGATGAACGGCAGCGGCGCGTGGATCATGATCCGCACGGTCTTCCTGATCGCGCCGGGAAGAACCCGTTTCCAGTCCGGCTCGCGCGGCGGCGTGGCCGGATAGTAGATCAGCCCTTTTGGAGCGAGCACACCCTTGGCGAAACGCGCCTTCGCCAGATCGGCGGCGGGACAACGCACCGGATTTTCCAGCACGGGATCAGAGAGCAGGTAATCGCCGCTTTTCCTGTCGCGCCCATAGGCGAGCAGGTTGTGGGCGTTGAAATGGAAGCGAAAGTCCGGCGGCATGAAAGGCAGCCAGAACACCGAGACTTGCAGGCCCGCCAGGCGGCCCGCGTCGAGCAATTCATCAAGCCGCGCCGCGCCCTTTTCGGGGCTGCGGAAGGTCTCGCGGCGCATTGAAAAACGCAGGGGTTTCTGCAAGCCGCGGATGATCGCGCCAGGCGGCATCCGGTAAGACACCAGCGGCAGGCCGGAGAGCTTGACGAACGGCAAATAGGCAAACGCAAGCGCCGAGGCGAGACCGAAGACCATCGCTTCGGACAGGGGCACGCCATGGTGGCGCAGGATGGCGCTCATCACCCCACTCTCGCAATGGGATGCCTGACTGTGAACAAAACCGGACGAAGTCGTCATTTCAAGACCTGTTTTACGATTTCCCGGGCAGTACCCGGGAAGTTGAATGTGAATGGATGAAAATACAAAACGGGAACAAGGGGCGAATCGCCCGCCATTGTAATCGTTAAAAAAGCCGACGCCCCGGAGAAGGAAAGCGGCGGAGGTTCTTGTACCTCCCCCCCGAAGCGGGACTTGTCGGCCTCGGGGTCTTCCTCGACCAGCTCCGTGGCGAATCAGGTTTCCGCGACGTTGGAGGGTCGAACCAGGGCCTGTTCAGGCTTTCGCAACGCAGGGAACGCGGGATCGTCTATATTCTTGCATTCTCAATGAATTTGGAGCTTTGCAATGAGGATGGAGAAAACATGTTTTGCCGCCCATTTACGACAAGAAGGCGAAGAGCTTTTGCTGCATGATCTAATGGAGCATCAAAAAGCGGTGTCACGGCTCGCAGCGCGCTTCGCCGCGCCATTTGGCACCGGGACCTGGGCGGCATGGGCTGGAACATGGCATGATCTTGGCAAGTTCCGCGCCGGATTCCAGCGCTATATCCGGCAATGCTGCGATCCCGATGCCCATATCGAGGAGCGGATAAAACGCATTCGGCGGCGGAAGCATTATGGGCACAAAAATATCTGCTCGAAATGGATCCGCGCACCGGCATGGGATCCGCTCGCATCCTGTCCTATCTCATCGCCGGGCATCACAGCGGACTGGACAACTGGTTTGGCGGTTTGGATGAACGCTTCAGCAAAAGCGACACGCTCCGGGAAGAGCGTGATGCCTAGGCCGCAAATATTCCCGAGGCTATTATCAAGCCAAGGCTTGAATTACCCTCTGTCCGCGACATTAAAAGAGACCGGGAAATTCCCGGCTGTTCCGCGCTCTGGGTCCGCATGTTGTTTTCCTGTCTGGTGGATGCGGATTTTCTGGATACAGAAGCCTTCATGTCGTCAGACAGGGTAAATGCCCGCCAGGGGTTCACGTCACTCGCGGAAATGGAAGATCTGTTGTCGGATCATCTGGCAAGCATGGCGCGACAGGCCGTCATGTCCGGGGAAACGGATCATCCGGTAAACCACAAGCGCGCCGAAGTGTTGCAGGCTTGCCGCGCCAAGGCCGCATTCTTCAGTCTCACCGTTCCCACCGACGGCGGCAAAACGCTCTTCAGCCTGGCATTCGCCCTGTGCCATGCACGGCTGCACGGCAAGCGCCGGATCATCTATACCATCATCATCGAGCAGACCGTGGATGTCTTCAATGCCATCTTCGGCGCGGAAAATGTCATCGAACATCATGGCAACGCGGAAATGGACGAACGGCAGGAAACGGCGCGTTTCCGGCTCGCCTGCGAAAACATAAAGGTTCTGCCGCCGGAGCGGCATGTGATCGGTAGATCCGGGACGTTTACGATCGAGCAAGACAACAGCAACACACGATATCACCTGGGACGATTCATGCGACGAACCAAGGCCGTCTCAAGGAGCAAGGAAATGGTGGATTTGACCATCCGCTTGTGGTGTTCGCTCACCAAACCGGAAGTTTTTGTAGCTTGGCAAGAAAAGTTTGCATCTAATCTATACGTAAACACTCTCTTTTCTTTCGACCGTATCGGTCTTATCCATTTCAAAGAGGAAATCAATGAAGCCACAGCTTCTTTTTGTTCTTGCCGCGAGCACCATATTCATGGCATCGTGCGCCTCGATGGTGTCGCAGCGTGATTTGGAACGGAAAACCGTCTTTGCACTCGGACAGGAAGTCGGTACGTTCGATATATCGGATATCCGCAACGATGCTTGGGCGCTTCGTACCGCGTGAAAACAGACGATGGCAGCATTTACAATTGCTACGTCCAAGGATTCGGCATCGTGATGTCGGACGCCTTGTGCTCACAAATGGCGACTACCGGCGACAAGTCTGAAGGGAAAAAGAAACCGCCTTCCGTGAAACCCAAGAACAAGAAGACGAATCCAGGCGCACAATGCAATGAATTGCTCCGCGCCGCGGGCCGTTGTTGAACTTGCTTGAATCTGATTCCCGATCCCCGGCGCGCTCCGCCGGGATTCGAGTGGGACAAAACGAAAACGGGCCGCGCGGGCCCGTTTTTATTTTGCCGGTGCCGCAAGCGCCAGGCGGTTCAACCTTGTTGTTTCTTGGCGGCGGCGGCCTTGTAGTCAAGCTTTTCCTTGATCCGCGCGGCCTTGCCGGAGCGGTTGCGCAGGTAGTAGAGCTTGGCGCGGCGCACGTCGCCACGGCGCTTGACTTCGATGGAGGCCAGTAGCGGGGAGTAGGTCTGGAATGTCCGTTCCACGCCTTCGCCGGAAGAAATCTTGCGCACGATGAAAGAAGAGTTGAGGCCGCGGTTGCGTTTGGCGATGACCACGCCTTCGTAGGCTTGCAGGCGCTCGCGCGTGCCTTCCTTGACTTTGACCTGCACGACCACGGTATCGCCGGGGGCGAATTCGGGGTAGGTCTTGCCGGCGGAGAGCCGGGCGATTTCTTCTTGTTCGAGTGTCTGGATCAGGTTCATGTTGTATGACTCCATGTCGTTCAATGGCCTGTGGCCTGGCGCGCAGAGCAGGCAATGCCTGGTGCGCGCGGTTTGTCGTCGGGAGGCTGGCGGCTTGCCGCGCCGGTCTCCCCGTCAGTGCTCCCGCCGGAATTCTTCCAGCAGGCGCGATTCTTCCTCATTCAGCCCCCGTTCGGCAAGCAGGTCGGAGCGGCGCAGCCAAGTGCGGCCCAATGCCTGTTTGAGCCGCCAGCGGCGGATTCGCGCGTGGTCGCCGGAAAGCAGCACTTCCGGCGCGCGTTCGTTCTCGAATATTTCCGGGCGCGTGTAGTGCGGATAGTCCAGCAGACCGGCGGCGAAGGAATCTTCTTCCGCCGAGTCCGCGCCGTTCAGCGCGCCGGGCAATTGGCGCACCATGGCGTCGATGAGCGCCATCGCCGCCAGTTCGCCGCCCGAGAGGACGAAGTCGCCTAGCGAGATTTCTTCGTCCACTTCGCGGTCGAGCAGGCGCTGGTCGATGCCTTCGTAGCGCCCGCACAGCAGGATCAGTCCCGGAATGCGCGCCAGTTCCATGACTTTGCTGTGCGCAAGCGTCGCGCCCTGGGGCGACAGGTGGATGACCGGCCCCGGCGCGCCGAGCGCTTCTTCTTGTTGCCGTCGCGCCCGGGCGATGCCGCGCGCCAGCGGTTCGGCCAGCATCACCATGCCGGGGCCGCCGCCATATGGGCGATCGTCGACCGTGCGGTGCGCGTCGTGCGTGAATGCGCGCGGGTCGTGGAAGGCGAGGCGGTACAGCCCGCGCTCCAGCGCCCGCCGCGTGATGCCGCTGCCGGTGAGGGCGGCGAACATCTCCGGGAAGAGGGTGACGATGTCGTAGCGGCGCGCGCCGCCGGGCATGGTTTTGTTTCCCCGCATGGGTTCCCGCCTTACCAATCCTTGTGCCAAGACGTGCATATCGTGCGCGCGCCGGGGTCGACGCGGCTGACGTGGGCGGCCACGAAAGGAATCAGGCGTTCCGTCTCGCCATCCCACACCCGGAGCACGTCGTGCGCGCCGGTCGAGAGCAGGTCGGCGACTTTGCCCAGCGGTTCGCCGGCTTCGTCGAGTACCGCCATGCCCATGAGGTCGCCCCAGTAGTATTCGTCTTCTTCGGTGCGGGGCAGGGCTTGCCGGGGCGCAGCGATATACCAGCCGGCAAGCGCTTGCGCCGCCGTGCGCTCGGCGATGCCTTCGAGGCTGGCGAGCAGGCCCTTGCTGTGTGTCTGGCAGGCGAGCAGGGCGCGGCGCGACCACTGTCCGGCGGGAAGGTTGTCCGCCGGGGCGATCCACCAGTGCGGCATCTCCCGCCACGACAGCGGATCGTCGCCGAATGTCTGTACCTTGAGCCAGCCCTTGACGCCGAAAGGGGCGGCGATGCGCCCCAGCACGATCATGCGCGGCGTTTCAGGCCGCCGGGGCGGGCGCCATGGCGGCCCTGGCGTTCTGCTTGACCAAGCGGGCGACTGTCGGGGAAAGACGCGCGCCATTTTGTTCCCAATAGGCAAGGCGCTCGGTATTGATGAAAAGCGATTGCGCGGCGCCGGAAGCGATCGGGTTGTAGAAACCGACGCGCTCAATGAAGCGCCCATCGCGGCGATTGCGCGAGTCGGTGGCGACGATGTTGTAGAACGGGCGCTTCCTGGCGCCGCCGCGGGCTAGACGAATGACGACCATCGGGATTCCTGCAAAAAGTGGGGCGAGTGCCGAAAACCAGCTACTATAGGCGCTCCGCGAGAAGATGGCAAGACGAGTATCGGCCCGTATCGGTCGAATGGCGCGTTGATCGCGGTAGTCATGAAAATTCTGTACGGTCGCGGACCGCCGCCGGGCGGACATAAGGGGTTCCAGATTGCGCTGTTTTGCAAGAAACGGTATTAGGCATGTGTTTCTCGATGAATCGACTCCGGGCCGCGGTTGCGCGCGGCGGCGCTTCGATGCCGTTGTGCCGCCCCGTGGCCGCGCCAGCACATGAAATCCATCGTTATCCTGATTTCCGGGCGCGGCAGCAATATGGAGGCCATCGTCCGCGCGAATATCCCCGGCGCGCGTATCGCCGCGGTCATCAGTAATCGCGCCGATGCCGCTGGGCTTGCGTTCGCGGCGGCGCGGGGAATACACACCGGCGTCGTCGCCCATGCCGATCATTGCGGGCGCGACCGTTTCGATGCCGCCTTGCGGACGGCGGTCGATGTCCATGCCCCCGATCTGCTCGTGCTCGCCGGTTTCATGCGGGTGCTGGGCGAAGATTTCGTGCGCCGCTACGCGGGCCGCCTGCTCAATATCCATCCCTCGCTGTTGCCGGCCTTCCCAGGCCTGCACACGCACGCCCGCGCGCTTGCGGCGGGCGTGCGTGTGCATGGCGCGACGGTGCATTTCGTCACGCCCGCACTCGATGGCGGGCCGATCGTGATTCAGGCCGTGGTGCCGGTGCTGCCCGGGGACGATGAAAACCGCCTCGCCGCGCGCGTGCTTGCCGAGGAACATCGTATTTATCCGCAAGCAGTACGCTGGTTCGTCGAAGGACGGCTCGCCGCGGAGGGAGATGGCCGTATCGCAGTGGCCGGGGCGCGGACGGCGGCGGCGCCGCCGCGGCATTATCCGCCGCTCGATGAGGATTGAAACCGTGGCCATGAGCGTGGAACGAACGGCGGTTTTCCATTTTCTTTGCGCCGGCTGTGTCGCGCTGGCGCTCATCCTGGCGGCGGCGGAGTGCCGCGCGGCGGGGCGGACGTGGCCATCGGCGGAATGGCCGGCGAACGGGACGATCGAGTTCCAAGTCTCGTTCGGCGAAGGCGGCATGACCGTGGGGCAGGCGCGCCATACATGGTCGCATGACCGCGGGCAATACCGGATGGGGCTTGCTGTGGAGACGACCGGCGTGGCCGCTTTGTTGCGCAAGCTGGGCTATGAGCAGCAAAGCGCGGGCGGAATCGATCCGGACGGCTTGCGCCCGCGGCGTTTCGATGTCAACCAGATCGGCAAGGCGCCGGAAGCGGCGCTGTTCGACTGGGATGGCGCCTCCGGGGCGCGGGTGAGTATCCGGCGCGGTGAACGCGAGCGGCGCCACGCCAGCCTGGCGGCGGGCGACCAGGACATTCTCAGCCTTTGGCACCAGATCGGGCGTCTGGGCGAATTGCCGGAGACCTTGCTGGTAGTGGGCAACAAGGAAGCGCGCCGCGCCCGCGCCACCCGGCTGGAAGATGGCAGCCTGCGGGTTCCCGCCGGTCTTTTCGCCACGCGCCATTTCAGGATCGAGTCCATCGACGGCCGTCTCGGCATCGACCTGTGGCTGGCGCGCGAGCGGGGCATGGCGCCGGTGCGCGTCATCATTGCCGACACCAAGGCGGAAACGCTCGTCCTCGAAGCGACCGCCGTGCATATATCCAAAAAATGAACAAGGCAAGAAAACCGGATAGCGCCGCGCGCGCCGCGGGCGATGTGCTCGCATACGCGGCGGCGGCGCTGGACCATGTGCTCGAATTCGAACATCCCGCCGATGCGGCGCTGTCGCGCTATTTCCGCGAACATCGCGCCCTTGGCCGCCGCGATCGCGCTTTTATCGCCGAAACCGTGTATGCCATCGTCCGCCGCCTGCGCTGGCTGCATCGCCTCTCCGGGCCAGGCGCGCCGCCGCGCCGCCTGTTGCTGGCCTGGCTGGCGCGCGGCGCGGGGTGGGCGATGCGCCAGTTCGATGGCCTGGTGTCGGAAGAGGAACGCAACTGGATCGAGGCCGTGAAAGCGCTCGAACTCGATGAAGGAAGCCTTGCCGAGCGCGCCGATTTGCCTGACTGGCTCTGTGAACGCCTGCTCGCCACATACGATGAGGCCGGATTATTGCGCCTGGCGCACAGCCTCAACCGTCCGGCGCCGCTCGATTTGCGGGTCAACATCCTCAAGAGCGGGCGCGATGCCGTGCTCGCGCGCCTGCGCGGCGACGGCATCGCCGCCGAAGCCTGTCCGTGGTCGCCGCACGGCATTCGCCTCGTCGACAAGCCCGCGCTGCAAAGACACGCGCTTTTCGTCGATGGCAGTGTCGAGGTGCAGGATGAAGGCAGCCAGCTTCTCGGCTTTCTCGTGCAGCCGAAGCGCGGGGAAATGGTGATCGATTTCTGCGCCGGAGCCGGCGGCAAGACGCTGCAACTGGGCGCGATGATGCGTTCGGGCGGCCGGCTCTACGCGTTCGACGTGTCCGGGAAGCGCCTGGCGAAGCTGCGTCCGCGCATGGCGCGCGCCGGGCTGAGCAATGTGCATCCGATGCTGCTCGCGCACGAAGGCGATTCCCGTCTCAAACGCCTGGCGGGCAAGGCCGACCGCGTGCTGGTCGATGCGCCATGCAGCGGACTGGGCACCCTGCGGCGCAATCCGGACATCAAGTGGCGGCAGACCCCGGCGGCCATCGCCGAAATGGCCGTGCGCCAACAATCCATCCTCGGCGCCGCAGCAAAGCTGGTACGCCCCGGCGGGCGGCTGGTCTATGCGACGTGCAGCCTGCTTGGCGAGGAAAACGATAATATCGTCGATGCCTTTCTCGCCGCCCATCCCGAATTTGTCCCACAGTCCGCTGGAGACATCCTCGCACGGCAGGGCATCGCGCCGGAAACAGGCGAACGCCTGCGCCTGTTTCCCTTCCAGCACGGCACGGACGGATTCTTCGCCGCCGTACTGGCGCGCGCGGACGCGCCTGCGTGAATCCTTTATTCCCGCAGCGCGTGGTTCCTTTTCTTCCTGTCGACTGTCTTCTGTCCCCGGTCATCCGTCCCCTGAACCCGTCATTGCGAAAGTCTTCCCACCTCGCTGAGCATGCGGCGCATTCCGGCGCGGGCGGACTCTTTTTTCTGCCAATCAATCTGTCAGGAGTTTTTAGACTTGTCCAGTTCTGTAGCACATGACTTGTCCGTTTTTTTGCCGGGGCCGGGAATCGGCGGACGGCTCAGGCGGCCTGTTGCAACTCGGTGATCAGCTTGTTTTCTGGCGTGTAACTCGCCAGCTTGCGCGGCCCATGGAAGAGCGCCAGGCCACCGTCCGGGTAACGATGGACTTTCACCCTGACCTTGACGTAATGGCAGCGATACCGGTCGGCGGGTATCTGAGGGGAGAGATTCTCCGTAGTGCTCATTAGTGGCGTCATCCATCGTCACGATCAAGTTCCACTGCTTGCCGAGCGTCCATTCGTGTCGGCTGCCGTTCGGATCATCATCCCCGGCAGGGGCTTGCGCGAGCGCGACGCTAGGCAATGCCAAAAGCGCACAGATCATTCCGCGACTGCTCCTTGCCGGGGGTTTGCCTTGCGCCTCTTCCATGATGGAATTCCCTTTTTTGAAAATTTCAATCCGTTGATAGGAATCCCGCCAAACAAAACAGCGGTACTTTGCAAAGGTCAACTTTGAAGTTGACTCCAGAGTCAAAGACTCATGGTCGATATACTAAGGTTGACAAATCGAAGGCGTCGAAGCGCAATTGGCGATTTGTAAGGGAATTTCATGCTCTGGCCCTGGGGATGCTCCCGCGCCCGGCGGAAGGGAAAGTAGACGGCGGTTATTGTTTCGATGGCAAACACGTATCAGGAACTGTCCATGATTCCAGCTTTGCTGCGCGCGTACCGGGCCACGGCTTATTACGTATTCTTGCCTGTGGGCGGGATCGTCCTGCGTTGCGGGCGAAGAACGCCGCGGCTGGATGGATGGCTGAAGGCGGAGAGGCTGACGCGCTGGTGCGTGCTCACAGCCTGGAATCCGGCTTCGCGGCGGCTCGGCGCGGCGGAGAACCGCCGCCGCCAAGAGGCGCTGCGCCAACGGTTGCGGGCGCGCGGCTACCGCCTGTTTCGCGGGGAAAACCACGCCGGCACACAGGACTGGCCCGTCGAAGAGACACTTTTCGTCCCCGGACTCGCACGCGCCGCCGCTCGCGTCCTGATGCGCGGGTATGGGCAGAACGCTTTCCTGTGGGGCGCGCGCGGCAAGCCCGCCCGCCTGTGCTGGCTCTCCGGCTTCAAATCTCGTCGCTGATGATCTGGAAGCTGAAGGTCGTGGTGGTGAAGTCCTCGGGTGCCGACCCCAATCCGATGATACCCTGCCCATGCAGCACGCAATTATCGCGCTTGAGGATTACCGGCTTGGCTTCGCGGCCGAATTTCACCCAGGTGCCGTTGCTGCTGAAGTCGGTCAGTGTGCATTGCCCGCCGATCCACTCGATGCGGGCATGACGCCGCGATACGCGGCGATCGTCGATGACCAAACCGCAACTCTCGGAGCGTCCGATGACGAGCGCGCCGTCCGTGGGTAGCAGTTGCAGATGGCGTCCACTCAGATCGAGGTCGGCCCGCTGCGTCACCGCCGTGGTCACACGCTCGTTGAGCAGATTGAGCGGCGTGGTGATCGTGGTCTCGGCCGTGCGCCGCCAATCGAAGCGCCATACCCTGAGCAGGCCGGCCTTGCCCTTGATGGCGATGCGGTCGATGCTCGTGCACAGCGCGCGTCTGCCTTCGGGCAGGCTTTCGTAGAGGGATTCGCCGAGGAGGATTTCGTTGGATTCGGCGCGGTCGCCCAAGCGGGAGGCGACGTTGACCGCGTCGCCGTAGCAATCGCCGTGCTGTTCGATGACCGAGCCGTATTCGATGCCGACCTTGAGTCCGAGCGGCGTGCGCATGCTGTCGATCTGTTCGAGGTTGAAATCGTAGAGCACGTCGCGGGTGCGGGAAGCCGAGTCGATGGCATCCTGGCATCCATCGAACAGCACCAGCAGGCCATCGCCCAGATATTTGACGACCCGCCCCCCCGCCATGCTGAAGTGCCTGCCCAGCATTTGGGTGCAGCGGGTGACCACCTGTGTCGCCACGGTATTGCCCTGCAACTCGAAGAGCTTGGTACTGCCGGTCAGGTCGGCGAACACCACGGCCTTGTCCGTCTGCTCCACCGGCTTGCTCTCCAAGCGCCCATCGTCATCCGACACCATTTCCGTGAAATCTTCGTTTGGCAAAAATGAAATCGTAGCACTCTTGTATTTGTTTTTCTTCCTCAGCCCTATCACCGCTTCTCTCCATAATTAATATTCATCTTCTTTCACAACCGGCAAACCGATCTTGCCGCCTGTGCTGTGCAGGTAATCGTGGAACACATGCGCGGCATCCAGCAGCCGGTAGCCGCCATCCGCTTCCCGCACGCTGGTCTCCTTGAGACGCCATGTGTAGTGGCCGCAGGTCCAACAATCGAAATTGCGCATATGGGTGCATAAACAGGTTTTGTTCCATATCCTGATCTTCTGTCCTTCCGGAAGGCGCGCCAATTCGCGCGCGTAGAGTTCGGCGTACTGGCAATGCCCCGCGCCGTCGAGCAGGTAGCCAAAAGCCTCGCAGTTCGGGCGCACGCCACTGCCGACGGCGGGACAAGCCTTCAGCATGCGCATCGGATAACCGGTGGGCGAGGTATTGTTGACTTCGATCTGCTCCGCGCTCGCCCGGAAATAGGCTTGTTTCACGTCGTCGGGCAGGCCGCACTCGCGGGTGACGGTAAAGCGGGTGGCGACCTGCACCGCCGCCGCGCCTTGTTCGAGAAAACGCGCCGCGTCGCCGCCGGTGAAGATGCCGCCGGCAGGAATCAGCGGAATATCGAGATGTCCGGCATGCAGCCAAGCGCGGATTTCCGCCACGATGGCGGCAAGATCATACTCCGCCCAGTCCGCGCCGAAACCGAGATGCCCGCCGGCAAGCGGCCCCTCGATCACGATGTAATCGGGCAAGCGCTCGTAACGCGCATTCTTTTTCAGGAAAAGTTGCAGGGCGCGCAGCGATGAGACGATGATGCCGAGCTTGACGTCGCGGAAGCGCGGATGATCCTGGATCAGCGCGAACGAACCCAGATGCAGCCCGGCGGCCAGGGTGATGCCGTCGATGCCCGCATCCATCGCCGCGCGCAGGCGTACTCGCAGGGTTTCGCGCGGATTGTTCATGGTCAGCTTTTCCATGCAATTCACGAACACCAGGCCAGGGCCGCGCTTGGCCTCCATGGTCTTGCCGACATGCAGGCGGGTGGCTTCGGCGAGCAGGCCGAGGTCGAATTGCGCCACCGATTTGTCGAGGAGATTGCCGACGTTGAATTTGTATTGCTTGAGCCGATCCTTGACGTAATGGGTACCGTGCCGCCGATCGGTGACGGTGTGCACCATCGCGTCCGAAATATGGCCGATACCGCCCAGGCGCGCCACTTCGACAGCCAGCGTGGAGGTCGAGATATCGACGCCCATGCCGCCCACCACGATCGGGATCAACTCATGCGAGCCGAGCCGCAGGCGGAAATCATCAACACACTTCATCAACCCTGTCCGTTCTGATGCGGGCCGCCATTATCGCTTACCCCGGGTATCGGCGCACCGCGCTCCTGACGCTCGTTACTCAACGGTTACACTTTTGGCGAGGTTGCGCGGCTTGTCGACATCCGTGCCCCGCACCAGGGCCACATGATAGGCGAGCAATTGCAACGGAATGACATGCAACACCGGCGACAGCATGCCGTAATGTTCGGGCAGGCGCAGGATATGCACGTTTTCGGAGCCACCGATTTCGCCGCCGGCATCGGCGAACACATAAAGTTCGCCGCCGCGGGCGCGGACTTCCTGCAAGTTGGATTTGAGTTTTTCCAGCAACTCATCGGCGGGCGACACCGCGATCACCGGCATGCGCTCATCGACCAGCGCGAGCGGCCCATGCTTGAGTTCGCCCGCGGCATAAGCTTCGGCGTGGATGTAGGAAATTTCCTTGAGCTTGAGCGCGCCTTCCATGGCGATCGGCCAATGCTGGCCGCGCCCGAGGAAAAGCGCGTGCTCCTTGCTGGCAAAGCGCTGCGCCCACTGCGCGATCTCGGGTTCGAGTTCGAGCACCTTGCGCACCGCAGCCGGCAAATGGCGCAACGCCTCCAGATGCCTGTCTTCCCCGGCGGCGGCCAGACGCCCGCCGCACTTGGCCAGCGCCAAGGTCAAGAGGGCGAAGGCCGCGAGCTGGGTCGTGAACGCCTTGGTCGAGGCCACCCCGATCTCGGGACCGGCGCGGGTAATGAAGCGCAAGGCCGCCTCGCGCGCGATGGCCGACTCCGGCACATTGCAGATTGCCAACGTGCGCGCCATCCCCAATGAACGCGCGTACTTGAGCGCGGCCAGGGTATCCGCCGTCTCGCCGGACTGCGACACCGCCACCACCAGCGTATCGCCGTTGGCAACCGGTTTGCGGTAGCGGTATTCGCTGGCGATCTCCACCGCACAGGGCAGCCCCGCCACCGCTTCCAGCCAGTAACGCGCCACCAGTCCGGCGTGGTAACTGGTGCCGCAGGCGAGAATCTGCACCCGCCGCACCCCGGCGAACACTTCGCCCGCCTGGGCGCCGAAATGGTGCGCCGCCGCCGCGCCGCAACTGGCGGCCAGCCCGAGCGTGTCGGCGAGCGCCTGGGGTTGCTCGAAGATTTCCTTTTGCATGAAATGGCGGTACGCCCCCAAGGAGACCGCATCGGCGACGAGGCTGGAAACATGCTCCGCGCGCACCGCGCCGCCGCCGTCCACGCGCACGACGCGGTAGCCGTCGCGGCGCAGTTCGGCCAAGTCGCCGTCTTCCAGATACACCACCTTGCGCGTCACCTGGAGGAGCGCCGCGGCGTCGGAGGCGGCATAGTGGCCATCGTCGCCAACGCCCAGCAGCAGGGGCGCGCCGCGCCGCGCCACCACCGCCCGCGACGGATCGGAGGCCGAAATCACCCCGAGCGCGTAAGCGCCTTCCAGCCCGGCGACAGCCAGGCGCACGGCTTCGAGCAGATCGCCCGCGCCGCGCAGCTTGCTGTGGATCAAATGCGCGACAGCCTCGGTATCGGTATCGGAGACGAACACATAGCCCTGTGCCTGTAACGCGGTCTTGATCGCCTCGAAGTTCTCGATGATGCCGTTATGCACCACGGCCACGCCTTCCGACACATGCGGATGGGCGTTGCGCTCCGAGGGCGCGCCATGGGTCGCCCAGCGCGTATGGGCGATACCGAGCGAAGAAGCGAGCCGCCGCCCCTCGACCCGTGCCACCAGTTCGGCGACGCGCCCGCAGGCACGCAGGCGCAAAAGCTCACCCCCCTCGTCTACGATGGCCAGCCCGGCGGAGTCGTAGCCGCGATACTCCAGCCTGCGCAAGCCTTCGAGCAGGACGGGCACGACGTTATGGGTAGCGATGGCAGTGACGATGCCGCACATGTGGATTCTCCAGGAAATGACGGACGAGCCGGGTCAGCGCTTTTTTTCCGGTTTTGTCCAGCCCGCGTAGCTGTGCTGGCGGACGCGGGAGACCGTCAGTTGGCCGGGCGGCGCGTCGCGGGTGAGCGTCGTGCCCGCGCCCAGCGTGGCGCCCCGCCCAACCCGTACCGGCGCCACCAATTGCGTATCGGAGCCGATGAAAACATCGTCGCCGATCTCGGTGCGGTGCTTGTCGACGCCATCGTAGTTGCAGGTAATGACGCCCGCGCCGATATTGACCCGCGCCCCGACATCGGCATCGCCCACATAGGCCAGGTGATTGGCCTTGGACGCGTCGGCGATCCTGCTGTTCTTGATTTCGACGAAATTGCCCACATGCACGCCCTTGCCGAGCGCTGTTCCCGGACGGATGCGGGCATACGGGCCGATCACGCACGCCTCGCCCGCGACCGCGCCATCGAGATGCGAAAACGGCGCCACGCGCGACCCCGCGCCGATCCGGACATCGCGCAGCACGCAATGAGCGCCGACCGCGACGCCATCGCCCAGTTCGACCCGGCCCTCGAACACGCAATCGACATCGATCTCGACATCGCGTCCGCAAACAAGCTCGCCGCGCACGTCGAAGCGCGCCGGGTCGATCAGCGTCACTCCCTCGTCCATGAGGCGGCGGGCGGCGGACGCCTGGTAGATCCGCTCGATGGCGGCCAGTTGCGCCTTGCTGTTGACCCCCAGCGTCTCGTTGGCCGCGTCGGGCGCCACGGTGACGACCTCGACGCCCGCCGCGACCGCGAGGCCGACGATATCGGTCAGGTAATACTCGCCCTGCGCATTGTCATTGCCGATGCGGGCCAACCAATCGCGCAGCCGGTCGACCGGCGCGGCGAGAATACCGGTATTGATCTCGCGCACGCGGCGCTCCTGCGCGCACGCGTCCTTCTCTTCGACGATGCGCGCCACACGGCCCGCGCCGTCGCGCAGGATGCGGCCATACCCCGCCGGATCGTCGAGTTCGACCGTCAGCAGCGCCAGGCGCTCCCGTCCCGCCGCTTCGGACAGACGCGCGAGCGTGCGCGCGCCGATCAGCGGCACATCGCCATAGAGCACCAGCGCCTGTCCGCCCGCGGACAGATGCGGCAACGCCTGCCGCACCGCGTGCCCGGTGCCGAGTTGAGGATTTTGCTCGACCCAGACGAGGCCGGGCGCATCAAGCCGCGCCCGCACCGCCTCGCCGCCATGACCATGCACGACACAAATCCGCCCGGCCCCGAGCGCGCGCGCGCTCGCCAGCACATGCGCGAGTAGCGGCCTGCCCGCAAGCGGCTGCAAAACCTTGGGCAAAAGCGAGCACATACGCTTGCCCTGCCCGGCAGCAAGAATCACGACTTCCATGAACGTTCCAAGGAAAAAGCCGCGCGATTCTAGCATGGGGCAAACACGCCGCTGCCCGCGTCCACCCACGGCACGGGCGCACTTGCGGGCGCGACGGACGTTCCCCGCCCGGCGCGCGGGCAAAGACAAAGGGATCGCAGACCCGTATCAGGCGGCTTCGCAGTGCTCCAGCAGCAGTTGCACGTTCGTCCGCCCCTGGTATTCATGGATGTCCAGCCGGTAGGCGGCGTGGATGGCGTCCGGGACGCGTTCGGCGCAATTGAAGCGGATGGCCTCGAAGCGCGCGCCGCCGAGCGAGAGATCGAGCTTGAGATGGCGATCCTTGAGGATGCGTTGACGCTCGACGCGGAAAACGTTGTCGAACAGCGGTTCGGGAAAGCCCTGCCCCCAGACCTCCTGATCGAGCAGGCGGACTGTTTCCAGCCCGATGTCGCTGGCGGCGAGCGCGCCGTCGGTGTCGATGCGCCGTTGCAGGTCGGCGGCATCGAGCAGACTGGCGGCGGCGGCCTCGAAGGCGGCGCGGAAATCCGCGAGATCCCTTTCGCGGATGCTGAGACCGGCGGCCATGGCATGACCGCCGAAACTCAATATGAGACCGGGGGCGCGGCGGGTGATGCATTCGAGCGCGTCGCGCAGGTGCAAGCCGGGGATCGAACGCCCCGAGCCTTTCAGTTCGCCTTCCCGCCCCCGGGCGAAGGCGATCGTCGGGCGGTGCAGTTTTTCCTTGATGCGCCCGGCGACGAGACCGACCACGCCGGGATGCCAACCGGCCTCGAACAAAGTGACGCCGGCGCGCTCGCCGGGGTCGAGATTGCCGATGTACTGATCGGCGCTCTCCCGCATATCGCGTTCGACCGTGCGCCGTTCGTCGTTCAGGCGATCGAGTTCGCGCGCGAGTTCAAGGGCGCGGGCATCGTCGCCGGTGATGAGACATTCGATGCCCAGACTCATGTCGGCAAGCCGTCCGGCGGCATTCAGGCGGGGGCCGAGGGTAAAACCGAGGTCGAAGGCGTTCGCCCTCGCGGCGTCGCGGCGCGCCACGGCGAACAGGGCGCGCAGACCGGGCTGCATGCGGCCGGCGCGGATGCGTTGCAGTCCTTGCGCAACGAGGATGCGATTGTTGCGGTCGAGCCTGACCACATCGGCCACGGTGCCGAGGGCGACGAGATCGAGCAGATCGGCGAGCCGGGGTTCGCCGCCAGCGGCAAAGGCGCCGCGTTCACGCAGTTCGGCGCGCAGCGCCAGCATGACGTAGAACATGACGCCCACGCCGGCGAGCGCCTTGCTCGGAAAATCGCAGCCGGGCTGGTTGGGATTGACGATCACGTCGGCGGCGGGCAGCGTCTCGCCGGGCAGGTGATGATCGGTGATGATCGTGGAGATACCGAGGGCGCGCGCCGCGGCCACCCCCTCGATACTGGCGATGCCGTTATCCACGGTGATGAGCAGCTCGGGCGAGAGGCGCGCGGCGAGTTCCACCATTGGCGGGGTGAGACCGTAGCCGAGGGTGATGCGGTCGGGCACCAGATAATGCACATCGGCGCCGAAAGCGCGCAGCGCCCGCACCCCGAGCGCGCAGGCGGTAGCGCCGTCGCAATCGTAGTCGGCGACGATGACCATGCGCGCCCCCGCCTCGATGGCATCGGCCAGCAGGCGGGCGGCCTCATCCGCGCCGGTGAGCGCCGCGGGCGGCAACAGGGCCTTGAACGACAAATCGAGTCCGGCTGCGTCGGGCACGCCGCGCGCGGCGAAAAGACGGGCGAGCAGGGGCGGAAGACCCGCGGCGCTCAGCGCGGAAAGGGCGGGCGCAGGAATGTCGCGGGGACGAATGGTCGTCGTTGCCATGATTTTCGGATTATCCGGATTCGGGAATGGTGGAAAAAGGGTGCCAGGAAGCGAGGCGAGCGTGAATGTCATCCAGTGTCACGGGTCGCCGCCAGAAACGCCAGCGCGCGCCGCCATCGAGCGTGAGAGCGAACTCCGCGCGCTCGCCGGGAACGCGCAAGGCAAGCGCGCGCAGCCCCCCGGCGTCGAAAGCGCGCATGAGCGGGGCGAACCAATCGTTTTCCATTGCCGCCAGCCTCTCCCGCCACACGGCGAGGTCGAGATGGCGGACGGGCGAGGCGAGCGCGTCGAGCACGGTCAACGCGCCAGTGCGCCGCGCCGCGTCCACGTCCGGCATCTCCGGCGCGATTCCGGCGGCGCGCGCCAGTCCGCGCGCCAAGGGATCGCGCGCCTGCACCGCTGGACAAGGCGCGCGCGCCGTCCGCGCGGATGCGGCGAGACCGCCGCCACCCCAGAACCACAGGCTGTTGACCGGGCGCCGTCCGCTGGCGGCGCGGGCCTGGTTGACCGGATGATGGTGGAGCGTGATCTGGATGTCGCTCAGGACATGCCGCCAGCGCCGCGCCCCGGCCTCATCGCCCGCGGGCAGGAAATGCTGGACCGGGCGTCCCACCGCGTCATGCAGCGGAGAAAAGCGTGCCACAGGCGGGCGGTCGAGGCGCAAATACCAGCGCGTCGGCGTGGCGGCCTGGAAATGACCGAGCGCGGCGTAATCATCATTGAGCGCGGTGCTCAGGGCGCGGGCTTCGCCCGCATCGATTTCGCCATCGGCAAAATCGCTCAGCAGCAGATATTCGCGCGTAAGGCAAAGGTGCACCGGATCGGCGCAGAGCCAATGCGCTCCGGCGTTTTCGCCCTTTTCGCCGCGCTCCTTGCCGCTTTCCGCGCCACCGTCTTCGCCTAGGCGGCGCAAGGCGGCCAGGGACGGCGCGATGTCTTCCATCCCGAAAAGCCGCGCCAGCAGGTTTTCATGGGAAATGGGCGGGCCAATGCGCTGCCGTCCGCGCCCGAGCAGGCGGGAGAGCGCGGCGAGCGGCATATCCCGCGCCGGATGGAGCGTTTGCGGCGCGGGCCAGAGCAAGCCGGGGACGACGAGCGTCAACCGGCGCATGGCCTCTCCAGCAGCATCCGCGCCAATTCGCGCGGCGTCGCGGCCTCGCGCCAACGCACCGCCATTGTCGCGGCGCGTGGAATGCCATAACCCCAGGTCGCGGCGATGAAAGGCAAACCGTTGGCTTCGGACGCTTCCCCGTCCTCGACGCGGTCGCCCACATAAACCGCCTGTGCCGCGCCGATACCGTGATCGGCGAGCAGGCGGCCAATCATTGCCGCCTTGCCGGGCAGGCGCGGCGTAAACAGATCAAGCGCATAGACCGCGGCGAAATGATCGTCCCAACCGAGACGGCTGACGATCAACCGCGTCGGGTGGATGCGCTTGTTGGTGGCGAGATAGAGCGTGCGTCCGGCCGCGCGCAAGCGCGACAGCATTTCCCCGATGCCGGGATAAGCGGCGGTTTCCAGCAAACCTTCCGAATCGTAGCCCTGCCTGAAAGCGGCGGCGAGCCGTTCGAGCAACGCGGGATCATCGCTTCCGGTAAGCAAGCGCAGCGTCTCATTGATTGGCGGCCCGACAATATCCGCGTCGATCGCGCGCGCCGTCGCGACGCCGCAAGCGGCGAACGCCGCGCGGTAACTGGCGAGAATGGCGGCAGCGGAATCGATCAGAGTGCCATCGAGATCGAAGACGATACTGGCGGGGGACATGCGGCGGCGGCGGAGACAGGGGCGCGTATTATCGCGGATTTTGGCGAGAGGGCTGGGGAGGGCTTCTTTGGAGGAACTCGTCATTGCGAGACGCGCGGCGCCGCTGACCGAAAAAGAGGGCAAGAGAAAATGGAAGGCCCGTCCCTTTTCCGCCGCAGTGAAACATCAGCGCCGCTTCGCTCCGTGTGGGACGCATTGGATTACCGCATCGCCGCGCAATGACGAGGCCATGGGTATCCACACAGCCTGAAATTCGGTTACATTCTGGCGGCATGAGGCATAATTCACGGCTGTAGAAGAAGAGGGCGAGCCGCAAAAAGCCCAACAGCAAAAAGAGCGCCACCCGCCGGTGAGGATGAACGCCAGATGACTGGCGAAGGGGCGAAAAGCCGGGCGGAGTGGCGGCAGACTCACAACTTCTGAAGCGAATTGGCCTCGATTTCGACGGAAATCGCCCAATCCCGGTCGACCTCGCCGCGAATCTCGACGGTATCCTTGGCCTCGACCGTCTGTCCGCGCCAGAGATCATCGTCGATCTCGACGACGATTTTCCCGGTAGCGTCCTGGAAAAGGTATTTTTCGTCGCCCAGCCCGCGCACGATATTGCCCCGCAAACTCACCTTCGCGTCATCGGGCAGACTCTTGGCCTCACCAACGGTCTTCGCCTCGGGAACCGCCGACGGCCCAACGAAACCACCTTGCGCGGACGCCGTCGCGCTCAGGGCGAACCCCACGCACAGACAAGGCACAAAAAGCCGGGGAAATTTTTTCGTCATGGCGTCATCCTAAAGAAATTGGGAACAAAAGAAAGCGCGGCAAATCCAGAGACCATCACCGCCTGCTGATGGTACACAAACTCCCGGCAGAGTGGAATGGCATTCAGGCATTGAGGATGGTTTTCCAAACCGGCGAAGCCACAAACTTTTCTGTCTTCTGTCCTCTGATCAGTAAGTTTGCTGGCAGAGTTCGCTGATGCGGCCGTTGAAACGCTCGACCATGCCGTTCGTCTGGGGGCGGCGCGGTGGGATGAGGCGATGGTCGATCCGGGCGTTGGCGCAAGCCTAGTCGAAGACATGCGCGCCGGAACTCGGGCCGTCGCGTCCGTCTCTTCCTTCCCCTTGGCGCGTAGACTGCCCAGCCCTTCGCGTTGCAGGATCCAGACTGGATGCTCCCGTGTTCGCGGCGCTCACTCCATGTTGAAATGAATGGGGACGATGACCCAGGAGGCGATCGTCTCGCCGCCGCGCCGTCCGGGGACGAAACGCCAGCGCCGCACGGCGGCGCGCGCGGACGCGTCGAGCCGGGTAGATCCGGAGCCGCGCCAGATTTCGACCTGATCCGCGCTGCCGTCGGGCAACACGTGTACGCGCAGACGCACCGTGCCTTCTTCGCGCAGGCGGCTCGACGCGGGGGGATAAGGG
>JAITLI010000120.1 GCA_031277975.1 Azoarcus sp.
TTTTCCCCCCTCGCATCAGGGGAAATGGGAAAGGCGTAGTCTATGGAGAGAAATGTCTTTCTTCGCGTTCGTGGTGAAAAGTAACACCGTTTCTCTGAGCCAGGTCGCTCACTGTTTCAGCAGGATAAGCAAGCTGTTTTTGATCGAAAAACGTCTTGAAGCAAGGAATTTGCAATTATATTGCGCTGCAATGCAATGTTAGGTTAGTGCATATGGGGGACTCCCCGCCACTGGGTGGTCGAACGCACCGCATTTTGCTTGCGGCATTCATTATTACCTGGCGGGCGGCGGGGCTACTGGACTGGATTTTTCGTAGACCCGCGAAAATTCCGTGACAGTGCCATTGAATTCCGTCAATGTGAAGGAATCCTTGTCGATCCAGCGAACCGTGTTGATGTCGGGCGGCCATATTTTGACTTCATTGGCCAGCCAGATCATTTTGTCCTTGTGTACGCCCCACTTGCCGCGGTAATGGCTGTTGCTCATATTGCATTTCATCGGCGTGGAAACGAATCCGCCATCTTCTCCCAGTTCATGCCGGTAAATGCAATTGGACTGGCCCGACCGCCATGTTCCGACAAATTCCTTTGGCGCATTGGGCATGGTGTCGATGACCTGAAACGTGGAACGCATCCGCCAGTTTTCCAGGAATCCGTTTTTTTGCCGAATGCACGCCGCCATCTCCTTGGCGTGTTCAAGTGCTCCGGTGTTTTTGGAAACCTCGGCCACGCAGTTCAACGTATTTTTCCCCGCGTTGACAGAGGAAAGCCCCGCCAGCATGTTGAACAGGATGAACAACGCGAAAAACGCATAAAACACCAGTCTGAGCGGAAGGGTGTTCCGCCAGGATATATGGTCTGTCAACTTCATCGATTGTTTTCTCTATAAAGATCAGGAAAGTTCGTGCGTCTTTTGCAAAAATCCACGGAATCGAGTTTCGCTCCGATATGCTACCCGCCACGAATTGTTGCCGCAATGTCGGCATGAATTGCCTAGCACGAGTAAGGCGTCGATGAGGTCGTTGCGCGGCATGAGCGGGCGGCTGTGGGTGGATAGACCGAGTTGCATGGGCCAGGCTCCGGATCATGCCACAGGGGGCCGCGCGTCCTACAGCAGCACGATGTCGAATTGTTCTTGCGTGTAGCTTGCTTCGGTGTGGAAGGAGATTTTCTTGTCGATGAAGTCCGAAAGCATCGCCAGCGCCTGGCTTTCGTCGTCGAGAAAGAGGTTGATGACTTCCGGGCCGGCGAGGATGCGGAATTCGCGGGCGTTGAATTGGCGCGCTTCGCGCAGGATTTCGCGCAGGATCTCGTAGGCGACGGTGCGCGCCGTCTTGACTTCGCCCCGTCCGCCGCAGGTGGGACAGGGTTCGCACAGCAGATGGGCGAGCGATTCGCGCGTGCGCTTGCGGGTCATTTCCACGAGACCGAGGCCGGTAAAGCCGCTGATGCTCATCTTGGTGTGATCGTGGGCGAGCGCCTTGCGGAATTCTTCGAGCACCATGTCGCGGTGTTCGGCGCTTTCCATGTCGATGAAGTCGATGATGATGATGCCGCCCAGGTTGCGCAGGCGCAGTTGGCGGGCAATGGCCTGGGTGGCTTCGAGATTGGTCTTGTAAATGGTGTCGTCGAAATTGCGCGCGCCCACGAAGCCGCCGGTATTGACGTCCACCGTGGTGAGCGCCTCGGTCTGGTCGATGATGAGGTAGCCGCCGGATTTCAGGTCGACGCGGCGGGCGAGTGCTTTCTGGATTTCGCCTTCGACGTTGTAAAGCTCGAAAAGCGGGCGGTCGCCCGCGTAATGCTCCAGCAGCGGCAGGACTTTGGGCGTGTATTCGGCGGCGAATTTCTGGAGATTGGCGAAGTTTTCCCGCGAGTCGATGCGGATGCGGGTGGTCGCGTCATTGACCAGATCGCGCAGGGTGCGCTGCGCGAGGCTGAGGTCGTTGTACAGCAATTGGGGCGCTTCGGCATTCTGGCCGGCGGCGATGATTTCGCGCCACAGTTTGCGCAGATAGGCGATGTCGCCGGTGAGTTCTTCATCGGTGGCGTTCTCCGCCATGGTGCGGACGATGAAGCCGCCCGGTTCTTTTTCCGGCATGAGGCGGCCCAGCCGTTCGCGCAATTGCTCGCGCTCGCTTTCGTCGCCGATGCGCTGCGAGATGCCGATGTGCTTGTCTTGCGGCAGATACACCAGCAGGCGGCCCGCCAGGCTGACTTGCGTCGATAGCCGCGCGCCCTTGGTGCCGAGGGGGTCCTTGAGCACTTGCACCATGATGCTCTGGCCTTCGGCGAGGATGCGTTCGATGGGACGCGCTGCCTCGCCGTTCTGGCGTTCGCTCCAGATATCGGCGACATGGAGGAAGGCTGTGCGTTCGAGGCCGACGTCGATGAAGGCCGACTGCATGCCCGGCAGCACCCTGACCACCGCGCCCAGATAGATGTTGCCGACGATGCCGCGGCTCGCGGGCCGTTCGACGTGCAGTTCTTGCACCACCCCTTGTTCGACGACGGCGACCCGCACTTCCTGCGGGGTGAAGTTCAACAGGAATTCAGTACTCATGAGCATGTGTTCCAATGAGAAATGCGCAATGGCGGGTGGCCGCCATTGCGCATGGCCCATCGGAGCGGGCGGGGAAGCGTCCCGCGCCGGAGACCGGAAAATCGAAGATTACAGCGGGTAGCCGAATACCTCCAGCAGGGCGGCGGTCTCGAACAGCGGCAGGCCCATGATTCCGGAGTAACTGCCGTGGATCACCGAGACGAAGGCGGCGGCGTGGCCCTGTATTCCGTAGGCGCCGGCCTTGTCCATGGGTTCGCCGGTGGCGATGTAGCGGAGGATGTCCTGTTCGGAGAGTTGGCGGAAATGCACGTCGCTCATGGACAGGCGGGAGCGGGTGCGCTCGCCGTCGCTGACCGCCACCGCGGTCAGCACGTGGTGGTCGCGCCCCGAGAGACGCTGCAGGATGGCGCGGGCGTCCTCGGCGCTGGCGGGTTTGCCGATGATGGCGCCGTCAAGCTCGATGGCGGTGTCCGCCGCGAGCACGGGCCAGCGCGGCCATTTGCGCCAGAACAGGCGGCGCACTCCCGCGGAAGCCTTGGTGAGGGCCATGCGTTCGACGTAACGCCTGGCGTTCTCGCGCGGTTCCGGTGTTTCGTCGACATCGGCATCCACGCCGCGCTCGCCGTTGCGGAAAGTGAGCACGTCGAAATCCACGCCGATCTGGTGCAGGAGATCGCGGCGGCGCGGGCTGTTCGATGCGAGGTAGATGTGGCGGTGGTCGGGAGCGGACGCGGACATGGAAGCTCACTTCACTCGCGATGATAAGGATGATGGCGGGTGATGCTCCATGCCCGGTACAGCGCTTCGGCCAGCAGCGGCCGGATCAGGGCATGCGGCAGGGTGAGGCTGGAGAGCCGGATCGACTCGTGCGCGCTCGCCTTGAGCGTTGGCGCGAGACCGTCGGGGCCGCCGGCGATGAGGGCGATGTCCTCGCCGCCGCGTTGCCAGTCTTCCAGGCGGCGGGCGAGCGCCATGCTGGTGAGATCGTCGCCGTGTTCGTCGAGAACGACCCGGCGGCAGCGCGGCGGCAGGGCGGCTTCGATGCGGGCGGCTTCGGCGGCCATCATGCCCGCCGGAGCCTTGCTCGCGGCGCGCGTCTCGGCCTTGACCTCGATCAGTTCGAGCGGCAGTTCGCGCGGCATGCGGCGGGCGAATTCGTCGAAGCCGACTTCCACCCACGCGGGCATGCGATGACCGACGGCGACGACGATAAGCCTCAATTCAGGCTCCCGCGCCTTGGGCCAGGGATTTGGCGGCGCGCTGCGCGGAGGGCGGCGCCTTCCAGAGTTCTTCGAGCCGGTAATAACTGCGGATGGCCGGCTGCATGACGTGCACCACGATCTCGCCCAAATCCACCAGCACCCATTCGCCATTGTCCTCGCCTTCGATGCCGAGCACCTTGCCGCCCGCCGCGCGCACCCGGTCGAGCACATTGTGCGCCAGCGCCCGCGTCTGCCGGCCCGAGTCGCCGCTGGCGACGATGATGCGCTCGAACTGCGCGCTGAGGAGGGATGTGTCGATGATTTCGATGTCGCGCGCCTTGACGTCTTCGAGAGCGGTCACGACGAGTCTTTCCAGACCGGGGGTATTCATATGTATTCGAACGTGGAATGATGGAGTCAATAAATGCCGCAGTCAATATAGTCGACAATGACGGCGCGCGCCAAATGGACGGCTCATTTTTCCGGCTTCAGGGGGGCATTTTTCACGGGTTCTTTTCTCATTGCCCTGGGTTTCGCGGCTTCCCGCAAGGGTTTCGCGGCTTCTTCCAGAGGCGCTTTTCTCGTGCCCTCCCTTGCCATGACCCGCTGTTTCGCGGCTTCCGCGGAGCGTCCGCCAAGTTTGCCCGGCGGCGGGAGACCCGCCATTACTTTTTGCCTCGCGGCTTCCGCGGGCATACTTTTCGCTGGCTCTTTATGCCGCCGCTTCTTGCTGTAGGGCAGTCCGAAGATATCGCGCGACGAAATATAAAAGCTCGCAAACAATGTCGGAAGCCCCAGCAGCAGGAAAGCGGCGCGCATCAGCGCGCCGAGGCCGGGCAGTATGAAATCGAAAAGTCCAATGACGAAGACCACCAGCACTAGGCCAAAAAGAATGATGCACAGGTAAGTGGCGAAAGTCAGCCAGTTGCGCGCGCAGGCCATGAAACTGACGAACAGGGCCTTGGGGACGGACAGCCGCCACCACCCGACGAGTTGCGGTATGAACCAGTACGCCATCAACGCGGGAACAAGCAGGGCGGCGAGCGTGAGCGCGGCCTGGCGGAAAGCGGGCTTGTCGAGGGCGGTTTCGTCCAGTTCGCCGTATTCGAGAAACTGCCACAGGGCGCCGCCGTCGATCAGCGTGGTGGCCAGCGACACCCCCTTCATGGCGGCAAAGAAGCCGCCCCCGGCGATCAGCAGGTTGAAGGAACGCCGGCGAAAACCGGAAAAAAGAAGTCCCGGCGTGAGCTTGCGGCGGCGGTCGACGGCGCGGCAACCGTTGTAGACCCCCAGCGTCAGGCAGGGCATCAACAGGGTACAGAGGGCTTCGCCCGCCGTGGGCAGGAGCGCCATCGCCAGCATGGTGAGGATGCAGCCAAAGGTGAGGTAGCTGAGAAAAGCGGGATTGCGCACCCACAGGGCAAAACCTTCGATCAGCCAATACCACCCGTGTTGCAGGGGGACGCGCCGGATTTTCATGGGACGGCCCTGCGCGGGGCTGCTCTGTTCGGAGCGGCCCTGTTCTTGCTCGCCGTGGCGATGATCGCGGTGACGATGGCGGCGATGTTGTTGCGGCGGGGTAGGATCAGGCGTGGCAGTCATCGTGCTGATTGGAACAAGGTTGATATCCTCCCCCGCCCAGAGGCGGAGGAATCCTGCGGCGGAGTCTCTCCCGCAGAGACGAGGGAATCCGCTGTGGCAAGTTCCCGCGCTTGGCCGCGCAAGCCCTTCTTGCAGGTTGCCGCGTGGCGTCCCCGCGCCAAGGCGCTGATCGCGCCGGCCACATCAGCGTTTTCCTCGAATCCATACTCTACACAGCAAAACCGGATTTGTGTCTGGTGATTTCACGACAATACATGTTTTGTGCCAGATTCGATCTTCGCCCGCACGTGCAAATACCGGATTCCGGTCTTTGGCTGTTTACACATGGAATACGCTATCCGAAAAACGCCGCCCGAAAAAAATAACGCGGCGCGCGCCGCGTTATTTTTTCGAAAGCGCATTCGGCGCGCGGCCAACGGAAAGGGATATTCCATGCCTGCCGCCCGCTCGTACCGCGCATCCGGTTCAGCGATCCGATTCTCCCCAGGCCGAAGCGCCCGCGGGCGAGTTCTTCCAGAACCCATTCGGGCTATCCCAATTGCTGGCGGTCGCGGCGGCCTCATCGAAAACCGCCGGCTCTTCCTCCACGATCTTCAGCTCGCCAGGCTCGCTGCCGGAATCTTCCAGTATGTCGCGCACCACACGGGGAACCGTATCTGCTTGGAAGAGGCTCTGGAGATGGGACGGCGGCGCTTTCTGGTCGGGCAGCGCGCTGCCCGCGGCGCCCCAGAATCCGGGCGGATCGGCGGCGGCGAGTCCGTCCGGAGCCACCTCTTCCGTGAATATCAGATCGGGGAACTGGAGAATGGGCTGTTCCCTCGCCGCGTAACGCTCCTTGCGGACAACCGCGCCAGCCAGGAGCAGGTCATGGGCAATGCGATCCGCGTCTTCCCTGGAAAGATCGCGCCTCAACGTGAAAGTATCACCGCTGAACAAATCGTCCGGTCGCAAGCCTTCTTCCGCGCATAAAGTGGCAAGATTGGACTTGACTGTCTTTTCTGGAATACCCGTCAGCGTTTGGCCGTCGAAGACGATCGAGTAACGTAGCTCTTCTTTCATGATTTGACGTCCTGACCGTTAATAAAAAAATCCAAAAACAGACGCAGACACGCGTACTCTGCCGCGTTTGTTTTTTACTACTATACGCGATGGCGTGACGCTCGTCACGTATCAATACATACACGACTCCGACCCTTTTTGCCGGATTTTGTTCCGCTAACGGGGAAGATAATTCTGGGCGAAAAGACGGGTCAGGGGATAGGGATCAGATTTGATTGGCGCCACTGCGCGCCGGATGGAACGAAGCCCTCTCCCGCCCCTTGACGGGGCACCCTCTCCCGCAAGCGGGAGAGCAACTGTCTTGCGAGTCAAGAGTGTTTGGTTCCGTCAGATTACATTCCCCGCGATGCGGCTCATATCGCCAACGTTCTTGAGCGCATCGCCAACGTTCCTGCCCGTAGCGTACCGTATTGTACAGACTGAAGACATAGGTAACTGTCGGGTTCCTCCTGTCTGCACATCGCCAGCAGGTCCGGAAGGCGCGATGGCGTGATGCCATCGGATAGCGCAATGCGCAACTGACTGTGGAAACCATTGGCTGCCGCCTTCACGCTGTCTCGGGCTTGCTCCAAGGCGGCGAACACGCGCTGC
>JAITLI010000100.1 GCA_031277975.1 Azoarcus sp.
CAAGCGGAGCACGCACTCGAACATTCTGCGCATGTTTCGCAAGGATGTCCTGCCCGTTCTGGGGAAACGCTCGATTCTCGAGCTCCGGCGTCCCGACCTGCTGGAAGTGATCGAGCGGAACCAAACACGTAGTTACGGGTGTGCAACGCATAAGGATAGTGGGGCGGTGGCATGCTCGAATTCTCTCAAGGTGCGGCGGGCGACAATCAAGAGAGGCCGGGATCATTACGCCGACGATGAAAGCCGAGCTTGAGGATGCCGAGGAGCGCATCCGCGACGCGGAGGGGTTGCGCTTGGTCACGCGATTCGAGCCAACGCAGATGATTCCCCGCGCCCGCGAGATCTACCGCGATCTAGTGATGCGGCTGGATAGCGTAGAAGATGTGGCCACGGCGCGCGAGGCCTTGCGGGAACTGATCGGGGAAGTCACGCGAACGTCAAAAATCGGCGCGCTGACTGCGATAGTACAGAGCGCCGGGCTGGCTGGTGCGCTGAAAATGGCGTTGGTTGCGGGGGGAGGATTCGAACCTCCGACCTTCGGGTTATGAGCCCGACGAGCTACCGGACTGCTCCACCCCGCGTCCGAAGAAAGCGGATTATATATGGGCCGCCGCCGGATATCAAGAGCCTTGTCGCGCGCTTTCGATTTGCTGGCCTGGAATCTATTCTAGTAGACCCGCCGCCCGCCGGGCGATAATGCCACAAGCAAAATGCGACATGGCCATGAACGTCTCGGGATGGAATCGAACAGCGGCGCCGATGCGCCCATTCAACCCGCGTGTCGCGTCAGCCGGGGCAGGGCGCGACGGAGGTAATATCCCATTGACCAGAGGGTGAGCGCGGCGGCGATGTAAATAAGGAGGCTGCCCGCGAAATGGGTATTGATGCCGCAAAGTGCGCCGTTGTAGAGCAGCATCGGAATGGCGGTCATTTGCGCCGCGGTTTTGAGTTTGCCGACATAGGCCACGGCCATGCTCGCCGATTCGCCTATCCGCGCCATCCATTCGCGCAGTGCCGAAATGGCGATTTCGCGGCCAATGATAATGACGGCAATAAAGGCGTCGGCGCGTTCGAGTTGAACCAGCACGATCAGCGCCGCTGCCACCATCAGTTTATCGGCCACCGGATCGAGAAAAGCGCCGAAAGCCGAAGTCTGCCGCAGGGCGCGGGCAAGATAACCGTCGAACCAATCGGTGACCGCGGCAACGACGAAAACCGCGGTGGCGATCAGGTTTTTCCGCTCCATGCCCACCCATGCATCGGGCAGATAGAAAACGCCAATGACTACCGGAATCAGGGCAATCCGTGCCCAGGTCAGCATATTGGGAATGTTGATTCTCATACGCGGCGCGACAACTCGCCCTTTGTTATATTTCAATGCAAGGCTGAGTATATCTTTTCGGCAAACTTGCGACTAATACCATTTACGCGGCACAGATCCTCGATAGCGGCGGCGCGCACGCTATCGAGGCCGCCGAAAGCGGCAAGCAGCGCGCGCCGCCGCGCCGGGCCGATGCCGGGGATGTCTTCCAACTTCGAGCCGATCCGCGCCTTGCCGCGCCGGGCGCGGTGGCCGGTAATGGCGAAGCGGTGCGCTTCGTCGCGGATTTCGATCACTAGATGGAGCGCGGGCGCGTGTCCGCCCGGCGCCATGCTTTCGCGCCCATCGGGAAAAACCAGCGTTTCCAGCCCAGCCCTGCGTCCTTCCCCTTTGGCGACGCCGACCATGTTGACCGCTTCCAGGCCGATTTCGGCAAGGATGGCCGCCGCCGCGCCGACTTGGCCGCGCCCGCCGTCGATCAGGATGAGGTCGGGACAAACGCCTTCCCCAGCGGCGACCCGGCCATAGCGCCGTTCGAGCGCTTGCCGCATGGCGGCGAAATCGTCCCCCGGCGTGATGCCTTCGATGTTGTAGCGCCGGTATTCGCTGTGTTTCATCGCGCCATCGACACACACCACGCAAGAGGCGACCGTCGCTTCGCCCAGGGTATGGCTGATGTCGAAACACTCGATGCGCGCGGGCGCTTCGGGCAGATCGAGCGCCGCACGCAGGGCTTCCAGCCGTTCGCCAATGCGGCCCGCGTCGCGCTGGCGGGCTTCGGCCGCCAGACGGGCGTTTTTCGCTGCCATTTCCATCCATGCCTTTTCGGCGGCGTAACGGGGCTGCGCCACCGCCGGCGGGTGGCCGGAAATTTCTGCCAGCGCCTCGCGCACCAATCCGGGCGGCATGTCGACCAGCACCCGCCGCGGCAATGGATGGACGGCGTAATGCTGTTCGACGAAAGCCAGCAAGCCGTCGTTCGCGTCGCTCGCCGCCGCGCCGCTCGGGAATTGCGGCCGGTCGCCGAGATGGCGGCCGCCGCGCACCATGGCGATATTCACGCATACGGTTCCGTCAAGCGCCGCCGCGGCGATGATGTCGACGTCTTCATTCTTGCGGCTGTCGACGAACTGGCGATGCAGCACGGCCTGCAAGACCCTGACCCGGTCGCGGCACAGCGCGGCCTCCTCGAAGGCCAGCCGCCCGGCGGCTTCCTGCATGCGCGCGCTGAGATCGTCGATCACCTCGCTGGCCTGTCCATCGAGAAAGCGGCTCGCCAGCCGCACATCGGCGGCATAGGCCGCGTGGGCGATTCCTTCCACGCAGGGCGCGCTGCAACGCGCGATCTGGGCCAGCAGGCAAGGGCGCGAGCGATTCTGGAAGACGCTGTTTTCGCAGGTGCGCAACCGAAAGGTCTTTTGCAGCAGGTGAATGCTTTCGCGCACGGCGTAGGCATTGGGAAACGGCCCGAAATAGCGCGCGCCCTTGGCGAAGGCACCGCGGTGGTAGGCCAGCCGGGGGAATTCGTCGGCGGACAGTTCGATATAGGGATAGCTCTTGTCGTCGCGGAAAAGGATGTTGTAGCGCGGCGACAGGCTCTTGATGAGGTTGTTTTCAAGGAGCAGCGCCTCGGCTTCGGAGCGCGTCGGGGTGATGTCCACGCGCACGATCTGCGACACCATCATGGCGATGCGCGGACTCGGCAGGTTTTTCTGGAAATAGCTCGATACCCGGCGCTTGAGATTCTTGGCCTTGCCCACATAGAGTACGCGCTCGTCGCCGCCGATCATGCGATAGACCCCCGGCTCTTCCGGCACGGAGCGCAAGAAGGCGCGTACATCGAACGCGCTGCCGCGCGATGCGCTATCACTCATCGGCCCGCGGCGGGCGCGCGGCGTCCGGGTTCGCGCGCCCGCCGGCATCCCCGCCAGGGGCGTGGCGCCACCACCGGCGCACCAGCGGTTCGTAAAGGCGTCCCGCCGCCACGTCGCCCGCCGTGGCTGCGACGTAACCGCCGTACCCGGTGGCGGCAAAAAAACGTTTTCCTTCCGGACTCCCGGGGAAAGCGTCGAGCGCGGCGCGAATGCGGGCAATCCCGGTTTCGCCAAGATCGCCGCGCGCCAGGGTCATCATCGCGGGCAGGACGGAATGATTCGCGTCGAGCGGACGCAAGTGGCCGTGCACATCGTCGCCCATTTGTGCCCAGACCGTGTTGGCGGTCACGGCGATATCGGCCCGCCCCGCCTTCACGGCCAGCAGGGCGGCCGCGTGCGAAGGGTATTCTTTCGGGAAATAATCCGTTCCCGCCCGCAAATGGAGGCCGTCCAGCCATTGCATGCCGACGATGTGATAGAGCGAAAGCCGGTCGGGTAGGGCGACGCGCTGGCCGCGCAGGTCTTCGGCCTTTTCGATGCGGCTGTCCTTGCGCGTGACGAGCATCACTTCGAGCGGATTGCGGTAGCGCACCAGCGCCACGAAGCCGTCGTCGACCAGCATCGGCAGGAAATGCGCGGTAGTGATGAGCACGTCGAAATAGCCGTCGAGTGCGTTGTTCAGGAATTGCTCGTGATCGCGCGAGGAATAAATCCTGACATCCCGCTCCAGGACGCGCGCCAGATAATCGCGCAAGGGACGATGAATGCGCAGCAGCGCCGATACGGAATTGAACGGCACGATGCCCAGCCGCAGGATGCCTTCCCCGTGCGCCGCCCGCCGCGTTTCGCGCCCGTCATCGGCCCGGGCGCGGCAAACCGGCATGAGCAGCCCGCCCAACAGGGCGCACAGGACAAGCAACGCACGCCGACGCATATTTCACTCCCGGTAAATCGCGCCTCAGCCGCTCGGCGGAGCGTCCGCGGGACGCTCCGCGCCGATCGAGGCCGCCGCCAAGGCTGAATTGTCCCCGTCATCCATGGCCGCCAATGCCAACACGTTCTCGCGCGCCTTCAGATAAGGCTCGTGCAGTTCGAGCGCGAACGGATCGGCGCGCCACGGGCGCGGCGCGGGCGCGCCCAGCGCCGCGATGCGGGCGCGGCTGGCCGCGCTGGTCTCGGGGATGCCGCGCGCGAGCAGTTCGGCGACGAGATCGGGGCGGTTGCACACCAGCAGCATGTCGCAGCCTGCATTGACCGCCGCCGCCGCCCTGGCCACAATGTCGCCCGCCACGCGTGCGCCCGCCATGTTGAGGTCGTCGCTGAAGATGACGCCCTTGAAGCCCAGCCGCTCGCGCAGGATCTCGCGCAGCCAGAAACGCGAAAAGCCGGCGGGACTTGGTTCTCCCGGCTCGGCGTACGCATAGACGACGTGCGCGGGCATGACTCCGGCGAGCTGGCGCAGCAGGCGGTGGCGATACGGCGCGAGATCGTCTTCCCAGATCGCATCGAAGGCGCGTTCGTCGACCGGCACATCGTGGTGCGAATCGGCTTCGACATGGCCGTGCCCCGGAAAATGCTTGCCGACCGCGCCCATTCCCGCTTCGGCCATGCCCGCCGCCAGCGCCTGCGCCAGTGCGGCGACCACGGCCGCATCGCGGTGAAAGGCGCGGCTGCCGATGGCGCGGCTGCGGCCATGATCGAGGTCGAGCACCGGCGCGAAGCTCAGATCGACGCCGTGCGCGGCCAGTTCGGCGGCAAGCGTGTACCCGGCGGCATGGGCCGCGTCCATCGCCGCGACATGGTCGCGCTCCCACAGGGCGCCCAGCGCGCGCATGGCGGGCAGGCGGGTGAAACCGTCGCCGCGGAAGCGCTGCACCCGCCCGCCTTCATGATCGACCGCGATCACGAGCGGCGGCGAGCGCAAGGCATGGATTTCGGCGGCGAGCGCACACAGTTGTTCGGAATCGGCATAATTGCGCGCGAAAAGAATCACGCCGCCGACCCTCGGATCGCGCAGGCGTTCACGCTCCCGGTCATCAAGTTCGAGACCGGCGACATCGATCATCAATGCGCCGCGCGGCAACCCGGCGGCAACGGCGCCCGCACTCGTACTCGCACTCATATATTCGCATCCATATTCATCGGCGTTCGATCACCGCGACGGCCACGACATAATCGCGTTCGTCGCTGAGGCTGAGATGGGTCGACAAACCTTGTTCCTCCATATGGACGGCAAGACGCCCATCATAATCAAGGAAAGGCTTGCCGCGCATGTCGTGCGCCACCGCCAGCGCGTGCAGGGTCGCTGGCGGCGCGATCCCGGTGCCGAGCGCCTTGCCGAACGCCTCCTTGGCGGCGAAGCGCTTGGAAAGAAAGCGGGCCGGATCGCGCGCCGCCCGCCAGTCGCCCTGTTCGGACGGCGCCAGGATGCGGATTGCGAACGCCTCGCCATGGCGGCCAAGCGCCGCGCGCATGCGCTCGACCTGGACGATGTCCGCGCCGATGCCGTGGATCATGCCGCCCCTCCCGCCGCCTCGCGCAGCAGGCGTTTCATTTCGGCCACCGCCGCGCGCAGGCCGACGAACACGGCGCGGCTGACGATGGCGTGGCCGATGTGCAATTCGCGTACCCCCGCGAGAGCGGCGACGGGCCGCGCGTTGTAATAGTTGAGCGCGTGTCCGGCATTGAAGCGCATCCCCGCCGCGCGCACCGCCTCGCCCGCGGCGCGCACCTTGTCCAGTTCGGCGCGCACGGCGGGGCTGCCGATGTCCCGCCCGGCGGCGTGAAAGGCATGCGCATAGGGGCCGGTATGGATTTCGCAGACGCGCGCGCCGATCCGCGCCGCCGCGCCGATCTGCGCCGGATCGGCGTCGATGAATACGCTGGTGACGATGCCCGCGTCCGCCAGCCGGGCGATGCGCGCGCGCAGTTCCGCTTCCCGGGCGGCGACATCGAGTCCGCCCTCGGTGGTGATTTCCTGCCGCCCCTCGGGTACCAGCATCGCCATCTCCGGCCTGATCCGGCAAGCGATGGCAACCATTTCATCGGTCGCCGCCATTTCGAGGTTGAGCTTGATCTGGGTGAGTTCGCGCAAGCGCCGCACATCTTCGTCATTGATGTGGCGGCGGTCTTCGCGCAAATGGACGGTGATGCCGTCCGCGCCGCCCAGTTGGGCCTCGACCGCGGCCCATGCCGGATCGGGTTCCCAAGTGCGCCGCGCCTGGCGCAGCGTGGCGACATGGTCGATATTGACGCCGAGTTCGATCACAGTTCCTGCAACTCCTTGAACACCCGGCGGGATTGCAAGGGCCGCCCGCCGAGATGGTGATTGATGAGCGCGCCCAGTAGGCGCCTGGCATCGGACAGGGTCGCGGCGCGGCTGAAATCCCCCGCCGCGAGGTCGACCAGGGTCTGGCCGGCGACGGTCACGCCGTTTTCCTCCGCCCGCCCGGCATGCGCCGTGCAGGGGCGCGGGCCGCGTTCGATTATATATAAATAAGGTTCGCCGGGCCGGATCGGACGGCCATCGCCATCGCTGTCGAGCATCGCGCCATACCCCAGTTCGCGCAGCAAGGCCAGCTCGAAGCGCCGCAAGAGCGGCTGTGGGCTTTCTCCCCGCCCCAGCGCGGTCATGGCCGTCTCATAAGCGGCGAAGAGCGCCGGATGCGGATCTTCGCGCGCGGTCAGCTTGAGCAGGAGTTCGTTGACGTAATAGGCGCACAGGAGCGCCTGCCCGCCCAGCAAAGCCTGCCCGCCGCGCCATTCGCCGCGTACCAAGGTCTTGACTTCGCCCCCGCCCGACCAATCGAGCACGAGCGGCTGGAACGCCATCAGCACGCCGCGCAGGGCCGACATGGGTCGGCGCGCGCCCTTGGCCGACAACGCGACGCGGCCATGGTCGCGCGCGAAGATCTCGACAATCAGGCTCGTCTCGCGCCACGGTGTGGCGTGCAGTATCCAGGCCGGCTGCTCCGCGACGCGCTGCCTCGGGCTCACTCATACCCCAGGCTTTTGAGCGCGCGTTCATCGTCGGCCCAGCCGCCGCGAACCTTGACCCAGACTTCGAGGAAAACCTTGCCGCCGAACAGTTTTTCCAGATCGACCCGGGCTTCGCTTGCCGCCCGCTTCAGTTTCCCGCCGCCCTTGCCGATGACGATGCCCTTGTGCGCGGACTTGCCGACGATCACGACGGCATGAATGCGGCGCAACTGGCCTTCGCTCTCGAATTTCTCGATCTCGACCGCGAGGCCATAAGGCAGTTCGTCGCCGAGCAAACGGAAGAGCTTCTCGCGCAGGAATTCGGCGGCGAGGAAACGTTCGCTGCGGTCAGTGATCTCGTCTTCGCCATACAGCGGCGCGCCATGGGGAAGCAGGGCGGCGGCGGCCGCGACCAGCGCATCGCAATTGTGCCCGCGCGCCGCCGACAGCGGCACGATCTCGGCGAACGCGCGCAAACCCCGCGCCCGGTCGATGAATGGCAACAATTGGCGTTTGTCTGCGAGCCGGTCGACCTTGTTGATGACTAGCACCACCTTGGCCTCCGCCGGGATCGCGGCGAGCGCCTCGCGGTCTTCGTCGCCCAGGCGGCCCGCCTCGACGACGAAGAACACCAGATCGACGCCAGCCAGCGTCCGGGCGACAGTGTGATTCATCGCGCGGTTGAGGGCACTGTCATGGCGCGTCTGGAATCCGGGGGTATCGACGAACACGAACTGGGCATCGGCGGTGTTCAGGATGCCCGTTATCTGGTGGCGGGTGGTTTGCGCCTTGTTCGATACGATGCTGATCTTTTGCCCGATCAGACGGTTGAGAAGCGTCGATTTGCCGACATTGGGCCGCCCCGCGATGGCGACGAAACCGGCCTTGGAAACGGCGGCGGTAGAAGGGAAAGGGCCGGCAGGCGTACCAGCTTCGGCGGCGGCCACGCTATCCCCCTTTCAGGCGGACAAGCGCCAGTTCCGCCGATTGTTGCTCGGCGGCGCGCCGGCTGCTTCCCCGGCCAACGGTGCGCACGGCAAACTTCGGCACTTCGCAGGCGACCTCGAACTCCTGGGCATGCGCCTCGCCCCGCACCCGAACCATGGTATAGATGGGCAGCGCCACCTTGCGCCCCTGCAACCATTCCTGGAGCGCGGTCTTGGGGTCCTTGCCCGGCGCGGCGGGATCGACCTGCGCCAGCCGGGATTCGTACAGACGCTCCACCAGCGCGTGCGCCGCGGCAAACCCGGCATCAAGATAGACCGCCGCGATGATCGCCTCCACCGCATCGGCGAGGATGGAAGGGCGGCGAAAGCCGCCGCTGCGCAATTCCCCCTCCCCCATGCGCAGACAAGGGCCGAGATCGAGATCTGCGGCCACGCCGGCCAGTGCGTCCTGGCATACCAGCAAGGCTCTCACCCGCGACAGATCGCCCTCGCGCATGTTGGCGAACCGGCCAAAAAGCATGATCGACATCGCGCAATCAAGCACGCTGTCGCCCAGGAATTCGAGCCGCTCGTTGTTGGACTGGCCGTGGCTGCGATGGGTCAACGCCTGCGCCAGCAACGCTGCATCGGCGAAGACATGGCCGAGGCGCCGCTGCAAACGGTCAAGAGCCTCCGTCATTGTCAGAGGACCCCATCATGGGTCTTTGCTCGATACATTGAAGTCGAACGCCAGACTGACGTTGGACACGAGCGGCACCTTGCTCGTATATTGGACTTCGACCACAAAGCGGCTGCCTTCCTTGCGGATTTTCAGATCACCCGCTTGGACGGATGTAATATTGTCGACATTGGCTTGGGTCTGGAACTTGTTGCGCAGGCTCGCTTCTGTCGCGTCCCTGCCGCCCAGGGCCAATTGCTGTACAACGCGCTTCACCGACGCATACTCGCTGTAAGCCGAAAACGACTGAATGCCGATGAAAAAGACGATGGCAATTACAATTACTACGAGTATCGCGCCGATCAGGCTTACCCCGCGTTGACGAAATTTCAGCATCGGTTTTTCTCCATAATCGAAAAAAGCGCCCGCCACGTTTCGGGCCGCTGGAATTGAACCAGATAAAAAAGCCTGTCCGGCAATGTTCCCGTCCGGTACGAAGCCTCACATTCGGCTGTCGGCGCTGTCGTCACGATCGCCGCCCATGACCATCCAATGCCCCGGGGGCGGCGCGCAACCGACGCCGCGCACAGTATAAATGTAGTTTTCGCGGAAAGGGTAGTTCCAGTCCCCCCGGACAGGGCCGGAGCATGAAATACCCCTGAAAAATCATCAAACGCCCGCGGATCGCCACCCATGCCTGCCTGCTCGTCTGGCGCCTCGCGCGCGCAACGCCGCTGATTAAAAAGGGGAGGGCGGGGCGCCCGCTCACTCTCCACCGCCAAGAAAACAGCGGCGCTGTGCGCCTCGCAATGACGCGGGGGAGGGAGGCTTTCGCGGTGACGGCGCGGGCGCGATGATAGCGGCGTAAATTGCCGCGCGCGCGGCGGCGGACTAAGATAACGGCCTTTGGCTGTCCGTCCGGACGGCGCGGGAAGGAAGGGGATTGACATGAAAGCGGCGGCGGGGGTGATGGAGATGAGGGCGGAGGCGGCGGAGACAGGCGCGGAGACGCGGGAGGCTGCCGCCGCGGGGGATGGTGCCGGGAGCGGGGCCTGGTGCCGCTTGGTGCGCAAGTCCAGCAAACTCGCCGATGTCTGCTACGACATCCGCGGCCCGGTGCTCGCCCGCGCCCGCCAGATGGAGGATGAGGGGCACAAGATCATCAAGCTCAATATCGGCAATCTGGCGCCTTTCGGGTTCGATGCGCCCGAGGAAATCCAGATGGACATGATCCGCAATCTGCCGCATTCCTCGGGATATTCGGACTCCAAGGGGATTTTCCCCGCGCGCAAGGCGGTGATGCACTATACGCAGCAAAAGGGCATCAAGGGCGTCGATGTCGAGGATATTTATATTGGCAACGGCGTCTCCGAACTCATCGTCATGGCGATGAACGCGCTGCTCGACGCGGGCGACGAGGTGCTGGCGCCCGCGCCGGATTATCCGCTGTGGACGGCGGCGGTGTCGCTCTCGGGCGGGCGTCCCGTGCATTATCTGTGCGACGAAGGCGCGGGCTGGCTGCCCGACTTGGCCGATATACGGCGCAAGATCACCCGCAATACGCGCGCCATCGTCATCATCAATCCCAATAATCCGACGGGGGCGGTTTATCCCGAGGCGCTGTTGCGGGAGATTGTCGCCATCGCGCGCGCGCACGATCTCATTCTTTATGCCGACGAGGTCTACGACAAGATGCTCTACGAGGGGACGGCGCATACTTCGCTCGCGGCGCTCTCCGAGGATGTCCTGACCATCGTCTTCAACGGGTTGTCGAAGAATTACCGCGCCTGCGGCTACCGCGCCGGGTGGATGGTGGTGTGCGGCGACAAGCGCCACGCGCGCGATTATATCGAGGGGCTGGACATGCTGGCCTCAATGCGCCTGTGCGCCAATGTGCCCGGCCAGTATGCGATCCAGACCGCGCTCGGCGGCTATCAGAGCATCGACGAGTTGATCGGCGAGGGCGGGCGGCTGCGGCGGCAGCGCGACCTGGCGTGGGAATTGATCACCGCGATTCCGGGGGTGAGCTGCGTCAAGCCGCAGGCCACGCTTTATATGTTCCCGAAGCTCGATCCCGGGGTGTACCCGATCGCCGACGATCAGGCGTTCATCGCCGAACTGCTGGAGGCCGAGCGGGTGCTGCTGGTGCAGGGGACGGGCTTCAATTGGCCGCATCCTGATCATTTCCGCCTGGTGTTCCTGCCCTATGAGGAGGATTTGCGCGAGGCGGTGGGGCGCATCGCGCGTTTTCTCGAACATTACCGCAAGCGGCACGGCGCGGCGGGCTGAGGCGGACGATGCCGCTCGCCTTGTTGTGCGTCACGGACGATGCGGGCCGGATCGCCGCGCCGGAGTGGCTGGCGCGCGCATTGCCGGTGCATCGCCAGTTGCGCGAAAACCTGCCGCCGGAGGTTGGCGCTTACCGGCAGGTACTGCAACGGGTGTTCGCCGGCGGCGGACGTCTCACCCTGGCGGTGGAGGATGAGGCGGTCAGGGGCCTGGCGCTGTGGCGCGTCGTGGAGAATACGCATGAGGGCCGCCGTCTCTATGTGGACGATTGGGTGACGGAGGCCGCCTGCCGGGGGCGGGGCGTCGGCAAGGCGCTCGCCGGATGGCTGGAGGACGCGGCGCGGCGGCGCGGTTGCGCCGCGCTGGCGCTGGATTCCGGTGTGACGCGGCACGGCGCGCACCATTTTTATTTCAGGGAAGGCTTTTTCATTCCCGCTTTTTGTTTCAGGAAACTTCTCAAATGAGTCAGATAAAACCTGTCAACGCCGGTTTACTCGGCATCGGTACGGTGGGCGGCGGTACTTACACGGTGTTGACGCGCAACGCGGCGGAAATCGCCCGCCGGGCGGGACGCGAAATCCGCATCGTCGCAGTGGCGGACAGAAACATCGAACACGCGAAAACGATCGTCGGCGCGGATGTCAGGCTCACGCGCGATGCCTTCGAGGTGGTGCGCGATCCGGAGATCGACATCGTCATCGAGTTGATCGGCGGCTATACAGCGGCGAAGGATCTGGTGCTGGCGGCGATCGAAAACGGCAAGCATGTCGTCACCGCCAACAAGGCGCTGCTGGCCGTGCATGGCAATGATATCTTCGCCGCCGCGCACCGCCGCGATGTGATGGTGGCCTTCGAGGCGGCGGTGGCCGGGGGCATCCCCATCATCAAGGCGCTGCGCGAGGGACTCTCCGCCAACCGCATCCAGTGGGTGGCGGGCATCATCAATGGCACCACCAATTTCATTCTTTCCGAAATGCGCGACAAGGGGCTGCCTTTCGCCGAAGCGTTGCGGGAAGCACAGCGCCTCGGTTATGCCGAAGCCGATCCCGCTTTCGACATCGAGGGCGTGGACGCCGCGCACAAAGCGACGATCATCAGCGCCATCGCCTTCGGCATCCCGATGCAATTCGACAAGGCGCACATCGAGGGCATCTCCCGGCTCGAATCCGTCGACATCGCCTATGCCGAACAGCTTGGCTACCGCATCAAGCTCCTGGGCATCGCCCGCCGCCGCGAGCAGGGGGTGGAACTGCGCGTGCATCCGGCCCTGATCCCGGCCAAATGCCTGCTCGCCAATGTCGAGGGGGCGATGAACGCGGTGCTGGCACAGGGCGACGCCGTGGGCGCAACGCTCTATTACGGCAAGGGCGCGGGGGCCGAGCCGACCGCCAGCGCGGTGATCGCCGACCTGATCGACGTCACGCGCCTCCACACCGCCGACCCCGAGCACCGCGTGCCGCATTTCGCCTTCCAGCCCGGCCAGTTGCGGGACGTGCCGGTGCTGCCGATCGGAGAGACGGTCACCTCCTACTACCTGCGCATGCGGGTGCTGGACAAGTCCGGCGTGCTCGCCGACATCGCCCGCATCCTCGCCGACGGCGATATCTCGATCGACGCCATGATCCAGAAAGAAGCGGGCGAAGGCGAATCGCAGACCGACATCATCCTCCTCACCCACCGTACCGTGGAGAAAAACGCCGACGCCGCGATTGCGCGCATCGAGGCGCTCGACACCGTGCGGGGCAAGGTGACGCGCCTGCGCCTGGAGATGTTGTGATCCGCTACCGCATCCGTCCGTCGCGCCCCGAGGCGCACGTGTTCGAGGTTCATTGCACAGTG
>JAITLI010000183.1 GCA_031277975.1 Azoarcus sp.
TCGGGCCACTTCCGCAGCCCTATCCATGCAACCAAGCACCCACACTTATCGGTTGTCCTGATTGTTAAAGAACCGCCGCAAACTCCACTCGCAGCGAAGAGGCGCGATTCTGACCAGAATCCGAAAGACTGTCAACCCCCCCCATCGCCCACCTGCCGCCCGCCCATCGCCCACTTGCCGGAACACCCCGAAAAACCCGAAAACACTCAGAGCCCGCCCCGACCTTCCCGACGCGCGGCTCCCGTCCGCCAAGAACCGTTCCACTGTGCGCGGACTGGAAAGCGGCGGACAAGGGAAAATGGCCGGATCATGCAATCCGGTAGACGCGCAAATCGAAGCTCCTGCCTCTCAGCGTGCTGGCCAGTGGCCGCAGTTTGTGAGCACGGCCATCCACCACGACGAACAAAGGGGTGTTGTCTCCCAGCGCACCCACGGGGCCGAGCAGGCGAACCGCCTCGCCACGGCGCACCGGGTCGCAAAAGCACAGCTCGCGCGGAATACGGCCATCATCTACTTGCACGAGATCGGGTCTTTCCGACAGGGTGGCAATCCCGATTTCGACATATGATTTCGATGTCCGCACCCGGCGTACGACGCCGATATGCCATTTCGTCCCTTCTTCCGGGCAGAACGCCACCAGGTCGCCGCTCACGGGCACGCTGCTCCTGGTATTGCGCAAGGTCAGGGCGCCCACGCCGCCGCGGCTCAGATCGGTGATCCACCACGCACCGGCGCCCGCGGCCACACCCTCCGCCGCATCATCGGCCAAGAGATGCATGGCCTCGTTGTACCCGCGCACGATGCTCAGGCGAACGTCGAGCGGATAACGCCGGTAACGCCGCACGGGCGGGCAGGCCGACCATTGCCGCCGCAGGTGAACCACGCCGGCGCGCAGCACTTCCGAATCCATGCCTTTCAGCCCCGGAGGAAGCTGTCCGCGGGCGAAACCGCCATGCACGTCGGAGAGCATATCCGCCGCCGGCACGGTCACGAAACACCAGCCGCTGGACAGGAACGACCATGCCAAACGCACCGGTATGCCGCGCTGCACCACGTCGACCACATAAAGCGCCGCTTCGGTATCTTCGTGCGTCAGGAGCAAGAGCGGCAGCAACAATTCAATCAGCCGCGCGACAGCAAACCCTGTCTTCAACGGCAATTGATCCAGCGCTGCCGCGTGATAGGCAATGGCCCGGAGATACTCGCGCGCCACCGCGCCGCTTTCTCCCGTCACCTGCATATCTCCCCCCTCCTGCGCATCGATGAACAAGTCTCCGAGCATGCGCCATGAATCGGCATCGGGCGCCTGGCGGTCGACGAGATTCCATCTGACCGCCTCGGCCGCGGCCCGAGCCAGCACGGCGGCGGGGATCTCGCCCGGAGCATCATGGTCCGCGGCCCGCAAGGCCGCGACGATTTCGCTCATGCCCGTGCTTGCCGCCAGCGACCAGCGCGCGCGATCCGGGGCGGTTTCCCGGACGAGACACAGCGCCGCGAGGGCCGCGAGAAAGCCATTCACGGCAAACGCCGCCCGCTCCGCCAAGGGAAGTCCGGAGCCATCCGCGCGCAGGCCCTCGATATGCATTTTCGCCGCCATCGCGATCCCTCCGGCACGGTCGGCACACTCCATCCATCCACCGGGGCAGGTGCTGGAAAACCCGCCCACCTCTTCTACCGCTATCTCTCCCGCCATCTCTCGCTCCACACGATCCGCCGCCACCCGGTAGAATCTTGCCGTTCAACCGGGAGCCGCCTTGAAACAATATCTGGACATGATGCGCCACGTTCTCGAACACGGTGACAAAAAAACCGACCGGACGGGAACGGGCACTCTATCGATTTTCGGCTGGCAAATGCGCTTTGCGCTCCAGACCGGATTTCCATTGCTGACTACAAAAAAACTCCACACGCGCTCAATCATCCACGAATTACTGTGGTTCCTGCAAGGCGATACCAACATCCGCTACCTCAAGGATCATGGCGTGTCGATCTGGGACGAATGGGCGGACGCCGCCGGCGAACTCGGCCCGGTCTACGGCAAACAGTGGCGGCACTGGCAATGTGCCGACGGAAGCGACATCGACCAGATCACCGCGCTCATCGACGGACTGAAAAACAATCCCGACTCCCGCCGCCACCTCGTCTCGGCCTGGAATCCGGGCGAGATCGGGCGCATGGCCCTGCCCCCTTGCCATGTGCTGTTCCAGTTCCATGTCGCGGGCGACAAATTGTCGTGCCAGCTCTACCAGCGCAGCGCCGACATTTTCCTTGGCGTACCGTTCAATATCGCCTCTTACGCGCTGCTCACCCTGATGGTGTCGCACGTGTGCGGCTATCGGCCCGGCGATTTCATCTGGACGGGAGGCGACTGCCATTTGTACCGCAATCATGTCGAACAAGCCCGCGAACAACTCGCGCGCGCCCCGCGCGCGCTCCCGGTCATGACGCTCAACCCGGCCATCGAGGATCTTTTCGCTTTCCGTTTCGAGGACTTCACCTTGAGCGGCTACGATCCCCACCCGCACATCAAAGCGCCGGTGGCCGTATGAACCCGGATTCGTCCCGGCGTCCAGCCGAAATCGTCCTGATCGCTGCCGTCGCCCGCAATGGCGTGATCGGCCGTGACAATGCCCTACCGTGGCGGCTGAAAGCCGACCTCGCCCGTTTTCGCGCCATCACGCTTGGGCATCCGGTACTGATGGGACGCAAGACTTGGGAATCGCTCGGCAAACCGCTGCCCGGCCGCCGCAACCTCGTGCTCACCCGGCAGCCGGACTATACGGCGCGAAACGCCGAAATTTTCGCCTCCACCGAAGAAGCATTGGCCGCCACGACCGGCTCGGCGCGCGTGTTCGTGATCGGCGGCGCGGAGATTTACCGCGCCCTGCTTCCTCTGGCGGACGTGTTGCTCTTGACCGAAATCGCCGCCGACGTGGAAGGCAACGCCTGTTTTCCCGCGTTCGAACGCGCGCACTTCCAGGAAATATCCCGCGAACCCCACCCCGCCGGCGCGAACGACGACTACACCTTCGAGTTCGTCGAATACCGGCGAAGAGGCATCAGGGCGCGGATTTAGTCAGCACCGCTTCGCCCCGCATGATTGCCCCCCTTTTCCTGACCCTCTCCCCCTGTACAGACCGGAGCCATAGGTAACAGATGTACCGGGACATGGGTAATGTCTCCGGTCTGTACATTTCTAATCGGCAAATCCTGTTACCAGCCGAACGTCGCGGTCACGGAAGCGTCGGCATCCAGCTTCAGCGTGCACGTCGTGGCGGCCTTGGCGCTCGCGCACGCACCGCCCCAGCCGGTGAATGAATAGCCGAACACTTTCAGCAGACCCGCGAGAGGCAGTTTGGCGGTCAACGTCACCTGGCTGCCGGAAGCATATTGTTCGGTGCAATCCGAACCGCAGTTGATCCCCGGCCCGCTCACGCTTCCGCCAAGAATGCCAGAGCGGCGCACGCTGAGCGTCCGGGACGCCGGGTTCGCCTGCGCCGTGAAGGTCGCCGTGACAGACGTATCGGCATTCATCGTGACCGTGCATATCGCCGTACTTCCCGTGCATGCGCCGCTCCAGCCCGTGAAGGTATGACCCGAGGCGGGCAGGGCGAACAGCGTCACCTTCGTGCCGGCGGTGTATTGCTCGGTGCAGTCGGCGCCGCAAGTGATCCCCTGTCCGATCACGGTGCCGGTGCCGCTACCGGAGCGCTGTACGGACAGACTCCGGCGCGCTGCCTGCGCCTGCTGGAAGGTCGCCGTGACGGAAACATCGGCGTTTACCGTGACCGTGCATGTCGTCGCGCTTCCCGTGCATGCGCCGCTCCAGCCCGCGAAAGTATGACCTGAAGCGGGCGTGGCGGTCAGCGTCACTTTCGTACCGGAGGCGTACTGCTCAGTGCAGTCGTCGCCGCAGTCGATTCCCTCCCCGCTCACGGCGCCGCTGCCGGCGCGCGTCACATCGAGCCGGAAACTCTGGGCGGCGGCGGGGTTGAGATACTCGTGGAGCTTGTCGTAGTACGCGAGATCGAAACGCCCGTAATAGTCGACATTCCCGGAACATGCGACCGGCGTATCCCCCCCGTGCAACTGCCCGATGAATTTCTGCCTGGCGCTGTCGAACAGGCCGGAACCGCTGCTGCCGCCTTCGGTTGCGCCATCGCTCCAATCGACTTTGATATGGGTGCGGGTTTCGCCGGAAGGATGGCGCAGGACGCCGCCCAGCTCCGCGGGACGGGTGCTGAGACCGGCAACCGAACCGAAGGCGATCTTCAGCCGGTCTCCGCCGGGAGAGTGAATCCCGGCCACCGCCAGATCAGTGGCCGTCGCGCCCACCAGCCACCCGGCGTATACCACGCCGCCCGGCGGCGCGCTCTTGAGCTGCAGGAAAGAAGTGTCGGTGGATTCAGCCTGGTAGAGCAATGTCGCGCCCCCGGCGAGTTGCTTCCTGTTGGCGTCATAACCGCTGCCGTCGCAGGAGGGCGAGCGGTGGGACCAGTATGTGACCAGGGTCGATGCCACCGTCTGGGTCGAAATGCAGTGATTCGCGGTCAGGAAATAGGGAACGAAGGTCGTCTTGTCGGAATCGTTCAGGAGGGTGCCACTGCATATATACGTCTTGCCCTCTTCGACATAGGTCAGGAGCGCCGTCGCCCGGCTTGCCATATCCCATTCCGCGTAGCAACTCGCGTCATGGTGGCAGGATAATGCCGCCGCTTTTTCCGCGAACGCCCCTGTCGCTTTCCAGCCCGTGCGCGCGGAAGCGAAAAGGTGGGAAATGGTCGGCAGCGCGATTTCGACCGTGCTGGACGGAACACCGGGCGGCAAAATGATTTCGAGCGCCGCTTCTTCGGTTTCGATCACCGGCGTCCACCATGTATATGCGGCCTCGCCGTTATCGCCGGAAGCCGCATTGGCCTCGATCAGATCAAGAATTTCCTCGCCGCTGGCCTCGAACGCCTCGGCGTCGCCCGGCGCGCGCACACGGAGCACGGCTTTTCCGGGCAGACTGAAAATGCGCACGCCCAAGCGTATCCCCGCCGCGCCCGGCGAAGCGATGGAAATCACCGCGGCCTGTCCGCCATCGGCCTGCGCCTGCCAAGCAAGTTGTCCGCCGGCCGCGGCCGGATTCTCCAGCGCCGGAACCTCGCGCGCGAAACCAATCTGTCGCGGCACGGCGGCGCGGCCCGTGCTTTTATCCGCCTCCTGCGCCGCCAGCAGGCTTTTTGCCGTTACGGAATCGAGCGGGGCAAGCTCGATCCGCCGGCCCCGGAAAACGGCGGCGCGCGTCTCCGGCGTGAATTGCGCTTGCTGCTGTTCGCCCGTCTCGGGAACAGAAACCGCCTCGACGCTGTAGACCTGCTTCCCGGCTGACGCGGAAACCGCGTTTCCGGCACAAACCAGCGAGACCAGCCCCAGAATGGCGGGCCGCAATATATAACTACGCATCATGATATCTCCAGTGAAATGACTCATTGCTGTAACTCTTCCAGTCCATAAAGCGATGAAACCGCACCCATCGCGCGCGCCGCCTGCAAGCGCCGCGCGGAAGGCGGCTGAAACCCGGCGGCAAACATGAGCCGCCAAGGGAAGCCGGGTAGGAATTTACACTTTTTCCGCGTCTTGACATAGCGCGGCGCGAACACAGGCGAAACCGCCCCCCCGCAACGGCTTCTGTGCAGGCTTCCAGCCAGCGCCTCCTTCCCAGGCCGCCGATTTCCCCGCGGCGAAGCGTGGACAAACGCTTCGTTTTCTCCCTCCCCTTTTCAATCGGAAAATCGCGTCATTGAGAAAGCCCCCCTCGTCAAGAGCGAAAGCCTCCCCCCTCGTCATTGCGAGGCGCGCAGCGCCGTGGCAATCCAGTTCGTTTCATCCGGCGTGCAGCGCCGCTGATTTCCTTGCGGCGGGGATGTGGGCAGGCGTTTTTCTTCCCTCTCTTCATGCCGGGATATGCGGATGGCTCGGAACCAGAGGTTATATGAACTGAAGTTTTTCATTTTAGAAAATCTTTTCCCGCCCTCTACACTGTGCCGCGTTGTTCAAGGAGGGGTATTCAATGTCGGCAAGACAGTATTGGGGACGGGCGCTCGCCGCCGCGCTGTTTGTCCTGGGCGCGAGCATGGGCGCGCGGGCGCAGACGAGTCTGCTCAATGTTTCGTATGATGTTTCGCGCGAGTTGTACAAGGACATCAATCCCGCGTTCGCCGCGCGCTGGAAGGCGGAAAGCGGCGAGGAGGTGAGCGTCAGGCAATCGCACGGCGGCTCCAGCAAGCAGGCGCTGGCGGTAGCGGCGGGGCTGGAGGCCGATGTGGTGACGATGAACCAGGCACCCGACATCGACCTGCTCGTCGAGCGCGGCGCGCTGGCAGCGGATTGGCGGCGGCGTTTTCCGCACGGGGCCTCGCCCTATACCACTATCTCCGTGTTCCTGGTGCGAAAGGGCAACCCCAAAGGCATCAAGGATTGGGACGACCTGGCGCGCGCCGGGGTGCGGGTCATCGTGCCCAATCCCAAGGTCTCGGGCAATGGCCGCTATACCTATCTCGCGGCTTGGGGATATGCGCTCGGAAAGAACGCGCAGGAGAAAGATGGCGGCGCGGCGGCGGCGCGGGAATTCGTGCGCGGGCTTTTCGCCAATGTGCCGGTACTCGACGGCGGCGGGCGCGGTGCGACCACGACGTTTACGCAGCGCGACACGGGCGACGCGCTGGTGACGTTCGAGAACGAGGCCATCCTGATCGCCCGCGAATTGGGCGGGGACAGGTTCGATATCGTTTATCCGTCGGTCTCGATCGAGGCGTCCGCGCCGGTGGCGGTAGTGGACAAGGTGGCGGCGCGGCGCGGTACGCAGCGGCAGGCCAGGGCTTATCTGGATTTCCTGTTTGCGCCCGAGGGGCAGGAGATTATCGCCCGGCACAGCTTCCGCCCGCGCGACGAGGGCGTACTGGCCCGCAACGCCAGCCGTTTCCCGGCCATCCGCACCTTCACCGTGGAGCAGGCATTCGGCGGCTGGGACAAGGTGCGCGAGCACTTCGCTGATGGCGGCATCTACGACCAGATCGTTTCCGCCGCCAAACGCTGATGAGCAAAACGACGCGCGTTCTTCCGGGTTTCGGCCTGTCGCTGGGGGTGACGCTCACCTGGCTGTCGCTCATTGTCCTGTTGCCGCTCTCTTCAGTCTTCTTGAAAGCCTCGGATTTGTCGCTGGCGGAATTCTGGAAGGTGGTGAGCGCGCCGCGGGTGATGGCTTCGTACAAGCTCTCCTTCGGCATGTCGCTGGCGGCGGCGGCGATCAACGCCGTATTCGGCATGATATTGGCTTGGTGCCTGGTGCGTTACCGCTTTTTCGGCAAGCGCCTGGTCGATGCGCTGATCGACCTGCCTTTCGCCCTGCCCACGGCGGTGGCGGGGATCGCGCTGACCGCGCTTTACGCGAAGAACGGCTGGGTCGGCCAGTACCTCGCCTTGTTCGATATCCAAGTGGCCTTCAAGCCGCTGGGCGTGCTGGTGGCGCTGGTGTTCATCGGCCTGCCATTCGTGGTGCGCACGGTGCAGCCGGTGCTCGAAGATCTGGACATCGAGCATGAAGAAGCCGCGGCCAGCCTGGGAGTGGGGCGCTGGCGGACGTTTCGCCACGTCATCCTGCCCGTGCTGCTGCCGGCGCTCCTGACCGGCTTCACGCTCGCCTTCGCGCGCGCAGTGGGCGAGTACGGCTCGGTGATCTTCATCGCCGGGAATATCCCGATGGTTTCGGAGATCGTGCCGCTGATGATCATCACCAAGCTCGAACAATACGACTACCCGGGCGCGACGGCGGTGGCCGAGGTCATGCTGCTGATTTCCTTCGCGCTGCTTTTTCTCATCAACGGCCTGCAAGCATGGACGGCCAGGCGGACGGGGAGGGATCGTTGATGGCGGCGATCTTGCAACGCGGCGCGGACCCGGCGGCCCGTTTCGAGACGCGCGCCGCCACGCGCGAAGCGCCGTGGGTGAAATGGACGCTGATCGCCGTGGCGCTGCTCTTTTTCGCGCTCTTCTTGTTGATGCCGCTCATCGCAGTATTCATCGAGGCACTGCGCAAAGGGTGGGAAGCGTATTTCGCCGCGCTCACCGAACCGGACGCGCTGGCTTCGGTCCGCCTCACCCTGATCGCCGCGGGCATCGCCGTGCCGCTCAACCTCGTTTTCGGCGTGGCGGCGGCGTGGGCGATCGCCAAGTTCGAGTTCCGCGGCAAGCACTTCCTGATCACCCTCATCGACCTGCCGTTTTCGGTGTCGCCGGTCATCGCGGGGTTGATCTACGTGCTGATGTTCGGCGCTTTCGGCTGGTTCGGGCCGTGGCTGGACGCGCACGGCGTCAAGATCGTCTTCGCCGTGCCCGGCATCGTACTGGCGACGGTGTTCGTGACCTTCCCGTTCGTGGCGCGCGAACTGATTCCGCTCATGCAGGCGCAGGGGCGGGAAGAAGAGGAAGCCGCCATCGTGCTCGGCGCCAGCGGCTGGCGCGTCTTCTGGCACGTCACCCTGCCCAACATCCGCTGGGGGCTGCTCTACGGCGTCATCCTCTGCAACGCCCGCGCCATGGGCGAATTCGGCGCGGTCAGCGTCGTGTCGGGCCACATCCGCGGCGAGACCAACACCATGCCATTGCATGTGGAAATTCTTTACAACGAATACCAGTTCGCCGCCGCCTTCGCCGTGGCGTCGCTGCTGGCGCTGCTGGCGCTGGTCACACTGGGGATCAAGGTCTGGGTCGAGCGCCGCGTATCGCGCCCCAGCCCGAGGGCACAGGACGGGGCAACATCATGAGTATCCAGGTTCGCAACATCGCCAAGCGTTTCGGCGGTTTCACCGCGCTCGATGGCGTGACGCTCGATTTTCCTTCCGGGGAACTCGTGGCGCTGCTCGGGCCATCGGGCTGCGGCAAGACCACCTTGCTGCGCATCATCGCCGGGCTGGAAACCGCCGATGGCGGGCACGTGCTGCTCGAAGGCGAAGACGCCTCCGGCCGGAACGTGCGCGAGCGCCAGGTCGGCTTCGTTTTCCAGCACTACGCGCTTTTCCGCCACATGACCGTATTCGACAACGTCGCTTTCGGCATGCGCATGAAACCGCGTGCCCAACGCCCCACCGCGCGGCAGATCCGCGAAAAGGTACACAGCCTGCTCGAATTGGTGCAACTGGACTGGCTGGCCGGCCGCTTCCCCTCGCAGCTCTCCGGCGGCCAGCGCCAGCGCATCGCGCTCGCCCGCGCCTTGGCGGTCGAACCGCGCGTACTGCTGCTCGACGAGCCGTTCGGCGCGCTCGACGCCAAGGTGCGCAAAGAATTGCGCCGTTGGCTGCGGCGCCTGCACGACGAACTGCATATCACCTCGATCTTCGTCACCCACGACCAGGAAGAAGCGCTGGAAGTCGCCGACCGCGTTGTGCTGATGAACCGGGGCCGCGTCGAACAGGTCGGCGCGCCCGAGGAAGTCTATCGCCAGCCGGCGACGCCCTTCGTGTACAGCTTTCTCGGCGCGGTCAATCTCTTCCACGGCCGCGTCGACAGCGAAGGCGTGCGCGTGGGCGGCGACCTGCTGCCGCGCGCGGCGCAAGAAGGCGGGCTGGCGGAAGGCGCGCGAGTACTGGCGTTCGCCCGTCCCCACGAACTCGACATCATTGCCGGCAACGGCGGAGAAGGCGGCATGGCGGCGAAAGTCTGCCGGGCGCTCTCCTTCGGCGTCACCACCCGCATCGAACTCGAAGGCAGCGACGGCCAGCATTTTGAAGTGGAACTCACGCGCGAGCGCGCCGAGGCACTCGCCCTGGCGGCCGGGCAAACCGTGCGGCTGGTGCCCTCGAATCTGCGGGTTTTCGAATACGAAGAAGGCGCGGGTATTTGAATAAGGCACGGCTGGCGTGGCAAGCGCGGCGAAATGAACAGCGAAACAAAAAAGCGACAGGAGCGGCACAATGAATTTCCAGCAACTACGCATCGTGCGGGAAACAGCGCGGCGCGGCTTCAACCTCACAGCGGTCGGCAACGCCCTCTTCACCTCGCAATCGGGCGTCTCCAAACACATCAAGGATCTGGAAGACGAAATCGGCCTCGAACTCTTCGTCCGCCGGGGCAAGCGCCTGCTCGGACTGACCGAGCCGGGCAAGGAAGTCCTCGTCATGGTCGAACGCATGCTGATCGACGCCGCCAACATCAAACGCTTGGCCGAACAATACGCCAGCACCGATGCCGGGCAACTCACCGTCGCCACCACCCACACCCAGGCGCGCTACGCCTTGCCACCGGTGGTCACCGCCTTCAAGCGCGACTTCCCCAAAGTGCACCTCAAACTGCACCAAGGCAGCCCGGCGGAGATCGCACAAATGCTGCTCGACGGCGAAGCCGACATCGGCGTGGCGACCGAAACCATCGCCGCCGTGCCGGAGCTGGTCTCGTTTCCGTACTATAGCTGGCGTCACGCCGTGATCGTCCCCGCCGGACATCCCCTCGCCGCCGTACACCCGCTGACCCTGCAAGACGTAGTCAACTACCCGATCATCACCTACCACGAAGGTTTCACTGGCCGCGCCCGCGTCGACAGCGCCTTCGCCGCCGAAGAACTGACGCCCGAGATCGTCATGTCGGCACTCGACGCCGACGTCATCAAAGCCTACGTCGGGCTGGCGCTGGGCATCGGCATCGTCGCCTCCATGGCCTACGACGCCGAGCGCGACGCCGACCTCACGCTACTGGAGAGCGCGCACCTCTTCCCGGAAAACATCACCCGCATCGCCGTGCGCCGCGGCCAATACCTGCGCGGCTTCGCCTACCGCTTCATGGAACTGTGCTCGCCAGAACTGACCGAAGAAAAAATCGTCACCAGCCTGGCCATTGACGCGGGGTGAGTGGGGATCAGCGGCGCTCTCGCGCCGGATGGAACGAACCAGACAGCGCTGGCGCCGCGCCTGGTGGTGAACCGTCTTCTCGATGCGCAGGGCCAGGCGCAGGCCGAATGGGTTCTGCTTGCGTCGCTGCCCGATACGGTGAGCGCGCCCCGGATTGCCTTGTGGTATTACTTTCGCTGGCAGATCGAAACCTTTTTCAACTGGAATCCAATCCCTGATCCCTGCCCCCTTATTCCTCCGCATTCTTGGGATCGCTGAAATATTCCTTCGCCAGCTTGAAAACAATCGGACTCAACAACAGCAGGGCGATGAGGTTGGGGAGTGCCATCAGGCCGTTGAAGAGGTCGGCGAGGTCCCATACCAGACTCAGTTTGGCGAGGGCGCCGACAGGGATGACGAGCGTGAAGAAGACCCGGTAGGGAAACGCCGCCTTGTGGCCGAAAAGGTAGATCACGCAGCGTTCGCCATATACGCACCAGCCGAGGATGGTGGAGAAAGCGAAAAGCACGAGGCCGATGGTGACGAGCCAAGAGCCGAATTCGCCCATGGCGGCGCTGAAGGATTGGGCGGTCAGTATGGCGGCTCCGGCTTCGGTGATGCCCGGCGCCATCCATTGCCCGGAGACGAGGATGACGAGCGCGGAAATGGTGCAGACGATGAGGGTGTCGATGAAGGGGTCGATCATCCCGAGAAGCCCTTGCTTGACCGGGTTCTTGACGATGGCCGTGGCGTGCGCGATCGGGGCGCTGCCCAAGCCGGCTTCGTTGGAGAAGAGTCCGCGCGCCACGCCGAAGCGGATGGCCGCCGCGAGCGTCGCGCCGGTGAAACCGCCAGCGGCGGCATGGCCGTTGAAGGCGCTGTTGAAGATCAGGGCGAATGCGCCCGGTACTTTGTCGATGTTGAAAGCGAGGACGATCAGCCCGCCGAACACGTAAATCAGGGCCATGGCCGGCACCAGCGTGCCCGCGACCAGGCCGATGCGCTTGACGCCGCCGAGCAGCACCGCCCCCGCCACGACCAGCAGCGCGATGGCAACGATATTGGCGTCGAGGGGCAGGTTGTAATCGGCGCTCAGTTTGATGATGTTCGCCGCGACCGCGTTGGCCTGGGTCATGTTGCCGATGCCGAAGGAGGCGAGCACGCCGAAGATGGCGAACAGAGCGGCGAGCCATTTCCATTTCGGCCCCAGGCCGTTCTTGATGTAGTACATCGGGCCGCCGACGAACTTGCCGTCCGGCGTGACTTCGCGGAACTTGACCGCCAGCGTGGCCTCGCAGAACTTGGTGGCCATGCCCACGAGCGCCGTGACCCACATCCAGAACACCGCGCCCGGCCCGCCCATGAGGATGGCGGTGGCCACGCCGACGATGTTGCCCGTGCCGATCGTGCCCGCCAGTGAAGTCATCAGGGCGCGGAACGGCGTCAGTTCGCCCTCGTGGCCGGGATGATGCCGCCGACCTTGCCACATCGTGACGAAAGCGTGGGGTAATTGGCGCCAGGGCAGGAAACGGAGACCAATGGTCAGGAACACGCCAACGGCCAGCAACAGGGGAATCAGGACGAACGGCCCCCAGACGATGCCGTCGACAGTCGCCACCAGATCGCCGAACGGTTTCAGGAATGACTCGGAAAAAGATTCGAACATATTGATCTCCTGTGCGCTCTGTATGTTGATTCTTGATTGGCAAAACGATGCAAGAGTACGACATCTTGCGCCAGGTGTGTGAATACCGGAAAAGCTGGCGATAGCTTCGCGGCGCGGAGGCGCAATCGGGGCGAGACAGGCGCGAGGCCGCCCGCCGCGCCTCGGCGAAACAGAATGGATTGCGAACCCGTGGCAGATCGCCTCCGGGATCATGGACAACGGCCGCGCGGCTATTGCAATGCCGCAAGCGGGCCAGATGGCGAGCGCCCCATCCCGCCGCACGGGCTTTCCCTTGAGCGGCACAGGTATCTCATGGCTACGGAGACTTTGAACAGGTTCTCAGGCGGCGAGGGCGGCGAGGATTTTCTGGTGGATGCCACCGAAGCCGCCGTTGCTCATCACCAGGACATGGTCGCCGGGCCGCGCTTCGGCGGCGAGGGCGGCCACGAGAGCGTCGAGCGTGTCGTGGCACGACTGGCGCGCGCCAAGCGGCGACAGGGCCGCCGAGACATCCCAGCCAAGATTGGCGCTGTAGCAGAATATCCGGTTGGCTTGTTCGAGGCTGTGCGGAAGTCTGTCCTTCATCGTTCCCATTTTCATGGTGTTGGAACGCGGTTCCAGCACCGCGAGGATGCGCGCTGCCGCGCCGGCCTTGCTGCGCAGACCGTCGAGCGTGGCCGCGATGGCGGTGGGGTGGTGGGCGAAGTCGTCGTAGACCGTCACGCCCGCCGCCGTACCGCGCACTTCCAGGCGGCGCTTGACGTTACTGAATCCGGACAAGGCCGCGAGACCGTCGGCGAAGGGTACGCCGACATGGCGCGCGGCCAGCAGCGCGGCGCAGGCGTTGGCACGGTTGTGCGCGCCGGTCAGTTGCCATTGCGTGCGGCCGATTTCGCCGTTGTCGTCATGGATGACGAGGCTGCCCGAGGCATCGTCGCCGTCCGCGCACCAGCCGTCTTTCCAGGCATTGAACCAGTCCACCGGCGTCCAGCAGCCGCGCGCGAGCACGCGCGCGAGGCTGTCTTCCCGCGCGTTGGCGATGATGCGCCCGGAAGCGGGCAGGGTCCGCACGAGGTGGTGGAATTGCGTTTCGATCGCCGCGAGATCGGCGAAGATGTCCGCGTGATCGAATTCCAGATTGTTCAGGATCACAGTGCGCGGACGGTAGTGGATGAACTTGGAGCGCTTGTCGCAAAAGGCGGTGTCGTATTCGTCGGCTTCGATCACGAACAGGGGGGTTTTGCCGAGGCGGGCGGAGACGCCGAAATCCAGCGGCACGCCGCCGATCAGGAAGCCGGGTTCGAGTGCCGCCTTCTCCAGGATGAACGCGAGCATCGCGGCGGTTGTCGTCTTGCCGTGCGTACCCGCCACGCCGAGTACCCAGCGCCCTTGCAGGATGTGTTCGGCCAGCCATTGCGGCCCGGAAACATAGGGCAGGCTCTGGTCGAGGATGGCTTCCAGCAGCGGATTGCCGCGCGAAATGGCATTGCCGACGACAAAGACGTCCGGCCTGAGAGAAGCCTGGGCGGCGTCGAACCCTTCGGTAAGGCCAATGCCCGCCGCCTGGAGCTGCTCGCTCATCGGCGGATACACATTGACGTCGCACCCCGTGACCCTGTGCCCGGAGGCGGCCGCCAGTTGCGCCACGCCGCCCATGAAGGCGCCGCAAATGCCGAGAATGTGGATGTGCATGGAAACATGTGCCCCGTGTAGAATGCGGCGGATTCTACCTGAAGGCGGTTTTTTCCATGGCGCAACATGGTTTCTTTTCCCGGAGCGCGCAGCGCCGCCGCGAAATTGCCGCGCTGGCCGCGCGCATGATGGCGGAGGATGGCGTGAGCGATTTCGGTTTCGCCAAACGCAAGGCCGCCCGCCAGCTTGGCGCGAGCGACGCCGAGTTCCTGCCGGCCAATGCCGAGATCGAGGCGGAGTTGCGTCTTTGGCAGGCCCTGTACCAGAGCGGCGAACACGCCGAGCGCCTGGCCAGCATGCGCGCCGCGGCGGTAGGGCTGATGCGTTTGCTCGATGGATTCCGTCCTTATCTGACCGGCGGGGCGCTCGATGGCACGGCGGGGCGCTACGCGGAGATCGAAATAGATCTTTTCCCGGAGAGCGCCAAGGATGTCGAGATTTTCCTGCTCAATACCGCGCCCGCTTTCGAGCACCGCGAGATACGCAAGGGCGCGCCCGATGCGCCGGAAGCGGTGCTCGCGCTCGATTGGGAAGGCGCGCCGGTACAGTTGTCCATCTATCCGGCGATGGCGGAGCGCGACCGCCGCCAGCCGCGCGCGCGTCTTGCCCAGGTCGAGGCCCTGATCGCCGCGGCGGATGGCCCGGCGGCGGCCATGGACGGCGGCAGGCGCTGATCCGCGCGGGCCGGCCCCCCCCGCCGGCAACGGAAAGCAAACCGGAAGGGATTTTCACGACGGAGGCCAGTACCAGTGTCGAAGTTTCGGAGTCTCCCGGCGCTTGCCCTCATCCTGGCCGTGCTTGCCGCCGGCGCGGGACTGGCGGTGCGCGGGTATTCGCCGCCGCCGCGCGGCGCGGACGATGCCGCCGCCGCGCTGCTGGCGCTCTCCCTGCCCGATGCGCACGGCAACGAGCAGACGGTGGCGCAATGGAAAGGCCGCGTCATCGTCGTCAATTACTGGGCAACGTGGTGCCCGCCCTGCCGCGCGGAGATTGGGGATTTTACCGCCGCCAGCCGCGATCTCGCGGAGGAAGGCGTGCAATTCGTCGGTATCGGCATCGACGATGCCGGCAGGGTGCGGGCATTCGGGGAGCGCTTCGCCGTACCTTATCCCTTGCTGGTCGCGCCGCCGCGCGTGCTGGAGCAGACCGCGGGTTTCGGTAACGCCGCCGGGGCCTTGCCATTGACCGTCATCATCGACCGCCAGGGCGTGGTACGGCATGTCGAGTTGGGGGCGATGAGCCGGAAAGAACTCGAAGCCCGGTTGCGGCCATTGCTCGGCGGGATGACGAGAACGTGATTTTATAATGGACAAAATGTCGCCAACTACGCCAAACTTCCACCATGACGCGACCAAAAGGTAGTAAAAACCCACCTCCCGTGCCACGCCGCATCCTGGTGCTGCATGGCCCGAATCTCAATCTGCTCGGCACGAGGGAGCCGGACATCTATGGACGGACGACCCTGGCCGACATCCATGTCGCCATGGAGTCTCGCGCCCGCGCCGACGGCGTGCAACTCGAATCCTTCCAGAGCAATCACGAAGGCCAGCTCATCGACCGCATCCAAGCCGCGGCGGTCGAGGGCATCGACTTCATCATCATCAATCCGGCCGCTTACACCCACACCAGCATTGCATTGCGCGACGCGCTGGCGGCGGTACGCATCCCGTTCGTGGAAGTGCATCTGTCCAATATCCACGCCCGCGAATCTTTCCGCCGCCACTCGTATTTTTCCGAACTCGCCGTGGGCGTGATTTGCGGGCTGGGCGCGCACGGTTATCTGGCGGCGCTGGATTTCGCCCTTGCCCGGCTGCGGGAGCTGGCCGGCTGACGCCAGGGCGGCGGCACGACGCTCACCCTCTGCCCGCCGCCCCGGCGCATCCCTTTTTTGCCCGGAGAACATTATGGATTTGCGCAAACTCAAGAAACTGATCGATCTCGTCCAGGAATCAGGTATTTCCGAACTCGAAGTCACCGAAGGCGAAGAAAAGGTACGCATTGCCAAGCATCTGGCCGCGCCCGCCCTGGCGCTCGCCGCCGCGCCGCCACCGGGTTACGCGCCGCCGCCCGCCGCCGCGCCGCCCGCCGGCGGCGTCCCCGGGGCCGCCGCGCTGCCCGAGGGCCATGTGGTGAAGTCGCCGATGGTCGGCACCTTCTATCGCGCCTCCGCGCCCGGCGCGGCTCCCTTGGTCGAAGTCGGCCAGAGCGTCGCCGTCGGCGACCGCCTGTGCATCATCGAAGCCATGAAGCTGATGAACGAAATCGAAGCCGATGCCGCTGGCGCGATCAAGGCCGTGCTGGTGGAGAACGGGCAGCCGGTCGAATTCGGCCAGCCCCTGTTCGTGATCGGTTGAGCGCCATGTTCGAGAAGATTCTCATCGCCAATCGCGGGGAGATTGCCCTGCGGGTGCTGCGCGCCTGCCGCGAACTGAGTGTCAAGGTCGTTGCCGTGCATTCCGAGGCCGATACCGAGGCCAAGTACGTCAAGCTCGCCGACGAGTCGGTGTGCATCGGCCCCGCGCCGTCCGCGCAAAGCTATCTCAATGTTCCCGCCATCATTTCGGCGGCGGAAGTGACCGACGCCGAAGCCATCCATCCCGGCTACGGTTTCCTTTCCGAGAACGCCGATTTCGCCGAGCGCGTCGAGCAGTCCGGCTTCGTTTTCATCGGCCCGCGTCCGGAGACGATCCGGCTCATGGGCGACAAGGTCTCGGCCAAGGACACGATGAAAGCCGCGGGCGTGCCCTGCGTGCCCGGTTCCGACGGCGCGCTGTCGGAAGACTCCCGGGAAATCGTGCGGATCGCCCGCGGCATCGGTTATCCGGTCATCATCAAGGCGGCGGGCGGCGGCGGCGGACGGGGCATGCGGGTGGTGCATACCGAGGCGGCCTTGCTCAATGCCGTGGCGACGACGCGGGCCGAGGCGCAGGCGGCGTTCGGCAACCCCGTGGTATACATGGAAAAATTCCTCGAAAACCCGCGCCACGTCGAAATCCAGATCATGGCCGACCAGCACGGCAGCGCCGTTTATCTGGGCGAGCGGGATTGTTCGATGCAGCGCCGCCACCAGAAAGTGATCGAAGAAGCGCCCGCGCCGGGCATCGACCGCAAGCTGATCGCCGCCGTCGGCGAACGTTGCGCCAGGGCGTGCCGCAAGATCGGTTATCGCGGCGCGGGCACGTTCGAGTTCCTGTACGAGAACGGCGAATTTTATTTCATCGAGATGAACACGCGGGTGCAGGTCGAGCATCCTGTGACCGAACTCATCACCGGCATCGACATTGTCCAGACCCAGATCCGCGTCGCCGCCGGGGAAAAGCTGCGTTTCCGCCAGCGCGACATCGAATTGCGCGGCCACGCCATCGAATGCCGGATCAATGCCGAGGACCCGTTCAATTTCATCCCTTCGCCGGGGCGGATCACCAACTGGCACACGCCCGGCGGCCCCGGCGTGCGGGTCGACTCCCACGCCTATAACGGCTATACCGTGCCGCCGCACTACGACTCGATGATCGGCAAGCTGATTACTTGCGGCGACACGCGCGAGCAGGCCATCCGCCGCATGCGCATCGCGCTCTCGGAGATGGCCGTCGCCGGGATCAAGACCAATATTCCGCTCCACCAGGCGCTCATGCTTGATACCCATTTCATCGAAGGCGGCGCCAGCATCCATTATCTGGAAGAGCGCCTGTCCGACCTCAACGAGGTCAAGACCGACTGAAAGGAGCGCGCGCGATGTGGCTTTCCGTTACGCTGCGGGCCGATGCCGGGCGTGCCGAAGCGCTCTCGGAGGCGTTGCTGGCGGCGGGGGCGCTCTCGGTATCGATCGAAGACGCCGATGCCGGCACCGCCGCCGAGACGCCGCAGTTCGGCGAACCCGGCCACGCGCCGGCGAGCCTCTGGGCGCACAGCCGGGTGATCGCCCTCTTCGCGCCGGACGCCGCCATCGCCGCCATCCTTGAAGAGGCCGCCGCCGGGGCGGGGTTTGTCGCCGTGCCGCCGTTCGACATCGAAGAAGTGGCCGAACAGGATTGGGTGCGGATCACGCAAAGCCAGTTCGCCCCCATCCGCGTCACCGCCCGCCTGTGGATCGTCCCGTCCTGGCACGAAGCGCCCGATGCGGAGGCGATCAACATCGTGCTCGATCCCGGCATGGCGTTCGGCACGGGTTCGCACCCGACCACCCGCCTGTGCCTGGAATGGCTGTGCGAAACCGTGCGCCCTGGCCTCTCGCTCCTCGATTACGGCTGCGGCTCGGGCATCCTCGGTATTGCCGCCGCCCGCCTCGGCGCGGGGAGGGTTCTTGGCGTGGACATCGACGAACGCGCGTTGGAAGCAGCGCGCGACAACGCCGCGCGCAATGGCGTGGGCGGCATCGTGCATGTGCGACACTCCAGCGCCGCGCTGGAGACGACATTCGATCTCGTCGTCGCCAACATTCTCACCAACCCCTTGTGCGTGCTGGCGCCGGCGATCGCGGCGCGGGTCGCCGCCGGAGGGCGGGCGGCGCTCGCCGGCGTGCTCGAACAGCAGGCCGGGCAGGTCATCGACGCCTGGAAACCCTGGATCGCGCTGGAGATCGGCGCGGTGGACGACGGCTGGGCGCGCTTGCAAGGCCGCCGTTCGTGAGGAAAATTCGTGGCGCTCCGGAATTCGTTGTCGCTGCACACGGAGAAACGTACAGACAACGCGCCCGAAGCGGGCGATAATCTGCTACTTATCGTTTTTTATCCGTGGAGCCGGGTTCGTTTTCGATGCTGACACGCTGCCCAAGTTGCCAGACCGTTTTTCGACTCACGGCGGAACAACTGCTTGCACGGCAAGGCCGCGTGCGTTGCGGCAACTGCCTGCATCCTTTCAATGCCCTCGACCATCTGGCCGATCCGGAATCGCAGACCGTAGCGCCCGGCGCGGAAACCGCCGTTTCTTCCGCCTTTCCGGAAGCGAGCGCGGGAGTCGGTCTTCTTCCTCTCCGGACGGGACAGGCGCCTTCGTCACGCGAGCGCGATGTCGCGTTCCATTCCGCCGTGACGCAGCCCTTCTCCATGACGAACGGTTTCGCGACGGGCGATGCGTTTCCGCCGCGCGGCAATGCCTCGCTCTTGCCGAAACCAAAACTAAAACCAAGACAACGTCCGGTGCTGGCGCCCGTCGTCAAAAAATCGTCGCAACGCCAGCTCAGCGATCTCGATTTTTCGTCCTCGATCGACACGCAATCCAGAATGCCGCGCATCGTGCGCTGGTCTCCCTCGCTGGACTTCCCGGAACTGGATATCCACGAGGAGGAGGAAGAGGTGGCACCTGTCGAACCTGTGCCGCCGCTGCCCGCGCCACCGCCACCGCCACCGCCACCGCCCGTTCCGCCGCCTGTTTTCGAGCCTGGCGACGAAGTGCACTCCATGCTCGACGACATGGATGATCCGCCGCCGTGCAAGGACAGGCACGGCAAGCAGAACAGGGAACACGCGCCCGTGCCCGCCGTCGAACCCGGCGTTGAAGGAACCATGCGCGACGGCATGGATGAGGTGTTGCCGTTGCCGCCTGTGCCTGCCAGACGAAACAGGAAAAGTGTCCCCGCGCCGGTTCCCGCCCCCGGCGGCGAAGAAAAACCCGTGCTCGACGACAGCATGGATGAACCGCGCCCCAGGGTCAGGCATGACGAACGGGAAAAGAAAAGGGAGAGGGGAAGGGAAAAGGAAAGGGAAAAAGGAAAGGAAAGGGAGAAAAGAACAGACAGGAGCAAGCGGGGCAGGCACGGCGAAAGCAGACTATCCAGACTATCTTTTTTCAGTCGCGGAGAATCGCAGAAAGCCCCGCGCCGGAGCAGCAAGCACCGGGAAAACGAACATGGCCCGGTCGTGCAGGCGGCCTCCGAGGTCATCGACGAAGAGACGCTAAGCGAGATCTTCACGAAGTTCGGGATCGAGACCAAGATCAACCGGATCGAGGCCGAATTCGAGGCCGAGGCCGAGAGCAAGGCGCTGGAAGTATCAAGAAAACCTTCCACCGAAACCGCGCCCAAATCCCGCAAGACCGCCGCATCCTATTTCGACGTTTACGGCAAACCGATGAGCGCGCGCGCGCGCGCCATTTGGGTGTCGTCGGTCTCCATGTTGAGCGTGGCGCTGATCGTGCAGGCCACGTTCCTCTTCCGCCAAGGCATCTCCCGCGCCTTCCCCGACACGCGCCCGTTTTTCGTTTCGGCCTGTGGCAGCTTCGGCTGCGAAATGCCGCTGCCGCGAGATGCGTCATTGATCCGCATCCCCGATGATGATTTCGTCCCCGCGCAATCCGGACTCCCCGACCAGTACTCGTTCTACGCCAAGGTCAGGAACGAAGCCCGCTTTGCGCAGGACTGGCCGCACCTCGAACTGACCCTGCTGGACCGCGCCAAGCGCGAGATCGCCCGCCGGGTCTTCACCCCCGCCGAATGGGTGCCGCCCGAGCAGCGCGCGAGCGGCGGCTTCGCCCCGCGCGGCGAAGTGACCACTCATATTGATCTGGAAGTCAGCGGAATAGCGCCCGAGCACTTCAAGGTTTCCCACTTCTACCCTTGATGCGGGCGTCGTCCTCCGCATGGCCGGGTTCTTCTCGCCCACTCCTTCGGGACGCTTCTTCCCAGACCGCCGTATCGGTGAAGTGGCGGCTTATCGCTTATCGCATTCGCTCATAAACATAAGAGTTTTTATTCTCACACGGGCTGTTTTTCTTGCGTAGCCTTGCGCCATCCAGAAACCGCCGCGAGGGCGTGATGGCGCGCAAGCTGACGCAATGAACGGACTGACACTCGAAAATCTTTACTTTGCCTATGACGACAGCGCCACGACGCTGGAGAACATCAATCTCGCCATTCCGGCGGGGCAATTCGTCACCCTGCTCGGTTCCAGCGGTTGCGGCAAATCCACCCTGCTGCGCTTGCTGGCCGGGTTGCAGACGCCCGCGCGGGGCCGCCTGACGTGGGACGGCGCGCCCATCTCCGGCCCCAGCCTGAAGCGCGGCATCGTGTTCCAGGATTACGCGCTTTTCCCGTGGATGTCGGTAGTCGACAACATCGCCATCGCCATTGGCAGGGCGCGTCCCGGCACGTCGCGGGCGGCGCGGCGTGAAGAGGCCGCTGCGCATCTGCAAACAGTCGGGCTGGAAGCGGCGATAGGCAAATATCCGTTCGAACTCTCCGGCGGCATGCGCCAGCGCGCCGCCATCGCCAGGGCGCTGGCGCTCGGCTCCCCCCTGCTGCTGATGGACGAGCCTTTCGGCGCGCTCGATCCGGTCAACCGCGCGCGCTTGCAGGACTTGCTGCTGGAAATCCGCGATGATTCGACGCCGCGCAAGACCTTCGTCTTCGTCACCCATGACGTGGACGAGGCGCTTTACCTCAGCGAGCGCGTCGTCATCCTGGGTTCCAGTCCGGGACGGGTGATCGCCGATCTGCCGGTCGAATTCCCCCGGCGCGACAGCCGCCGCGCGCTGCTGACCAGCGATGCTTTCCATGCGTTGCGCGAATCCGTGGCCGAAACGCTGGCCGCCGACACCCTGCAACGCCTGGGCGGCGATATTGCTGCTTCCGTCTGATTCCCACAGGAGATTCCGTCATGTCCGAAACCATCGCCATGGACGATTCTTTCCGCAATCCGTCCGCTTCGCTCCCCCCGGTCGGCCAGGCTCCGCGCCGCTGGTTCGTGCGCGCGCTGGAAGCATCCGGCATCTGGATCGCCCTTTTCACGGCTTGGGCGCTTGCCGCCAGATACCTGCCGCTCGGCGACAATCCCCTGATCCCCTCGCCCGCGCTCACTTTCGCGGCGCTGCGGGAATCGCTGCCCGAGCTTTGGAAAGGGACGATTTCTTCGTTCTGCATCCTGATTCCCGGCTTCTCCCTCGCCTGCGCCGCCGGCGTCGCCCTTGGCCTGGCCGTGGGCGCATCGCCCCGCTGGCAGCGCATCTTCTTTCCCTTCGCCCGCGTCGCCGCGCCCGTACCGCCGACGGTGTATATCCCCTACGCCATCGCCATTCTGCCGACCTTCCGGCTCTCGGCAATTTTCGTCGTCTTCATCGGCGCATTCTGGCCGGTGTTCCACAACACGGCGGCAGGCGCGGCCGCGCTGGAACAACGCTACCGCGACAACGCCGCCATCCTCGGCCTGGAAGGTTTCGAATATCACTGGCGCGTCGTCCTGCCCGCGAGCCTGCCGCATGTCTTTTCCGGCATGGGCGTGGGGCTGGCTTTCTCTTTCGTACTGCTCACCGTGGCGGAGCTTTTCGGCGCCAACGCGGGGCTGGGGCGCTTCGTGCAGTTCTACGCGGATTACGCCGACTATCCGCGCATGGCCGCAGGCATTCTCTACACCGGGCTGATTACCTGGTTGTCCATGACGCTGCTGGAAAAGGCCCGCCATCGCGCCCTTTTCTGGCTGCGGTAAAAAGATGACGATGACGCCGATGCGCGGGGTTTTGCCGTTCCTGGCCGCTTTCCTCATCGCGCTGCCCGCGCGGGGGGCGCTTTTCGAGCATGACGCGGACGACCTCGCGGCGGAAGTGCGCGCCGCAGCCCGGGAAGGCAAGCTGCTCGCGGTGCTTTTCGAGCAGCGGGATTGCGATCATTGCCGCGCGCTGCGGGCCGAAGTGCTCGCGCACGGCGAGGCGGAGGCTTTCGCGCGGCGCTATCGCACGGTCAAGGTCGCCATCGACCGGGCGGAGGCCATCAAAACGCCGCAAGGCGACAGCCTGCCCCGCTGGCAATGGGCCGGAAAACTCGGCGTCGTCGCCACCCCGGCCTTCATTTTTTTCGACGGCGGCGGCATCGTCTATCGCCACCTTGGGACGCTTTCCAGCCCGGGGGAATTGATCCTGCTCGGACGCTTCATCCACGAGCGGGCTTATGAAGAAGCGCCGTGGGCGGCCTACCGCGACGCCAACGACAAACCAAGATAAGGAGTTTCCATGTCCACCCGGTTCACTTTCAAAACCGCCGCCGCGCTGCTGCTCGGCATCGCGGCCAGCCATGCTTGCGCTGGCGAAGCGCTCAAGGTCGGCTACCTGCCCGTCACCGGGCAGGCCAAGTTCTTCGTCGCCAAGGAATATGGCCTGTTCGAGAAGGAAGGGCTGGATGTCGAGCTGATCGAATTCCAGAATTCTGCCGACGGTCTCAACGCGCTGGTTTCGGGCAAGCTCGATGTCGCGCCCTTCGGCACCACCGCGCCGCTCGCCCATCTTGCCAAGGGCGCGAAAATCCGCATCATCGGCGGCGTCATGGGCGGCGACGTGGCACTGGTCGCCAAGCCGGAAAAAGCCGCCGAACTCTCGAAAATCGCCAATTTCAAGGGCAAGAAAGTCGCCACCATCCGCCTGGCCACGGGCGACGCGGTGCTGCGCGGCGCGCTCAAGGACGCGGGACTGAACTGGAAGACCGATCTCGAACTGTTCGAGTTGAAGAACCCGGCGGCGGTCATCGAAGCCGTCAAATCCGGTCAGGTCGATGCCGGAGTGATCTGGGGGCCGCACGATCTGCGCGCCGAAGATCAAGGACTGAAGATCGTTTTCCGCTCCACGGATCTGCAACCCGGCCACCCCTGCTGCCGCATCCTGGCAATGGAAGATTCCGTGAAGAACAAGGCCGCAGCGCTGGAGAAATTCATCCGCGCCGTTTTGCTGGCGCAGAAGTACGGCGTGGAACACCCCAGGGAAACGGTGGCCGCCATCGCCAAATACGTGAAGCTCGATCCGGCCTTGCTGGAGCGCGCCTATACCTCCCCCAATCTCGATCAATCGTCCGATCCCAATACCCGGGGCGTGCGGCATTTCGCCGAAGTAATGGTCGACAGCGGCTTCATCGACAAAACCCCGGATCTGCAAAGCGGCGTGTTCACTCCGATCTACGAACGGGCGCTCGCCCAACTTGCGCGCGAAAACCCGGACGATCCATTCTGGAAAACGCTGCAAGCCGAATTCAGGCAAAAGAACTGAATAAAAAAGGGGGGAGGGAACGGGACGCCTGTCCATTCTCCACCGCCAAAAAATCAGCGGCGCTGCGCGCCGTTTGGTTGAACCCCCCTCTCCCTGGCCCTCTCCCCCCTGCGGGGGGCGAGGGGAATCCATTGGGGGGACTCGCCATTGCGAGGAACTTCTCACTTCGCCATTGCGAGAAACTTCTCACTTCGTCATTCCGAAAGCCGCCCCCCACTTCGTCATTGCGAGGCGCGCAGCGCCGTGGCAATCCAGTTCCTTCCATCCGGCGCGCAGCGCCGCTGATCGGCACCGCGGGAGGCTGGACGGTCGCGGGCTGGCGGCTCCGTCCGGACAGGCGCGTTGGCGAGTCGTTGCCGCGACGCTGGCTTATAATGCCGCATTTCCGTCATTGCCCGCGCCATTGCTCATGACTCTCGCCGCCAATTCTTCCGTGTCCGCCAGCAATTTCATCCGCAATGCCGTCGATGACGACAACCGCACGGGTAAATGGGAGGGACGGGTGGAGACCCGCTTTCCGCCCGAGCCGAATGGTTATCTGCACTACGGCCACGCCAAGTCGATCTGCCTCAATTTCGGCTTGGCCGAGTCCTACGGCGGGGTGTGCCATCTGCGGTTCGACGATACCAATCCCGCGAAGGAAGATCGGGAGTACGTCGATGCCATCGTCGAGGCCGTGCGCTGGCTGGGCTTCGACTGGCGCCAGCATCTCTATTTCGCTTCCGATTACTTCGACATCATGTACGCCTGCGCCGAGTCGCTCATCAAGGCGGGCAAGGCTTATGTCGATTCGCAGTCGGCGGACGAGATGCGCGCGAATCGCGGCACGTTGACCGAACCGGGCATCGACAGTCCTTGCCGCGACCGGTCTGTCGACGAGAATCTCGATCTTTTCCGCCGCATGAAGGCGGGCGAATTCGCCGACGGCGCGCATGTGCTGCGGGCAAGGATCGACATGGCGAGCCCCAACATCAACCTGCGCGATCCGGCGGTCTACCGCATCCGCCGCGCCACCCATCACCGCACCGGCGACAAATGGTGCATCTATCCGATGTACACTTTCGCCCATCCGATCGAGGACGCGATCGAGAACGTCACCCACTCGATCTGCACGATGGAATTCGAGGATCAGCGCCCGTTCTACGAATGGCTGCTCGAAGCACTCGCCGACGCCGGGCATTTCCCGCGTCCGCTGCCGCGGCAGATCGAGTTTGCCCGCTTGAATCTCACCTATACGGTGCTTTCCAAGAGAAAGCTCATCCAGCTCGTCGACGGCGGGTATGTCACCGGCTGGAACGACCCGCGCCTGCCGACGCTCTCCGGCGCGCGCCGGCGCGGTTTCACGCCCGAAGGTTTCCGCCTGTTCGCCGAACGCATCGGCGTGGCGAAGGCCGATTCCTGGATCGACATGAGCGTGCTCGAAGAATGTATGCGTGAGCATCTGAACGAAGCCGCGCCTCGGCGCATCGCCGTGCTCGATCCATTGAAGCTCGTGCTCACCAATTACCCCGAAGGCCAGAGCGAGCCGTGCCAAGCGCCGAACCATCCGCTCAAGCCCGAACTCGGCAAGCGCGACATCCCTTTCGGGCGCGAATTGTGGATCGAACGCGAAGATTTCATGGAAACGCCGGTCAAAGGCTTTCGCCGCCTCTATCCGGGCAACATAGTTCGGCTGCGCTATGGCTATGTGGTCAGATGCACGGGTTGCGAAAAAGACGCGGACGGTCGCGTCGTCACCGTGTTCGCCGAATACTTCCCCGATTCCAGATCGGGCACGCCGGGCGCGGACAACTATAAGACCAAAGGCAACCTGCACTGGGTCTGCGCCGCGAATGCCTATACCGCCGAGGTCAGGCTTTACGACCGTCTGTTCGCCTACCCGTACCCCGGCCAGCGCCGCGAGGGCGATCCGGAAGACATCGAGCGTGACTTTCTCGACGATCTCAACCCGGGTTCGATCCGCATCGTCCAGGCCCGACTGGAACCGGCGCTCAGGGCCGCGCATCCGGAAGAACGCTTCCAGTTCGAGCGGCACGGCTATTTCGCCGTGGATCGCTTCGATTCCGCCGAAGGCGCGCCTGTGTTCAATTTCACGGTTACACTTAAGGACTCTCGGACAAAAGGCGGAAAGTAGGCATGAGCGCGGCGCGGTGGATAGCTGTGGCTGGTCTCCGGGATGAGTGTGCACGCAAGGCGGGCGCGGGGCCGCGAACAGTAAAAGAAAGGGCAGCGCTTGCGGAGCCGCCGATGTTTCAGAGCCTGGTGTGCGGATACAGGGTGCTCCTGCCGCGATACAAGATTTCGTAATGCATAACAAACAGACCAATGGCCGCTTCGAAACCTCCCCCTCCACGACCGCTGCGCGAGGGTAAATCGCCCGGTATCTTGTCCGCGCACCGTGCAATCGCGCTTGTCGTTTTCATTTTCCTTGTGGCGGCGATCTGGCTGCTGAACCGCCCCGGCCCGCTCGGCGTTGCTGTCTACGAAGCCGCGCGCGGCAAGGTCGAAGCGACAGTCATCAACACCCGCGCGGGCGTGATCGAAGCCTGCCAGCGCACCAGGCTCTCCACCATCACCGGCGGGCGCATCGACTATCTCGGCGTCAGGGAAGGCGATCGCGTCGAAACGGGGCAAGTGTTGATGCGCTTGTGGCAAGGCGACCTGCGCGCGAATGAGGCCGTGGCGCAGGCGCGTCTGGCCAGCACCCGGCAGCGCCAGAATGAGGCCTGCGCCCGCGCCGTGCAGGCGCGGAAAGAAGCCGAACGCCAGGAAGAACTGGTGGCGCGCCAGTTCGTTTCCCCCAGCGCCGCGGAAAAAGCCCGTACCGACGCCGATGCCGGCGCCGCCGCCTGCGCTAGCGCCAAGGCCGAAGTGGACACTGCGGCGCGCCAGCTCGAATCCCTCGCCGCCGACCTCGACCGTACCGTGATCGTCGCGCCCTTCGCCGGCACCATCGCCAGGATCAACGGCGAACTCGGCGAAATCTCCACGCCGTCTCCCACCGGCATCGCCATGCCGCCGGCCATCGACCTGATCGACGATTCCTGCCTTTACGTCAAGGCACCGATGGATGAAGTCGACGCGCCCAAGATACAGCCGGGCCAACCGGTGCGCATCAGCATCGAAGCATTGAAGGACAAGCGTTTCACTGGCCGCGTGCGCCGCATCGCCCCCTATATCACCGCCGAGGAAAAACAGGCGCGCACGGTGGACGTCGACATCGACTTCGACGACAGGGAAGAAGGGCGCAGGCTGCTCGTCGGCTACAGCGTCGATGTCGAAATCGTGCTCGCCTCCCGTGACAATGTCTTGCACATCCCCACCACCGCCTTGCGCGCGGGCAACAAGGTGCTGGTGCTCGATGGCGGCGTTGTCGCCGAGCGCGCCGTCACGCCCGGCGTCGCCAACTGGGAACTGACCGAAATTGTCGATGGACTCAACGCCGGCGAGCGCGTCATCACCTCGCTCACGCTCGAAGGACTCACGCCCGGCGCGCGGGCGCGGGCCGCGCAGGTGGCGGGCGCCAGCGCCGGGCGCTGATATGGCTCAAATCGAACTCGACGGCATCTCGCGTGTTTTCGCCCTTGGCGGCGCGAAAGTGCGGGCGCTGGCGGCGGTGACGGCGCACATCGAATCCGGGGAATACGTTGCCATCATGGGGCCGTCCGGTTCGGGGAAATCCACTCTGCTCAATATCCTCGGCCTGCTCGACCATCCCAGCGCCGGACGCTACCGCCTCGAAGGGCGCGACGTGACCACGCTTTCCGCCGACGAACTGGCGGCGGTGCGCCGCGAGCGGATCGGCTTCATTTTCCAGAGCTTCCATCTCGTGCCCCGGCTGACCGCCGCCGAAAACATCGCCCTGCCGCTGGTACTCGCCGGCGTGCCGCCTGGCATCCGCGCGCAACGGGCAAGCGAGGCGCTCGCCAGGGTGGGACTGGCTTCCCGCGCCGGACACCGCCCCGACGAACTCTCCGGCGGCCAGCGCCAGCGCATCGCCATCGCCCGCGCCACCATCATGAAACCGGCGATGTTGCTCGCCGACGAGCCTACCGGCAACCTCGACCGCCATACCGGTCGGGAAGTCACCGAATTGCTGGAATCCCTCAACGCCGCGGGCACGACGTTGATCGTCATCACCCACGATCCGGCGCTGGGCCGCCGTGCCCGCCGCCAGTTGCTGATGATCGACGGCGCGCTCAACGACGACCGGGCCGGCACGGCGAGCGGGCGGCCTCCCGGACTGCCGGCCTGTGCCTGATCCGCGCCTTTCGCGCCGGAACGGAAGTCAATCCGTTCCGTATCTGGGATGGTAAGGGCCGAAGAGCATGCTGTTCCGGTAGCCGGCGGAGAGAAGCTGGTAGCTGGCGATCCGGGCCACGTTGTGTGCGCGATCCGTCAGATTGTTGGCGATCTGGCTGACAATCGCATTGACGAGCATGCCGACGAGACTGCTGTTGTTGCTGTTGTTTCCCATGGCGACGGCGTGGCGTCCGCGCCAGAGTTCCTGCCCGCTGACGAGATCGACGAGCCTGGCCGTGATGGCGACTTCCACCACGCTGTCGATGAGGCGGTAACTGACGCCGTAGCGTTCGATGGAAAGGTAGAGGGCGGCGTCCGCGCCGAAGACTTCGCGCAATTTGGCGGGCGGCAGGTCTTGCGCTTCGGCGGCGACGGTCACGCCGTTCTGCCTGAACGCTTCTTCGGAAAGCGTCACCGGGATCACGTAATAACCCGATTCCGCCAAGGGCACGGTGGTCACGGACAACAGGCTCGGCGGTGCGTCGACTTCCGGCGAATTGTTGACCGGCGGCAGCACCAGAATGGAACGCGGACGGCTTGCCCGGAAAGCGCTGTAATCAAACTGCTCCGGCGGCGTCGCGCAAGCGGAAAGCAGCGCCGCCAACGCGAGCGGAAACACGCGCCGCCCGGCGGGAATGGCGTGAGAGGCGCCGGGAACGCGGGAGAAAAGCATTGCAAGGGCATTCACGCGATATTTCCTCATTCATCGTGTTTCTTGAGTAAGAAATCCATGAAAGGAGCGGCTTCCGGAAAGCGGTTCTTTTCCGTTTCAAAGTATTCGGCGGCTTTGGCGTCGTTGCCGGTTTCCATGTACAAAAGCCCCAGATGCGCGAAGAAACCCGGCGGAGCGGGTTTACCGCTGGCATTGATTTTCTGCAAATCCCGCTCCAGCGCCTCGATCTGTGTTTCCCTGCTCTCGCCTTTCAGGTGCGCGTAAACCTGCGCCTCGTAACTTTCCCAGCGGTAGAGCGGTTCCGGGGCGGTGGCGCAACCGGAAAGCGCGGCGGCAAGCGCGAGCGCCGTCAGGCCGCCAGGAATGGAGACACGCTTTTCCATGGATGTCAGGGTATTGGTTTCCATGCGCCGCTGTCCAAGGCCACAGTGAGACGGTCGACCGCTTCGCGGATGGCGAGATCCAGCACTTTGCCATTCAGGGTGGAGTCATAGCCGGCGGAAGTGCCGAAACCGATGACTTCCCGGCTGGAAAGTGAATATTCGCCCGCGCCCTGCACGGAATAGACGACTTCCGTGCTGCGGCTGTCGACGATATTGAGGCTGACCTTGGCATAGGCGACCTGTCTCTTGCCGCGTCCGGCGATGCCGAAAAGCTGATGGTCGCTGACTTCCCTGCGCCCGAATTCCGTCACATCGCCGGTGACGATATAGATTGCTCCTTTCAATTGCTGGGCTTCGTTGCGGATTTCGGCTTCCTGCCTGGCTTCCGTCATATTGTCGCGGTCAAGCACGGTAAAACGGTTGCTCTGTTGCAGATGGGTAATGAGGATGGTCTTGGCCTGGCTGCCCAGCCGGTCTACGCCATCCGAGAAAATGCCGCGCATGAAACTGGAACGATTATCGAATTTGCCCACCGAGATGGGCGAACGCGGCCCGGTATAAGGCCGCGTCGCGGCCGCGGGTTGCTCGACGGCAAGACTGCGATGACCTTCGGTCGCGCAACCCGCGAGGCCCA
>JAITLI010000190.1 GCA_031277975.1 Azoarcus sp.
CAGGCGAGCGCCAACATCGGTCACGAAGATCTTGTTGCTGCGATCATCGCTCACCACGCTGCCGCGTTTCGAAAGGACGGTCTGCCCCTTGACCTGCAAGAATTTGGTGATCTCCGTGCCCCGGTGATAGTTGATCTGGAAGCTTTCGGTTTGCAACGGCTCAAGCTCTTCATTCGCCGCCCTGGCTTCGTTGAGCAATTTCTCGCGCGCCGCGAGTTCTTCTCCCGGAGCGATCCAGATCACATTGCCATGCTTACGCATATCCAAGCCCTTGGCCTGGAGAATGATGTCGAGCGCCTGATCCCAAGGCACATCTTTCAAGCGCAGCGTAAGGTTCCCCTGCACCGAATCGGAAGTGACAATATTGAAATCGGTGAAATCGGCAATGACTTGCAGCACCGAGCGCACATCGACGTTCTGGAAATTGAGTGAAAGCTTTTCGCCACGGAACTTGGTACCGCTCCCCACCCTGGTAATCCTGTTCGGATCTTCAATGACGCGCTTGACTTCGAGCACGAACTGGTTGTCGCTCTGGTAGGCATTGTGCTCCCACAGACCATTGGGCGTCACGGTCAGGCGGACATTTTCACCCTGTTGCTCACTCAGCAACTGCGTCACCGGCGTACCGAAATCGGTTACATCCGAACGCCGGCGCAGGTTGTCCGGCAACACCGCCTTGAGGAAATTCACAACCAGCTTCCCGCCTTGCTGGCGGACATCAATCCCGACATCGGCGCTGGAAAGCTGGACGACGACCCGACCCTCGCCTCCCGCGCCACGGCGGAAATTGATATCGTTAACGCTCTGCCCCACACTTGCCGCGCTCGCCGCAGCGAAATTGCTGCCAACCGCGCCCGCCGAAGCCGCCACCGCACCACTTGCCCGGCTCAGGGCAACGATCAGCGTGTTCCCTTCGATACGCGTCTCGTAAGGCAACAACCGGGCTAGGCTGAATACAACACGGGTGCGATCACCAACCTGGGCAATACTGGCGCTACGCAAATCCCCCCGTTCGATGCTCTGCACTCCCCGCCCCAAGCCATTGGCCGTCGCGGGGAAATCAAACGCGATACGCGGCGGGCTGGCCACGGTAAAGCTGGCGGGAACCGCCGATAATGGCTTCTGCGTGGTCAAGCGCACGTAAAGCGTACCGCCTTCGTCCGCGACATCGAGCGACTGGATGCTATTGAGTTCAGCACCAGCCTGCCCCTGCGCCGCGCTGCTTTCCTGCGCCCAAGCAACCGGCGATCCCGGTATGACAAACCCCGTTGTTGCCGCCACCAGCAACAGCACTCCGATTTTTTTCCTCATTTTCCTTCCTCCTGCCGCTCTTGCAGCTGCAATGAACTGATACGCGTAACCCAACCTTCATTCGGGTCTTCAATAAACTCTTGAAGCTCTATTGCATCCTCAGCAATCATGGTAATTTTTCCATAGTCCAGCCCCATAAAATTCCCCACATGCACTTGATACAGTGCCTGTTCGGCTTGGACAAGCGCGTGAACCTGCTTGCCCTGCGTCATCAATCCAACCATTTTCAGAGACTCAAGCGGAAAAGCCTCCAGCGGTTCACGGGCGCGTACTGGAGAAACCTCCGGCGGCGGTTCGCTCCCTGGTCTTTGCTGCATCGTTAACTGGATCCGGGCGGGATCGAAAGGCTCACGAGCATCCGACACAGCCAGATAGCCAACCACCGGGAAAATCTTGAGTTCCGGCAACGGCTGAACCTTTCCCACCATATCAACGGCTTCTTTTTTCATCCACTCGTTGACGTCTTCCTGCTCGCTCGTGCAGCCCGTCATCAACGCGCCACAGTATACCGCAGCCACCAGAACAAGCGCCTTCCTCATTTTCTTCCTCCTTGTGACAGGCGCTGCCCATCGCCTTCGTCTTTCTCAAGATAGCGATAGGTTTCCGCTTTCGCATCCAGCTTCAAACGCGCGTCCGTAACGACATTCTTGCCTTGCTGGGAAGGAATTGAAAGATTTATATCCCTGATAGTGACAATGCGTGGCATTTTCGCCACGTCGGCCGCGAATGCGCCCAAGTCATGATAGCTTCCTGTGACATTGATCTTGACCGGCACCGCCGCATAAAACTCACGAATCTGGTCCCCTGTCGGCTGGAAAAGATCAAATTGCAGGCCACGCCCAAGCCCCGCCTGGTTGATGTCTGACAACAGGGATTCCATCTCGGCCCTGCCGGGCAATTGCCTGAGCAAAGTCCCAAACTGACGATCAATATCGGCAAGCTGGAGTTTGTACGCATCGATATTGACGGCCTGGCTCTTCTTGTCGCGCCACGTTCCTCGCAAATCCAGTTCTTCCCGCTGCTTCTGTTCCAGGGAGGCCTGCTGATCCTGCCAGTCAAAATACCACCATCCCGCAACCACCAATACGAGCAAGGCCACAAAAACAATGACCTTGGGAGCAAGCGGCCATACACCTGGATCGTTGGGATCCAACCCACGGAAATCGTCTTGCAAACGCTGCAAACTTAAACCGCCCATTTCGCTCACCCTCTTTGCGGCGATACCGCATTTGCCACTGTTGCGCTCGCCGGCTCGGCAGAGCGTTCAATATAGACGCTGACCTCGAATTTATATACACCCAACTGTCTATTCTTGCCCCTGTCCGCCTCGATCTTGACGACCTCGGAATTCTGCAAAAACGGCGAATTATTGAGCTGGCCCATCATGAGCGACACCCGCGCATTGGATTGCGCCACTCCATTGAGCGTGATCTTCTTGCCCGCCTGCTTGATCGAAGTCAGATAGATACCTTCCGGCACCCGGGCCGCCAATTCATTGAAGAGGTGTACGGTCTCGGCGCGCTCGCTCTGGAGCGACTCGATCACCTGCTTGCGGTTAAGCAACTTCTCGATCTCTTCGCGTATCCCCTGGATTTCCTTGATCTCTTCTTCAAGCTTGGCAATCTCTTGCTTGAAAATCCTGTTTCGCTTGTCCTGGCTATCGATGTTCCCGGCATTGATCGTATGGACCAATGCGCCAATGCCAAACCCGAGCGCCACTATCAATCCCGTGACGACAAAAAACTGCTGCCGCCGCTCCTTGCGCTTTTCTTCCCGATGGGGGAGGAGATTAATCCGGATCATGCATCGAATCTCCGCAACGCCAACCCGCACGCCACCATCAGGGATGGCGCGTCAGTCAGCAATTTCTTGGATCCCAGCTTCGACGATACAGCCATGTCCGCAAAGGGATTGGCCACGAACGTCTGCACCTGGGTACGTCCTCCCACGACCTCCGCCAAACCGGGAATCACCGCACAGCCTCCCGCGAGCACCAGATAATCGACTTCATTGTATTGCGTGGAAGTAAAGAAAAACTGCAAGGCGCGCGACACCTCCAGCGCCAAGCTGTCCATGAAGGGCTGCAACAGATCGACAGCATATTCTTCCGGCAGACTGCCCGAGCGCTTGGCCACTTCGGCTTCGTCCGAACTCATGCCGTACTGACGGGCGATATCCTGGGTGAGTTGATTGCCGCCGAAAGCCTGCTCGCGTGAATAAACACGCTGCCCATTGCGCAGAATCGTAAAATTCATCGCGCTCGCGCCAATGTCGATCAATGACACCAGCTTGCCCGAACCCGCGCCAGGCAGTTGCCGGACGACCAGTTCAAAAGCGGACTCAAGCGCCAGCGACTCGACATCGACCACTGCGGCTTTCAATCCGCAGGCTTCCACCACTCCGACCCTGTCCTCGACTTTTTCCTTGCGCGAGGCGGCGACCAGCACCTCGATTTCGCCAGCGGCGCCGGCGGGGCCGATGACCTGGAAATCGAGATTGACTTCGTCAAGCGCGAACGGGATATATTGGGCGACTTCGGACTCGACCTGCAACTCCATGTCCAGATCGCGCAACCCGCCCGGCAGGACGATCTTCTTGGTGAAGACCGCCGAAGCGGGCAAGGCGATCGCGACATTCTTGACCCCGGAGCCAAAACGGCGGAGCGCGCGCCGGATGCCTTCCGCAACACCGTCGAAATTGGCGATATTGCCGTCTACCACGGCTTCACGCGGGAGCGTCTCGATCACATAGCGTTCCACACGCAAGCCGCCCCGGTCCCCTGGTACCAGCTCTACCAGCTTGACCGATGAAGACGAGATATCGAGCCCTGCAAGCTGACGCGCCTTCGAGCCGAAGAGGGAGATGTCACTCACAGATAAATCCTTTAAGTTCTTTGTTTTAGGCCACTACATACCGCTACATACTACGTGGGCCGAAAGATCGTAGCAATAAGTGTCTTCCGTGTAAAGCGAAGTTTCTACATAAAGTTCCTGGCGACAACACTTCCGGCGTAAACGTTCCGACGAACGGTAGGCAGCTCCCCCCCATGGCTTGCCGGTCATCGGGGGCGCGGCCTTCCCTCCTATATAATCCGGCCTGTCCCATCCTTAACGAACACATATGCGCTGGGTACTCTACCCGTTCGCCACGCTGGTGGCACTGGCGGCGATCGGGCTGGCCGCGCTGACCGCGATCTCCTTGCTGGCGTGGCCCAACCTGCCTTCCCTCGAAGCCTTGACCGACTACCGGCCGCGCATTCCCTTGCGCGTATATACGTCCGACGGCCACCTGATCACCGAGTTCGGCGAAGAACGGCGCACGGTGGTCGCTATCGCGGATGTCCCGGAAGTCCTCAAGCAGGCGCTCATCGCCGCGGAAGATGAGCATTTCTACAGACACAAAGGCATCGACCCCATCGGCCTTGCGCGCGCGTTCATCAATAACCTGCGTTCCGGCACGCGCGGGCAAGGCGCTTCGACGATCACCATGCAAGTGGCGCGCAACTTCTTCCTGACGCGGGAACGATCATACAACCGCAAACTGTACGAAATCCTGCTCTCGCTCAAGATCGAGCACAATCTCAGCAAGGACCAGATCCTCGAACTTTATGTCAATCAGGTTTTCCTCGGGCAACGCGCTTACGGTTTCTCGGCCGCGGCCCAAATATATTTCGGCAAGCCGCTCGCCAAGCTCACCCTGGGCGAAGCCGCCATGCTCGCCGGGCTGCCCCAGGCGCCCACGAAGGCCAATCCGATTTCCAACCCCCTGCGCGCCCGGCAAAGACAGCGCTACGTCCTGCGCCGCATGGCCGAAGCCGGTTTCATCGGCGAAGCCGAGTACCGGCGGGCATTGAACGAATCCGTACATACGAATTCCAGCAACGCGGCGCGCAACCCTGGCCTGCCCGGCCCGGTACATGCGGAATACGTAGCCGAGATCGCGCGCCAGATCGCCATCGAGCAGTTCGGGGAACAGACCTACCAGCGTGGTCTCAAGGTCATCACCACGATCACCCGCGCCGAGCAGGAAGCCGCCTACGAAGCGTTGCGCCGGGGCGTCATGGATTACGACCGCCGCCACGGTTATCGCGGCCCCGAAAAATACCTCTCCCTGCCCGCCCGCGCGCGGGATGCGGAAAGCTTCGAAGAAGAAATCGCCCGCATGACCGACGACAACGACCTGCGCGACTACGGCGACCTGCTCGTCGCCGTGGTGCTCGACGCTTCACCGAAGGGCGTCACGGTCTATCGCAACGGCCAAAGCATCCGCATAGATGGCGATGGCCTGCGCCTCGCCGCCCCCATGCTGAGCGACAAAGCCCCGCAGGCGCGCAAGATCCGCCGGGGCGCGGTGGTGCGCATTCGCAACAACGGCGGCAAAGGCTGGGAGCTTACCCAACTGCCGCAGGTAGAAGCCGCCCTGCTGTCGATCGACTCGCGTACCGGCGCCGTACGCGCCCTCGTGGGCGGCTTCGATTTCAACCGCAACAAGTTCAACAACGTCACCCAGGCGCAGCGCCAGCCCGGCTCCAGTTTCAAGCCTTTCATTTACTCCGCCAGCCTCGAACGCGGCTACGCGCCAGGAACACTGCTCGCCGATGAGCCGCTGCACTACCCCGCGGGCGGCATCACGGGCCGCGCCTGGACGCCGCACAACTACGACGGCAAATTCAGCGGCATCATCACCTTGCGCGATGCGCTGGCGCGCTCGAAAAACATCCCCGCCATCCGCGTGCTCGAAGGCATTACCCCCGTTTACGCCCAGAGTTATCTCAGCCGCTTCGGTTTCGATGGCACGCATCATCCGCCTTATCTGACCATGGCCCTGGGGGCGGGATCGGTCACACCGTGGGAAATGGCCACCGCCTACGCGGTCTTCGCCAATGGCGGCTATCGCGTCACGCCTTATGTGGTCAAGGAAATCCGTGACGCCAACGACAAACAGATCGCCCGCATCGACCCCCCCATCGCCGGCGACAGCGCGCCGCAGGTCATTGACGCGCGCAACGCCTGGATCATGAATTCAATGCTCCAGGACGTCGTGCGCCGCGGCACCGGCATGCGCGCGCGCGCGCTCAACCGCAGGGACATCGCCGGCAAGACCGGCACCACCAATGATTATGTCGACGCTTGGTTCTGTGGCTACAATCCACAAGTCGTCGCCGTCACCTGGGTCGGTTTCCCGACGCCGCACAACCTGGGCAGGGGCGAGACCGGCGGCACGGCGGCATTGCCGATCTGGATCGATTACATGCGCACCGCGCTCGATGGCATGCCGGAAACCACCCCCGCCCGCCCGAAAGGCATTGCCAGCGCCGCGTGCGATGGCAGGAGCGAAGATGTCCATTACGCCGAAAATCCCCCCCCTCCCTGCTGGGAAGAACCCAAGGAAGAAATCGACGACTGGTTCGACCAGTTGTTCACACCTTCTCCCGGCGAACGCTCCACACCACCCGGACCGCGCATGCAACGCTCCCCCGCGCCTATCGAAGAGCGGATACTGCCGCCGCTGTCCCCATGAATTCCCGCCTCCTTTTTGACATGCCTGTCCCTTGCCGGAGAACCCTGTCCATGCGCGCAATGACCACCCTGGCAGCCATCGCTTGCGCCCTGTCCGTGCCGGCCTGCGGCATCAAGGGGCCGCTTTACCTGCCCTCGCCGCCCTCCGTTCCCGCCAGTCAGGCAGCCGCGCCGGCGGCGCATGACGACCGGAACAACGCCAATGATGATGCATCCGTCCCAAAAGCCGTGCCAGCGCCGGAGAATCTCCAGCCATGAACGACGAAAAGCTCCTGCTGCCCACCCTCTCCCGCAGCGCACGCGGGCTGATGCTCGAAGACGTTGCGCTCGTCGACATCGCCGCGCGTTTCAGCACGCCCACTTATGTATACTCGCGCGCGGCGCTCACCGCCGCTTTCCAAGCATACCGCCGCGCGCTCGGCGAACGTCCCGCGCTGATATGCTGCGCGGTCAAGGCCAACTCCAACCTCGGCATCCTGTCGATATTCGCGGCTCTCGGCGCGGGATTCGACATCGTTTCGGGCGGCGAGCTGGCACGGGTGCTCGCCGCCGGCGGACGCGCCGAGCGCGTGGTGTTCTCGGGCGTGGGCAAGAGCCGCGCCGAAATGCGCCAGGCGCTCGCCGCCGGCATTCGTTGCTTCAACGTCGAATCGGCCGCCGAACTCGAACGGCTCAACGAAGTCGCCGGCGAGTCGGGCACACCCGCCCCCATCGCCCTGCGCGTCAACCCGGACGTCGATCCCAAGACGCACCCCTACATTTCCACCGGAATCAAGAACAATAAATTCGGCGTCGCCTTTACAGACGCGCCAGCGCTTTACCAACGCGCCGCCAGCCTGCCCCACCTGCGCGTTCGCGGCATCGCCTGCCACATCGGCTCGCAACTGCTCGACCCTGCCCCGGCCACCGAAGCCGCGCGCCGGATACTCGACCTCGTCGACCGGCTTGCGACCGCGGGCATCGCCCTCGACCACGTCGACCTCGGCGGCGGGCTGGGCATCCGATACCGGAACGAAACCCCCCCCACGATTGCCGCTTACCTCGCCCCCTTGCTCGAACTGTTCGCGGGACGCCCCGAAGAACTGTGTCTTGAGCCGGGACGCTCGCTCACAGGCAACGCCGGCCTGCTATTGACCCGGATCGAATACCTGAAGCCGGGCGAAGAGAAAAACTTCGCCATCGTCGACGCGGCCATGAACGACCTGGCCCGCCCGGCGCTCTACGATGCCTGGCACGACGCCGTCACCGTCGTGGCGCGCGACCTGCCGCCCCGGCGCTACGACATCGTCGGCCCGATCTGCGAAAGCGGCGATTTTCTCGCGCGCGCGCGCGACCTCGCCGTCGAAGAAGGCGACCTGCTCGCCCTGCTGTCGGCTGGCGCATACAGCATGAGCATGAGTTCGAACTACAATTCCCGCCCGCGCGCCGCCGAAGTCATTGTCGATGGCGGCGCAATCCACCTCGCGCGCGCGCGTGAAACGCCCGAATCGCTCTATGCGCTGGAACAACCATTCCCCCGGACCTGAGCGCGCGCGAAAAGGCGGACGGCGCGGCGGCTCACTTCCCCGCGCCCGCTTCCGGGCGCGGCTCCCGCGATGCGGCGGCAAGCGCGCGCTCGAAAGTTTCCCAGACCTTTCCGGCAGAAACACGGACACCCGCCTGCGCGCCCTGGCGCATGATATCCAGCATCAATTCCGAGAGCGCGAAAAGCTCGCCCTTGGCCCGCTCTTTCCTGTCCGGATTGCGCAACATGGCAAGACGCCGCTCTGGCGCGCAGAACAAGGCTTCGCGGGCAAGCGCGCGCACTTGGGGCGATTCTCCCCAATCCAGCCCGATCACAATTCCGCGAATGACGATCTCGCGTTCCAGTTCCACCGCGCTGCGCTCATAGTGCCCAAAACCGCTCATCCATTCCCCCGCGCCCAAACGCGTCCGCTCATGCCTTCGCGTTATAGTGCGACGCACAAATCCGTCTAAACTGTACCCTTCCCCCTTTTTCCGCACATGCCACTTCAGTCACGCCGCCCCGCGATCGCCTTTCTTCTGGCGGCGCTCGTCTTCACGCTGTCCGTCCTGATGACTGCGGCGCATGCCGCCGCCCCATCCAGACTTCCCGCCGGAGTGCGCGTGGCGCTCGAACGCGCCCGCGTCCCGGAGAGCGCGGTAGCGATCTGGGTACAGCCCGTGGACGCGAACCGCCCTACCCTTTCGTTCAACGCCGAACGCCCGATGAATCCGGCCTCGGTCATGAAAATCGTCACCACTTTCGCCGCCCTGGAACAACTCGGCCCCACCCGGACCTGGACGACCCACATCGCCAGCGCCGTCCCGATCCGCAACGGCGTCCTCTCCGGCGACCTCTACCTGATCGGCAGCGGCGACCCGGCGCTGAGCCACGAACGCCTCTGGAAAATCCTCCGACGGCTGCGCGCCCTGGGGCTTGCCACCATCGACGGCGACATCGTGCTCGACCACTCCGCGCTCGTCCTGCCCTCCCACGACCCCAACGCCTTCGACGGGCACGGACTGCGCCCCTACAACAGCGGCGCGGACGGATTGCTGATCAATTTCAACACCCAGCAACTGGCCCTGTTCCCCGGCAACAAACCGCAAGACCCCGTCCAGGTTGTCGAAGAACCGCCGCTGGCCGGAATCGTCATCGACAACCAGATCACCACCTCCGGCAAAGTCTGCGACCCCTGGTATCGCGATCTCGAAGCCCGTCTCGAAAACAACCGCCTGATACTCACCGGCAGCCTGCCCGCCAGTTGCGGCCAGCGCTTCTGGAGCGCCGCGCCGCTCGCCCCTCCCGATTTCGCCGCGGCATTGATACAACCCTTGTGGCAAGAACTGGGCGGAAAGCTGAACGGCAAAATCCGCCACGGCACCGCGCCGGAGGACGCGCAAACCCTGATCGCCGACGAATCCGCGCCGCTCGCCGAAATCGCGCGCACCATGAACAAATGGTCGAACAACGTCATCGCCCGCCAATTGCTCGCCAATCTGGGACGCGCCGAACCGCCGCCGCCCGACATGGTGGCCGCCGGCATCCAGGCCGTGCGCCTGCGCCTGTCCGAAGCCCGCATTGGCACTACCGGACTGGTCATCGACAACGGCGCCGGCCTGTCCCGCAGCGCCCGCATCCGCGCCGACAGCCTCGGCACACTGCTGATTCGCGCCTGGCAACGCCCATGGATGCCCGAATTCATCGCCTCGCTGCCCGTCGCCGGACTCGACGGCACCGCCTACCGGCGGCTCGCCAGCAGCCCCGCGCGCGGCTACGCCCACCTCAAGACCGGCACCGTCAATCACGTCAAGGCGATCGCCGGCTACGTGCTCGATCAATACGGACGCCGCCACGCCGTCGTGATGATGATCAACCACCCCCAGGCCAGCAACGCCTACAAAGCGCAGGACGCGCTCATCGAATGGGTATGGAATGGCGTGCCGGTCACGCCTCGCGCCGGGCGCGACAAGCGTTGATCGCATCGCGCGTGGCCGCCGCCGCCCGGCGCGCGGCGGCGGCGAAATCCTCCCCCGCGCTGGCGTAAAGAATGGCGCGCGACGAATTGAGCAGCAGACCGGCGCCATCGCCCGTCCGCCCCGCCATCACAGTCGCGGCAATATTGCCCCCCTGCGCGCCGATACCGGGCACGAGCAACGGCATATCGCCGACCAGCGCGCGCACGCGGGCGATCTCGGCGGGGAACGTCGCCCCCACCACCAGCGCACAATTACCGTTCACATTCCACTCGTCGGCGACGAGGCGGGCGACGTGCTCGTAGAGCCTTTCGCCGCCGACATCGAGAAACTGCAAATCCGAGCCTCCCGGATTGGAAGTGCGGCACAGCAAGATCACCCCCTTGCCGCGCCAGCCCAGATAAGGTTCCACCGAATCCCGTCCCATGTACGGATTGACCGTCACCGCGTCGGCCCGGTAGCGCGCGAAAGCCTCTTCGGCATACATCCCCGCGGTGCTGCCGATATCGCCGCGCTTGGCATCGAGAATCACCGGCACGCCGGGATGGCGGGCATGGATATGCCCGATCAGGGCTTCGAGTTGATCCTCGGCGCGCTGCGCGGCGAAATAAGCAATCTGCGGCTTGAACGCACAAACAAGATCGGCGGTAGCATCGACAATCTCGCGGCAAAACTCGAAAACCACCCGGGAGCGTCCCGCCAGCGCCGCCGGGAAACGGGCCGGGTCGGGGTCCAGCCCGACGCACAACAAACTATCGCGCTCCCGCCACGCGGCCCGCAAGGCGGCGACAAAATCCATTGCCCGCGCCTTCAGCCGCGCACCAGGTAATCGAGCGCGACCCCGGCGAAAACCGCCGTGCCCACCCAATTATTGAACACGAACGCCCGCCAGCAGCGGGCGCGTTCGCGGCCGCGGATCAAGGTATAGATATACCCCGCCATAGCGGCGGCAACCGCCATCCCGGCGAGAAACACCCAGCCGCGCCCGGCCAGCAGGCCCCCGATGGTCGTGAGCATGAAAAACACGGCATAGCACAGCATGACCGCAAGCACATCGAAGCGCCCGAAGGAAATCGCCGAACTGCGGATCACCCCGAGCTTGATGTCGTCGGCGCGGTCGACCATCGCATAAGCGGTATCGAAAGCAATCACCCAGAACAAATTACCCGCGACCAGCAGCCAGGCCAGCCCCGGCACCGTATCCTGCACGGCGGCGAACCCCATCGGAATGCCGAAACTGAAAGCGAACCCGAGATAAGCCTGCGGCACGGGAAGAAACCGCTTTGTGAACGGATAACTCAGCGTCAACGCCAGCGCCGCCAGCGACAACCAGAACACCAGCGCATTGAGCGCCAAAATGAGCAGGAGCGCGACAAACAACAAGAACGCGGCAAGCCACATCGCCTCGCGCGGGCTGGCCGCGCGGGTCGCAAGCGGCCGCATGCGGGTACGCTCCACATGCGCGTCGAAGCCGCGATCCGCATAATCATTGAGCACGCACCCCGCCGAGTGCATCAAAAAACTGCCAAACGCGAAAATCAACACCAGATGCAAGGACGGCAATCCCCCGGCGGCGATCCACAGTCCCCACAACGTCGGCCACATCAACAACGTGGTACCCGCCTGCTTGTCGAGCGTATCGACACGGATCAAATGAGCATAAACCGGCAACCGGGCGACTATATTCATGAGCGTTTCCCCTGGCGTTGGATCATCGCAATGCGAAAGGCCCGCCATTCTACCGCATCGCCCGCGAAGCCAAGATTGCAGAAACGATTCGGGCATGTTCCTCTTGTCCCTTCCTTGTAAATGCGATTTGGGTTCCAGCAACTGTTCGGGCTTCCAAGGAACGGTCACGGCGGCGCGCCATCCGCTCTCCCGCGAGCTTATTGGCCCAGAGGGGAAACAGGCTGCGCCGCCGCGCCCGAAACACGGCAAGGCTGTGGATTTGTGGGCAACCGGCGGCGCCGGAGCCGCCTTTGCGCTGCGCGCAATCCTGTGGATGGCCCGTGGAAAACGCTGCGCGTTTCCCACCGCCCGCCCACAGGCCGGCGGCTGCCCACAGGCTCCACAGCCTGTCATCATTATTTATGTTCATGGGGGGAAGATACAAGGGGAATTCTTTGGGAGAACCCGCTATTGCGAAAGCCTCCCTCCTCGTCATCGAGAAAAGCCTTCCACCATGCGTAGGAGCGGATGACAATCCGTCCTTCCCCCCTCGTCATTGCGAGGAGCGCAGCGACGTGGCAATCCAGTTCGTTCTGTCCGGCGCAAAGCGCCGCTGGATAAAAAGAGGGACGAAGGAATGGGACGCCTGTCCACGCCCCACCGTAGAGAAGCGCGCGCGGGACAGAATCAGACGTAACCAGACGCCAAGCCGAAGAGCATTGATTGCAAACCCCGGATCAGGTTGTACGCCTTATCCGCCCGCTTCCAGCCAGCTATTGAAACGCCCGATTTCTTCTTCGTTCAGCCGTCCCACCAGCGCCAGCAGGCGGAGGCGCGATAGCACATACTGGTAGCGTCCGCGGTTGAGATCGCGGCGCGCGGTGGCGAGATTCTGTTCGGCGATCAGGATGTCCAGGGTACTGCGGATGCCGGCCTGAAAGCCTTTTCTCGTCGAGAGCAGGGATTGCTCGGAGGATTGCACCGCCTGTTCGTATGCCCGCACCCAGTGTACGCCCTGTGTCACGCCATCGAACTCTTTCCTGACTTGCAGGCCCACCTCGCGCCGCGCGCCTTCCAGTTGCTGGCGCGCCTTGTCCAGTTCGGCGCGCGCCTGGCGCACGGTGGAGATGGTTTCGCCCCCGGAAAAGATCGGCAGGTTGAATTGCAGGCCGACCATGCCGGTATCGTTCTTCGTGCCGATGTTGTTGCTGCCGTCGCTTTTGCTCTTGGAGCGTTCCGCCACGAGATCGAGGGTGGGCAGGTGATTGGAAAGCGTCTTGTTGACTTGGCGGTCGGCCACTTCGACAGAGGCGCGCAAGGACGCCAATTGGGGATTGACCTCTTCGGCCATTTGTATCCAGTCTTCGAGCCGGTCGGGATCGGGGCGGGTGAGTTGCATGCGTCCGGGATTGAGCCGGGCCAATGGCGTGAGGGTGCGGTTGATGATGGCCTTGAGCGCGTCTTGCGCGTAATTCACCCGATATTGCAATTCGATGACCTGCGCGGCGGCCAGATCGAGATGCGAGCGGGCCTCGTCGATGTCGGTGCGCGACCCCGCGCCGGCCTGGAAGGCTTTCTGGGCATAATCCAATTGCTTCTGATAGGCATCGCGCTGCACCTTGATGACGTCCAGTTCCGCTTCCGCGAGCAGGACATCGAAGTACGCCGTGCCGACGCGCGTACCGACATCCTGTTCCGCCCAGCGCAAGGTGGCCTCGGCGCCTTCCACCTGCGCCTGCGATTGTTTGTAGGCGATGTAACTGTTGGCCCGGAAGATGGGCTGGCGCACGCCCAGGACGTAGTTGTAGCTGTTGTAGTCGATGTCCCGTTTCACTGAACCGCTTTCCTGATCGGTCGAGTTGCGGGAGCGCGAGCCGTTGAACGACAGACTCGGCAGGAGCTGCGCGCGCGCCTGCGGCATCACCTCGCGCCGGGCCTGGGTATCGGCTTGCGCGGCAAGATAATCGGCGTCGGCGACCACGGCTTCGCGGTACAGGCTCAGGAGGTCATCGGCCCGCGCCGGAAACGCGGCGGATATCGAAATGCCCAGAAACGCGGCGGCGAGGGGAACATGTAATTTCATCGGTAGCGATCCTTTACTCTTCTTTCATGGAAAAGGCAATTCGTTTCAGCAATGGATGCAGCAGGTACGTCAGCATCGAGCGTTCGCCCGTGATGATGATGACTTCCACGGGCATGCCCGCCTGCAACTGGCGCTCGCCCAGCACTTTCATGCCTTCTTCGGTCACGGAGGCGCGCGCCAGATAATAAGTCATGCCGGTCTGCTCGTTGGTGAGCAGGTCGTTCGAGATCGAGACCACCTTGCCGGGAACAACCAGCGCCGGGCTGTGGGCAAAGGCGGAAAAACGCACGTCCACGTCGAAGCCGGGCCGCACCCGGTCGATGAGCTGGGGCGGTACCTGTGTTTCCAGCAGCAGGGGTTCGTCGCCAGGCACGATGTCCATGACTTTCTGCCCCGGCGCGATGACGCCGCCCACGGTCTGCGCCGTGAGACCGACGACCTGCCCGGCGGTCGGCGCGCGAATGACCGTGCGCGCCAGTTCGTCGCGCAACGCCAGGAAACGATCGCTTTCGGCCTCGACCTGGCTGTGCACCTCCGCCAGTTCCCGGTCGACTTCCTTGCGGTATTCCTGCTGCCTTTGTGTGATACGCAGTTTCGTCTCCGTCAGCGCGCGGCGGGAACGTTCGATGCTGCCTTGCAGATCGGCGATCGCGCCGCTGGTTTCGGCGATCGTCCGTTGTAGCGCCAGCAAGTTGTTTCTCGGCGCATAACCTTCTTTCACCAGTTCGTGCAAACCCTGTATTTCTTCTTCCAGCAACTTGAGCTGCGCGCGGCGCGCGTCCAGCATTCCCATGTTGCCGGCAATGGATGCCTCAAGGCCGACGATGGATTCTTCCAATGCCTGTACCTCGGCTTGCAGCGCCATGCGCCGCGACGCGAACAAGCCTTCCTGGTTGGCGATCATGTCGGCGACCAGCGGGGAACTCTTCGCTTTCAGCAAATCCGCATGGAAGTTGATGGTCTCGCGCCCCGCCTGCTCGGCCACCAAGCGGGCTTCCGTCGCCCGCAGGGTGTAATAGCGCAGGCGGGCGCTCTCGAAATTGGCTTGCGTCGCGGCCGGGTCGATTTCCAGCAACGGGTCGTTGTTCTGTACGAACTGCCCTTCCTTCACGTATACGGCCTTGACGATGCCGCCAGAGAGGTGCTGCACCGCTTTCCGCTTGGTGTCGATCGCCACCACGCCGGAAGTGGGCACGCCTTCGTTCAGGGGCGCGAGCGCCGCCCACAGCAGGAAACCGCCGAAACCGATCGCCAGCACCCGGAAGCCAAGACGGGCCGGTGCGCGAGTGTCGGTGGGCAACCCCTTGCTTTCTTCCTCGCTTCTGCTCCGTTTGGGGCGGGCAACTGGCTTGGGCGTGAGGACGCTGACCAGCGAATTCGCCGCTTTCCGCGCAGGCGCGGCGGGTAAGGAGCGGCGGGATGCGGACAAGGACCGGCTCGCGGATACATCGGACACGTCAAATTCTCCCTGCGATTCGCCACTTGGGCATGAGGTGGGCCGCTGCCATCACACCGGCATGAACATGGACTTGACCGCCGCGCCGGAGGCGACGCCATGGCCCGCCGCGTTTCCGGTATTACCGGGAGGCGTGGCCGCCACCATTCCTTCGGTCGCCTTGCCCACGCGCTGGGGCGCTTCCAGCCGCAAGAAGCGGCCTTCTTCCACGAAGAGAATGCGATCCATCGCCGCCATGATCTGCGGACGGTGGCTGATCAGCACCAGCGTCGTACCACGTGCCTTCAACGCCATGACCGCTTGCAGCAGGGCACGGTCGCCGGCATCGTCCAGATTGGCGTTCGGTTCGTCGAGCACCACCAGCCGGGGGTTGCCGTAGATCGCCCGTGCCAGCCCGATACGTTGGCGCTGGCCGCCGGAGAGGAAGCTGCCGCCTTCGCCGATCGGCGTGTCGTAGCCCTTGGGAAAGCGCAGGATCATTTCGTGCACACCCGCCTGGCGGCAGGCATTGATCACCAATGTGGAATTGATTTCGCCAAAACGGGCCACGTTTTCGGCGATCGTGCCTTCGAAAAGCTCCACGTCCTGGGGCAGGTAGCCCAGATCCGCCCCCAGTTCCGTGCGGTTCAGGCCGCGGATGGGCACGCCGTCGAAGAGCACATTTCCCCGCACATCCGGCCAGATGCCCAAAAGCACCCGCGCCAGCGTGGATTTACCCGAACCCGACGGCCCCTTCACTCCCAAGGCCACGCCGGCGGGAATCTCCAGCGACACATTCCGCAAGATGGGGGTCGCGCCCGCTCCGGCAAGGACATTTTCGAGCCGGATCGCCACGCCCGGCTCCTCCGCCTCCACCGTCGCCGCCTTGCGGGCGGGATAGGTTTCCAACGCTTCCTCCAGTTCGAGAAACGCCTTTTTCGCTGCCAGGACATCCTTCCACGCCTTTATCAACGCATCCACGGGATGCGTGGCGCGGCTCATCAGGGCATTGGCCGCGATCATCGCGCCGGGCGAAATTTCACCGTAAATCACCAGCAACGCACCCGCGCCCAAACTCATGGACTGTTGCATCAGGCGCATGAAGCTGGTGATCGACTGCATGCGCGTCTGCGCGTCCAGTCCCCGGCCTCCTTGCAGCAAGGCGTCGAGATGACGGCGCATCCATGATTTGCGCATGTTGCCGAGCATGCCCATGGCCTCGATCACCGCCGCATGCCGCAATCTGGAATCCAGATGGCCGCTTTCCTTTTTCTTGGCCGCCTCGGCGGTCTCCAGCGGTTCTTCCATCACCTGCTTGGAGATATAGGCGATGCCGCCCAGGATCGTGCAAAACACGATGGCCAGGACGCCCAGATACGGATGCAGGAGGAAAAGCACCAGGATGTAGGCCGGCGTCCATGGCGCGTCCAGCATGGCGAACAGGCCCGCGCCAGTGAGGAATTGGCGCAGTTTGGTGAGGTTCTTGAACAACTGGGCGCTTTCCCGGCCCTGATTGCGCATCTCGAAAGCCGCGCTGAACACGCGCGGATTGAGCTTCATGTCCAGCCGCACCCCGAGCCGTACCAGCAAGCGCGAGCGCACCCATTCGGAAAAACTCATCACGCCCAGAAAAAAGAGCAACATCAAGGTCACCGCATAGAGCGTGAACTCGCTGTAGCTCACCATCACCCGGTCGAAAATCTGCAACATGTACAGCGTAGGGGTGAGCATCAGCAGGTTGATGAGAGCAGTAAACCCCAGGGCGTAGAGAAACTCGCGCCGGAACGAACACAGACCGCGGCTCAATTCGCTGCGCCCCGCAAAGACAGCAAGCCCGCGAACAAAGCGCGCGATACTTCCCTTCATACGCGGCTCCCGGCCATCATCACGCCGCCGCCACCGGCTTGCGGGCGCCGCCGATTGCCGTGACCGGCGCGCGCAGGCGCGGCTTCGCCTGCGGCGATTGCAGCGCGGCAAGCACATCGTTGCGGGGGCCGAACGCCCTGACTTCGCCATCCACCAGCAGCAGCATCAAGTCCGCCATCTCCAGCAGATTCTTGCGGTGCGTCACCACTACGACCGTCGCGCCCGCCGCGCGCAATACCTGCAAGGTATGCATCAGCGCCGCATCGCCCGTTTCATCCAGATTGGCGTTCGGCTCATCGAGCACCACCAGGCGCGGTGAACCGTAAATGGCCCGCGCCAATCCGATACGCTGGCGCATGCCGCCGGAGAGCACCACGCCCTCGTCGCCGACCCTGGTGTTGTAGGCATGCGGCAGTTTCAGGATGAGCTTGTGCAGCCCCGTGATCTTGGCCGCCATCTTGACCCTGCCGGAATCTATCCGGCCAAAGCGGGCGATGTTCTGTGCCACGGTGCCATCGAACAGGGCCACATCCTGTGGCAAGAACCCCACATGCGGGCCCAGTTCCAGTTTGTTCCAGCCGGCCACATCGACGCCATCGAGCCGCACCGCGCCGCCAATGCAGGACCACGCCCCCACCAGCACATGCGCGAGGCTGGACTTGCCCGAAGCCGAAGGCCCGACCACCGCCAGCACAGCGCCCGGCGACACATCGAAAGAAACATTGCGCAACACCGGCTTGGCCGCGGGTTGCGCCCCCGGCGCGCGCGCCGTGGCATGTTCCACGACCAGCTTCCCCTTGGGCGCGGGCAGCGGCAAGCCCGGCTCGAACGCGGGGATCTTTTCCAGCAGTTCTTCCAGCCGCGTATATGCTTCGCGCGCATTGACCACATTGCGCCATCCGACGATGACCTGCACCAGTGGTGCGAGCGCCCGCCCCGCCAGGATCGAGGCCATCAATACCAGCCCCGCGCTGCCCGAGAACGCCCCGGTGAGCAGCAGCCACGCCCCCAACCCGAGCATCAGCGAACTCGAAATCAATTGCACGTATTTCGAGAGCGCACCGAACACCCCGGCCCGGTCGGAAGCCTGGGCCTGATGGAGCAATAATTCCTTCTGCATTTTCAGCCAGCGCTGGCGCAGGCCATCCGCCATGCCCATCGCCTGCACCACCTCGCCGTTCCGCAACGACGCTTCGACAAAGGTCTGTGCCTGATTCGCCAGCATGTTGGCTTTCGCCAGCGGCGAACCCGCCGATTGCTTGTTGAAAAAGGTCAGCACGCCCTGAATGACGGCGCTCACCAGACCAAACCAGCCCAGTACCGGATCGATCCAGAAAATCACTCCGATCAGTAACAGCGCCATCGGGATATCCATCAGCCCCGCCATGGTGGGGCTGCAAATGAACTCCCGCACGGCGGCGAAATCGCGCAGCCCCCGCAAGCCCAGGTTGCGCGCGCCGCGCAGGTTGGCCCGGAATACCGCCTCATAGACACGCACGCCCAGTTCCACGTCGAACCCTTCGCCCGCCTGTCGCAGGACGCCATGCCGCGCCCACTGCAAAACCTCCAGCACCACGTAGACAAGCGCCAGCAACACCGTGAGCATGGCAAGCGTCGTCACGCTGCGGCTGTTGACCACCCGATCGTAGACTTCCAGCATGTAAAACGAAGGGGCAAGCATCAAACCGCCGATGACGGCGCTGAAAGCCACCGCGCGCATGAACACCGGTTTTTGCTTGCCCAAGGCAAGGCGCACTTCCGAAACGGGAGATTCTTGACTCATTTTTTAACCCCGCATTTACCGTACATTCCTCGAACCGTACTTTCCACTGGCGCTTCATTCTAGACGAAAACCTTTGTCGCCATGCACCTACGGGGAAATATCCCCAGCCGTCTTCACACCAGAGAACGTCCCAGTATATACATGCAACGCGAACCTGTCCACAGTCCGGCGAAGATGGAGAGGCGGGCGAGAGCGCGAGGCGGGGAGGCGCACCTCGCCCGCTCCGTTCCCGCCCCCGGGGCCAGAGCATAAGCCCCTATCCCATCAGGAACCCATCCCGAAATCCAAAAGGAGAGAACACCATGGGACTGGTCGTGAAAGACGGCGGGTGCCGCACTGACTGACGACAAACTACGGGAACAGATCGAACTGTCGCATTCCATCTGATTATAGACTTGTGAAATGAAGAGTTCAAGCTACTGAGAACCTGTTCATTGTCTCTGGTACTCCCCCGCCGATTTACCCCTACAGCGGTCTGAACACGTTCTGAAAGGCGGGGAATTCGTTCTGATATTCTCGATTCCGCTGATTGCGGGAGCGGTTTACCGCCATTCCCGGAGATAATGAACAGGTTCTGAGCATACCATGATGCGAGCGCGCCGCCGCGCCCCCCCCGCGATGACAGTCCGGAGCCATGGTTCCGCTCCCCGATGTCAGAACAGGTAATACCTTTGCGACAGCGGTAAGGTCCGGGCGGGTTCACAGACGACCTTTTGTCCGTCGATGCTGACTTCGTAAGTGTCCGGATCGACGTCGACGCGCGGCGTTTTTTCGTTGAGGATCATGTCCTTCTTGCCGATGGAGCGGCACTGCCTGACGGGCAGGACGCGCTTTTCCAGCCCCAGTTCCGCCGCGATCCCGTTTTCGTAGGCCGCCTGGGAGACGAAGCTGATGGCGGTGCGGGAGCGCGCCTTGCCATGAGCGCCCCACATGTTCCGCATGATGACCGGCTGCGGCGTGGGAATGGAAGCGTTGGCGTCGCCCATCTTCGCCGCCACGATGAAGCCGTCCTTGACGATCACGTCGGGCTTGACGCCGAAGAGCGCCGGTTTCCAGATGACGAGATCGGCGATCTTCCCCGCTTCGATGGAGCCGAGATACTCCGAAATACCGTGTGCGATCGCCGGATTGATCGTGTATTTGGCAACGTAGCGCCGGGCGCGGAAATTGTCGTTGTCCTGACCGGCGGCTTCCGGCAGTTGGCCGCGCTGCTTTTTCATCTTGTCCGCCGCCTGCCAGGCGCGGGTGATGACCTCCGCCGGACGGCCCATGGCTTGCGAATCGGAATTGAGAATCGAGATGGCCCCCATGTCGTGCAGCACGTCTTCCGCCGCGAGTGTGCCGTAGCGAATCCGCGACCGGGCAAAAGCCACGTCCTCCGGCAGCTTGGGATCGAGGTGATGGCAGACCATGATCATGTCCAGGTGCTCGTCGATGGTGTTCTTGGCGAAGGGCATGGTTGGACTGGTGGAAGAAGGCATGACGTTGGCCAGGCTCACCGCCCGGATGATGTCGGGCGCGTGGCCGCCGCCCGCGCCCTCGGTGTGGTAGGTGTGGATGGCCCGGCCGGCGATCGCGGCGCGGGTCGACTCGAAATAGCCCGCCTCGTTGAGCGTGTCGGTATGAATCGTGATCTGCACGTCGTATTCGTCCGCGACTTCCAGGCTGGTATGGATGGCGGAAGGCGTGGAGCCCCAGTCTTCGTGTAGCTTGAGGCCGATGGCCCCGGCCAGGAGCTGTTCGATGAGCGGCGCCTTGCTGGAACAATTGGCTTTGCCGAAGAAGCCGAAATTCATTGGAAACGCTTCGACGGCTTCGAGCATTTTGTGCAGGTTGAATTTGCCGGGCGTGCAGGTGGTGGCGAAGGTGCCCACCGCCGGGCCGTCGCCGCCGCCGATCATGGTGGTGATGCCGGAATAGAGCGAGGTTTCCACCTGCTGCGGACAGATGTAATGCACGTGTGTATCGATGCCGCCCGCGGTGACGATCTTGCCTTCCGCCGCCAGCACTTCCGTGCCCGCGCCGACGACGAGCGCGGGATGTACGCCGTCCATGATGTCGGGGTTGCCCGCCTTGCCGATGCCGACGATCTTGCCGTCCTTGATGCCGATGTCGGCTTTGACGATGCCCCAATGATCCAGGATCAGCGCATTGGTAATCAACAAATCCAGCGCGCCGGTTTCGCTGGTGACCGTGGCGTTCTGCCCCATGCCGTCGCGGATGGTCTTGCCGCCGCCGAATTTCATTTCGTCGCCGTAGACCGTGTAGTCCTTTTCCACTTCGATGAAAAGATCGGTGTCGCCAAGGCGCACCCTGTCGCCGGTGGTCGGGCCGTACATGGAAGCATATTCCCTGCCGCTGATGCTCGTGCTCATTTCGTTTCTCCTTCATCCAGGAAATCCTTCAACCGCGCCTTTTGCAAGGCGGCCTTCACGCTCGCCTCGCCAATCTCGCCGTCGCACAGATTATTCAGACCGAGTACGCGCCGCCTGCCCGCGATGGCGACGAGACCCACCGTTTTCGTCTCATTCGGCTCGAAACGCACCGCCGTTCCCGAAGGAATATCCAACCGGTAGCCGTAGGCGCTGGCGCGATCGAATGAAAGAAAACGGTTGGCTTCGAAAAAATGGAAATGCGAGCCGACCTGTATGGGGCGATCGCCCTTGTTGGTCGCGCTGATCGTCTTGTGCGGCAGCCCCGCGTTCAGAGTGATGCGTTCATTCCTGATCTGGATTTCTCCGGGAATCATCATGCGCTCCTTCTTCTTCAGCGAATCGGGTCGTGGACGGTGACGAGTTTCGTGCCGTCGTCGAATGTGGCTTCGATCTGGACGGTGGGAATCATCTCGGCGATGCCTTCCATCACGTCCTCCTTTTTCAACAATTGCGTACCTGCCTCCATCAAATCCCGCACCGTCTTGCCTTCGCGCGCCAGTTCCATGAGTTCCGACGAGATCAAAGCGATGGATTCGACGTAGTTCAATTTCAGCCCTCGGTTCTTGCGGGATTTCGCAAGCTCCCCGGCGGTATGCAGCATCAGCTTCTCGATTTCCCTAGGCATCAGATGCATGGCGGTCTCCTTTCAGTTGAGCGATGTTCCGGTTTCGATGAATGAAACGAAATGGCCGTCAGCGGCCGAGATAGACCTCGATGACGCGCGGGTCGGCCTGCACGGAAGCCAGATCGCCCTCGGCCAGCACCGCGCCGTCGCAGAGCACCGTCACCTTGCCGCCCAGCGCCGCGACAAAGTTCATGTCATGTTCGACCACCACCAGCGAATGCTCCCCGGTCAGGCTGGCGAACAGTTCGGCGGTTCGCTCGGTTTCCTCGTCGGTCATGCCCGCGACCGGCTCATCGAGCAGCAGCAGGCGCGGCTCCTGCATGAGCAGCATGCCGATCTCCAGCCACTGCTTCTGCCCGTGCGACAGCAGCCCGGCGGCGCGGTCGGCGTGGCGGTCGAGCCGTATCCGTTCGAGCGTCGCGGCGATGCGATCGCGCTCCTCGTTTTTCAGTCGCGCGAACAAAGCGCGACGCACCCGCTTGTCGGCCTTCATCGCCAGTTCGAGGTTCTCGAACACCGTATGCTTCTCGAACACGGTCGGCTTCTGGAACTTGCGCCCGATCCCGGCATGGGCGATCTGTGGCTCGCTCATGCGGGTCAAATCCATCGTCTGGCCGAAGAACGCCGTGCCCGCATCGGGGCGGGTCTTGCCGGTGATGACATCCATCATCGTCGTCTTGCCCGCGCCGTTGGGGCCGATGATGCAGCGCAGTTCGCCCGCGTCGATGGTCAATGACAAATCGTTCAGCGCCTTGAAACCGTCGAAGCTCACCGTGATGCCGTCGAGATAGAGAATCACCTTGTGGCTGAGATCGACCTCCTCGCCCGCCACATGCCCGGTGGTGGCCTCGCTCTCCCACGATCCGCCGGGGCCGTCCTCCGGCGCGGCGGCGCCGCTGGACAGTAAAGGGCTTGCCGCCATGCCGTCGCCTCTTCAAATGGAAACGGGCAAGACACAGGTCTTGACGAAACCGCGGCGAATTCGCATGAAAGCCTCCCGGACACGATACGGATCGGCGCTCGTCGCGCCACGCGGTCAAATGTATGCAGCCCGCCGCGCGGGGGGAATACGCAAGATGGCGTAGAGCTTCCGGGAAAGTTCTCCGCATGAACCGTCACCGCAAGGCGCGAAG
>JAITLI010000197.1 GCA_031277975.1 Azoarcus sp.
GCAATACCGGACTCCTGAAACCCCATACAAGACCACGGAGACCTCATACAAGACCACGGAGACTCCGTACAAGACCATGGAGACTCCGTACAAGACCGTGGAGATTCCATACAAGACCACGGAGATTCCATACAAGACCATGGAAACTCCGTACAAGACCACGGAGATTCCGTACAAGACCATGGAGACCCCATACAAGACCATGGAGATTCCATAGAAGACCACGGAGACCCCATACAAGACCACAGAGATTCCATCCACGCTCTTTGTACTGGCGAGCTTTTGCGATGAATGCCCCTCCCCAGCTTGCGGGGAGGACTTTGCGAACTCATCAAGACGAATGTCCAAGCTCATCAAGACGAATTTGTGCCCCCATCAAGATCAGCGGCGCTGCGCGCCGGTTGGAACGACGCTCTCTCCCGTTTCTGGCTGGATCCGATCCCTGATGCCTGACTCCTGATGCCTGATTTCGTAAGGCAGTTCGAGTACGTGCGCGCATGGTCCGCCGGGGGCGCCGATATGGAGTTCGTCGCCGGCGTGCGCTGTCTGGATGACCGCCAGTGCTTCGCCGCCTTCGGGCAGGGGGGCAGTGTTGACGATGATGCCCACGGGTCGTTCGCCGGACGCGGGGGCGTAGAGCGCCGTGCCGGGCGGCGCGCCGGTGGCGGGCAGGGCGGAAAGGGCGAGGCGGTAAGTGCGCCGCTTGGGTTTGCCAAGGTATTGGGTGCGGGCGATGATTTCTTGTCCGGGATAGCAGCCTTTGGTGAAGCTGATGCCGCCGATGATCTCGTAGTTGAGCATTTGGGCGACGAAGGTTTCTTGTGTGGCGGCGGTCACGAGCGGCAGGCCGGCGCGGATGGCGGCGAGTTCCCAGCTCGCGACGCCGCTCGCCGCCGCTCCGGCGGCGCACAGGGCGGCGAATGTGGCCGGCGCGGCGGTCGCGGCGAGTTCGAGGATGTAAAGGCCGGTGTTGATGCGGATGACGCGCACGCCCGCGGCGGCGGTGTGCCGCATGTCGACGGCGGGGGAGGGGAGGGCGGCGTGCGTCAGGCAGTTGCCCGCCGCGGGGCCGGCCAGGCCGATGAGCGCGCGTTCCGGGGCGGGGAGGGTGAGTTTGACTTTGGCGCGCAGGATGTAGAACGATAGTTTCTTGAGCAGGGCCGGGGCGAGGTCGGCGGCAAGGGCGAGGCTGTAGCGGTTGCCGTCGTTGCCGTTGCCGCCACTGTCGTTGCCGCTGTCACCGCCGCCGTCGCTGTCGCGCCAGAGCAGGAAGTTTGCCAGCATGCGGCCTTGCGCGCTGTTGAAGCTTGTCCATTGCGCGGCGTCGGCGGCGAGGGTGTTGATGTCGTTGGAGAGCAGGTTGTGCAGGAAGGGCGCGGCTTCGCTGCCCGTGGCGTGGATGAGGCCGAGGTGGCGCAGCGGGATGGCGGCCGCGCCGCGGGCGAGGGCGCCGGTATCGGCGTGTGGGCCGCCGAAGGCCGCGCTGGCGCCGCCGGCGGAGATGTCCGCGCCATTGCGGATGAGGTGGTCGATCCAGTCATTCATTGTCGGGCTGATTCCGGGTTGATGTTCCGCCTGGAAGAGCCGCCGGTGCGAGGCCGCGCCGCCCGCCTGGAAGCTGGCGGTCTGGCCGGCGGCGGCTCCGGCGGGGAGGGGGACTTTTCCTGAGGCGTTTCGGGGGCGGGCGTGAATGCCTGCCGTTCAATAATTGCTTTTTGGCGGGGGCGCCGGGAGGGTGAAGTATTATATGGCGCGTTGCACGGCGGCCTCTTGCTGTTCTGTCTTCCTCTTTTTTTATCCCCTGCCTTTTTTCGCGCGTTTCCGATGAAGAAAATCATTTTTTGCTCGATATTGCTCGTTCTTTTGGTCGCGGGCGCGCTGGCGGGAGGGGGATGGTGGTATGCCCATCGTCCGTTGGCGATGAAGCAGGCGGTGGCCGGGTTCGTCGTGCCGAAAGGGGCGGGGATGCGGCAGGCGGCCAATGCCATCGCCGCCGCCGGGGTCGAGGTTCATCCGCGGCTGCTTGCGTGGCTGGCGCGTTTTTCGGGACGGGCGCGGGAGATCAAGGCGGGCAGTTATGAGGTACGCGCCGGGATCACGCCCTGGCAATTGATCCTCAAGCTGGGCGCGGGCGAGGTGTCGCGGGGCGAGATTTTGTTGCTGGAGGGATGGACGTTCCGCCAGGTGCGCGCGGCGGTGGAAAAGCATCCCGATTTGCAGGCCGATACCGTGAATCTTTCCGAGGCGGAGATTCTTGCCCGCGTCGGCGCGCGGGAGAAGCATGCGGAAGGGTTGTTCTTTCCCGATACTTATGTGTTCGATAAACATTCGGGCGCACTCGCGCTGCTCGCCCGCGCGCACAGGGCCATGCAGACGCGGCTCATCGGCGAGTGGGAGGGGCGCGCTTCCGGTCTGCCGTTGAAGTCGCCTTACGAGGCGTTGATCTTGGCCTCGATCGTGGAGAAGGAAACGGGCCGTTCCGAGGAGCGCGCCCGTATCGCCGCGGTGTTCCTCAATCGTCTGCGCGCCGGAATGCGCTTGCAGACCGATCCCACGGTGATTTACGGTCTGGGCGAGAATTTCGACGGCAACCTGCGCCGCCGCGATCTGGAAGCCGATACGCCGTGGAATACTTATACGCGCGCGGGTTTGCCGCCGACGCCGATTGCCATGCCGGGACAGGAGTCGTTGCGCGCGGTGCTGCATCCCGAGGATAGCCGCGAGTTTTATTTTGTCTCGCGCGGCGACGGCAGCAGTGCGTTTTCGCGCACGCTCGAAGAGCACAACCAGGCTGTCGCGCGCTATCAGCGCCGCCGGGCCGTGGTGAACAATTGATCCGGCGCGCGCGTTCCGTGGATGCGAATGCGATGAGCGCGAGTGCGCGCGGGCGTTTCATCACTTTCGAGGGTATCGACGGGGCGGGCAAGAGTACGCAGATCGCCGCGCTTGCCGGGACGTTGCGCGCGCGCGGCATCGAGGCGTTGCTCACCCGCGAGCCGGGCGGTACCAAGGTCGGCGAAAAACTGCGCGATCTGCTGCTCGGCATGGAGATGCACGTCGATACCGAGGCGATGCTGATGTTCGCCGCCCGCCGCGAACATATCGCGGCGGTGATCGAACCGGCGCTGGCCGCCGGCGTGTGGGTGGTGTGCGACCGTTTCACCGATGCGACCCATGCTTATCAGGTGGGCGGCCATGGTTTGGAGGCGGCGCGCTGCGATGCGCTCGAAGCGTGGGTGCATCCGAATCTGTCTCCCGATCTCACGCTGCTCTTCGACTTGCCTCCGGCGCTGGCGGCGGCGCGGATGGCGGGGGCGGGGGGCGTTCCCGATCGTTTCGAGCGCGAGCGCCGCGATTTCTTCGAGCGCGTGCGGGCCGCCTATCTGGCGCGGGCGCGGCGCGAGCCGGAGCGTTTCCGGATCATCGACGCCACGCGGGACGCGGGTCTCATCGCCGCCGAAATCGTCGCCGCGCTCGACGGGAGGGCATGGGCGTGATACATGTCTGGCTCGAACCTTTGTGGTCGCAATTGCTCGCGCTCGGCGAACGCTTGCCGCACGCGCTCCTCATGACCGGCATGCCCGGTCTCGGCAAGCGCGATCTGGCCGAGGCGCTGGCGGCGCGGCTGCTTTGCGAAGCGCCCGCGCCCGATGGGCAGGCATGCGGGCATTGCCCTTCCTGCCTGTGGCGGCTGGGGGGGAACCATCCCGATCTGCGCCGCTTGACGCCGGAAAGCGAAGAGGAACGGACTGGCGCCGGGGGTGAAACTTCCGCGGACGGCGAGGCCGGAGGAGGCGAGGGCAAGGCGAAATCCACACAGATCGTCATCGGCCAAGTGCGTGCGGTGCAGGATGCTTTGACGGTGACCGCACATCGCGGCGGACGGCGCGCGGTGATCGTCGATCCGGCCGAGGCCATGAATCCCTTTACCGCCAATGCGCTCCTGAAGCTGCTCGAAGAGCCGCCGGAGGGCTGTATTTTCCTGCTGGTGTCGTCCGCGCCGCGCAAGCTGTTGCCGACTATCCGCAGCCGCTGCCAGCAGTGGAACGTGCCGCGCCCCGATGCCGGTCTGCTGCGGCGCTGGCGGGAAGGGCAGGGCGGGGAAGAAAGCGGAGGGCGCGTCTGCGCCGGTCTGCTGGCGCTGTGCGGCGGCATGCCGCTGGCGGCGCGGCGTCTGGCGGGGCAGGGCGCGCAAGCGCTGCTCGCGCGTTTCACGAGCGATCTGGGGGCGGACGGGATCGACCCGTTGCGGCTGGCCGGGCAGTGGGAAGCCTGGCTCAAGAAAGACAAGGCCGCGCTCGCCGCCGGTTTTGGACTGGTGATGCTGGTCGACTGGATGCAGCGCTGGGTGAGCGATCTCGCCGCGCTGCGGCTGGGAGGGCGGGTACGCTATTTTCCGGCGCAGGCCGAACGTCTCGCGGCGCTCTCCGCCCGTATGAGCGTGGCCGCGGCCAGTAACTGCTACAATGAATTCCTCAGTATCCGCAAGGCGGCGGCGCATCCGCTCAACTTGCGCCTGTTCATAGAGGATATGTTGATGCGCTACGCGCGCATGATAAAAGGAGGCCGCTCTTGAGCGAGACGCCGCAACCCCGTCCGACGCGCCCGAGCGTGCTGTCGTTGAACATCAATTCGAAATCCGCGCTTTATGCCGCCTATATGCCGTACCTGATCAATGGCGGCATTTTCCTGCCTACGATCAAACACTATACGCTCGGCGACGAAGTGTTCCTGATGATGCAATTGATGGACGATCCGGCCAAATACCCGGTCGCGGGCAAGGTGGTCTGGATCACGCCCGCCGGCGCGCAGCGCAGCAAGGCGCAGGGCGTGGGGGTGGAGTTCACCGCCGACGAGACGGGCAAGATGTTGCGCACCAAGATCGAGCAAATCCTCGCGGGCCATCTCGGCTCCAACCGCCCCACGCACACACTTTGATGCGCGTTCCCTGATGCTCGTCGACTCCCATTGCCACGCCGACTTTCCGGAGCTGGCCGCGCGCGAGGCCGAGGTGTTGGCTGCGATGAAGGCCGCCGGCGTCGGGCACGCGCTGTGCGCCAGCGTGCGGCTGGAAGACTTCCCGCGCCTGCGCGCCTTCGTGGCGCGCCATCCCGGATTCTGGGCCTCGGTCGGTGTGCATCCGGACAACACCGGCTGCGAGGAGCCTGACGTTGCGAGGTTGTGCGCGCTCGCCGACGATCCCGGGGTCGTGGCGATTGGCGAAACCGGCCTCGACTACCATTGGCACAAGGACGCGCCCGCCTGGCAGCGCGAACGTTTCCGCACCCACATCCGCGCGGCGAAAGCCTGCGGCAAACCGCTCATCGTCCACACGCGCGCCGCCGCCGCCGATACGATGCGCATCCTGCGGGAAGAGGATGCCGACGCGTGCGGCGGCGTCATGCACTGCTTCACCGAATCGCGCGAAGTGGCCGAGGCCGCGCTGGCGCTCGGATTCCATATTTCCTTCTCCGGTATCGTCACCTTCAGAAATGCCGCGGCGCTCAAGGAAATCGCCGCTTGGGCGCCGCTCGACCGCCTGTTGATCGAAACCGATTCACCTTATCTCGCTCCCGTGCCGCATCGTGGCAAAATCAACGAACCGGCGTGGGTGGTGCACGTCGCCGAGGCGATCGCCGCCTTGCGCGGCATATCGCCGGAGACCGTCGCGCAGGCGACGACCGAAAACTTCTTTCGTCTGTTCCGTCATGCCCATCATGTCCATCCCGCCTGAAACTTCTCGTCATTCCATGGCGGGCAAGGCCCGCGCCGCGCTTGCCGCCTTCCTCTGCACTGCCGCGCTCGCCGCGGGCGCGCCCGCCGCCGCCGGAGACCATGACGAGGCGGTTGCCGCCGCCCGCAACGGCAACGCCCGGGCGCTCATCAAACTCCTCGACGGCGGCCTCGATCCCAATACCGTGGATGCGTCCGGCAATACCTTGCTCATGCTTGCCGCCCGCGAAGGCAAGGCCAATATTGCGGATATCCTGCTGCGCCGCCAGCCACGGCTGGATTACCGCAACCGCAACGGCGACTCGGCCTTGATGCTGGCGGCCCTGCAAGGTAACGACAAGCTGGTCGACTTGCTGCTCGCCAAAGGTGCGAAAGTCGACAACGACGGGTGGACGGCGCTGCACTACGCCGCCTTTGAAGGCCGGCTCGCCATCCTCGAACGGCTGCTCGCCGCGGGGGCGGACGTCAACGCCCTGACGCCCAACCAGTCCGACGCGCTCATGCTCGCCGCGCGCAACGGCCACATCGGCGTGGTGCGCCGTCTGTTGCAAACCCCCATCGCGCTCGACCGCCGCAACGACCAGGATCAGGACGCCGGGCAATGGGCGCGCGCCAATGGCAATACCGAAATCGCCGCCCTGATCGAAAAAGCCCGTGCCGAACGGGGACGGCAAAAGCACTGAAAGGCGCTTCACGTCCGAACCGCCTCCCGCGCCCGCGCGCTACGGGGGCGAGTCCCAGTCCTTGAGTTTTCGCCGTCTCGGCAGGCTTCGCGAGGCTGTAGCCGGATTTCTTTCGCCCGGGGAAAAGGGTAAGCGCGATTGTCCTGCGAACAAGCCTTGCTCCCGCGAGATGTCAGTCTCCGGACTTGAAGCGCGGTGGGCGCAGTACGGTATCGCGCGCTTTCGGCAAGGTGGCAGGGTAGTCGCGCGAGTAGTGCAGGCCGCGGCTTTCGCGGCGGCGGAGCGCGCAGTCCACGATCAGTCCGGCGGTGACGACGAGGTTGCGCAGTTCGATGAGGTCGTTGGAGACGCGGAAGTGCGAGTAGAACTCGTCGATTTCGCGGGCGAGAAGGCGGATGCGGTTGCGGGCGCGTCGCAGGCGCCTGTTGGTGCGCACGATGCCAACGTAGTCCCACATTGCCTGGCGCAATTCGGCCCAGTTGTGGGCGAGCACGATTTCTTCGTCGGCGTCGCCCACCCGGCTCTCGTCCCAGGGCGGCGGCATGGGCGGCGGCGGACCTGGGTGGGAGAGGATGTCCCGCGCCGCCGCTTCGCCAAACACCAGGCATTCGAGCAGTGAGTTGGAGGCCAGCCGGTTGGCGCCGTGCAGGCCGGTTCCCGCCGCTTCGCCGATAGCGTAGAGGTTGGGGACGTCGGTGCGCGCGGCGAGATCGGTGACGATGCCGCCGCATGAGTAGTGCGCCGCCGGCACCACCGGAATGGGTTCGCGGGTGATGTCGATGCCAAGTTCGAGGCAGTGCGCGTGGATATTGGGGAAGTGGCCGCGCAGCCAGTCCGCCGCTTTGTGGCTGATGTCGAGATACACGCAGTCGAGGCCGTGTTTTTTCATCTCGAAGTCGATGGCGCGGGCGACGATGTCCCGTGGGGCGAGTTCGGCGCGGGCGTCGTGCGCGGGCATGAAACGTGTACCGTCGGGCAGTTTCAGCAGGCCGCCCTCGCCCCGCACCGCCTCGGAAATCAGGAAGGATTTGGCGCGCGGGTGGTAGAGGCAGGTGGGATGGAACTGGATGAATTCCATGTTGCGCACCCGGCAGCCTGCCCGCCAGGCCATCGCCACGCCATCGCCGGTGGCGATGTCCGGGTTGGTGGTGAAGAGGTAAACCTTGCCCGCGCCGCCCGTGGCCAGTACGGTGCTGCGCGCGCTGAAAGTGACGACCCGGTCGTTTTCGATGTCGAGCGCGTAGGCGCCGATGCAGCCGCGTTCGGGTTGTCCGATCCGTTCGCCGGGAATGAGGTCGATGGCGATGTGGCGCTCGTGGATGTCGATGTTCGGATGTGACAGCACCGCTTCGCTGAGGGTGGTCTGCACCGCCGCGCCGGTGGCGTCGGCGGCGTGGATGATGCGCCGGTGCGAATGTCCGCCTTCGCGGGTGAGGTGGAAACCCAGTTCCGAGTCGTCCTCGCGGGTGAAGGGGACGCCGCGCCCGATCAGCCAGGCGATGGCCCCGCGGCTGTGCTCCACGACGAAACGGGTCACCAGCGGATCGCACAAGCCGGCTCCGGCGGTCAAGGTGTCGCGGATATGGGCTTCGACGCTGTCGGCGGTGTCGAGCACCGCGGCGATGCCGCCCTGCGCGAGCGAGCTGGCGCTGTCGGCGAGTCCGCGCTTGGTCACGAGCGCGACCCGCAGGCGGCTGGCCAGGAACAGGGCGATCGATTGCCCCGCCGCGCCGCTGCCGAGGATCAGGACATCGTATTGATGCTGGCTGGACATGATGAATGGGCCGGACGATGGAGAAGCGCAAAATATAGCACGCGCGCCGCTCCATGGTATAAACCGTATAGCATGCAATGAACTAAATAATGCCCCCACTGTCTGTGTGACTATGATTCGATTGAGACGGAAACAGATTTTGTGCTGCGGCGCCGGACGCTCGCTTATACTGACGGCCTTGGTTTGGAAATGGCGAGTAACGGAAACTGATGAGTGATCGTGAAATCGATCAGCAGTTGGTGGAGCGTATTCAGGGCGGAGACAAGCAGGCGTTCGGTTTGTTGGTGTCGAAGTATCAGCGCAAGCTTTACCGGCTGCTTGCACGTTTGGTGCGCGATCCGGCTGAGGTCGAGGATCTGGCCCAGGAAACCTTCATCAAGGCTTATCGCGCTTTGGGGTCGTTTCGTGGAGAGAGTGCTTTTTACACGTGGTTGTACCGGATCGGTATCAATACCGCGAAAAACTACCTCGCCGCCCAGGGAAGGCGGGTGTCGGCGTCGTCCGGGCTGGATTCTTCCGAGGCGGAAAGCATCGATGGGGGGGAGCGGTTGCGCGATCTCGATACGCCCGAGCGGCAGTTGATGACCCGCCAGATCGCGCGGACGGTGGATGAGGCGATGGCCGATTTGCCAGCCGAGCTACGCGAAGCCATCACTTTGCGCGAGCTGGAAGGTCTGAGCTACGAGGATATTGCCAGCGCCATGGGGTGCCCGATCGGTACGGTGCGCTCGCGGATCTTTCGCGCCCGCGAGGCGATCGCCGCCCGGCTGCGCCCGCTCTTGGGCACGCGCGCGGACGAGCGCTGGTGAGAGTTGTGTTTTTGCCGGATTGGCGGATAAAGATAGATGAGAGGCTGAAATGAAAGAGAAACTTTCGGCGATGTTCGATGGTGATGCCGATGAAGAGACAAGTCGCATGCTGTTCGAGCGCATCCGGCGTGATGCGGCGCTGCGCGGGACGTGGGATGCTTACTGTCTGCTTGGCGATGTGGTTCGGAGTGGCGCGCAGCCGGGCATGGAGGGCTTTGTCGCGCGGGTGATGTCCCGGCTCGACGGCGAACCCACCGTGCTTGCTCCGCGGCGTGCGGAAGACAAGCGCGCGCGCCGCCTCCTGCGTCATCGCTTGTTGCCGGTGGCGGCTTCGGTCATGGGCGTGCTGGCGGTGGGCGGAGTCGTTGCGGCCTTGTCGGGCGAAGAACGGCCAACGATGGTGGTGCTGTCCCCGTCGCCGGATAGCGCCGCCGCCGTCGATACCGCTTCCGGCGTCGTTGTCGATTCCGCCCCTCCTCGTGCAACGGGGGTCGCTCGCCGCGATTATCTGGCCGCGCACCAGGCGATGAGCGGCGGCGGGCCGGTGCCGGCCGCGGTGCAATACGTGCGAACTGTATCGGCTCAAGCGGAGGAATAAGGGCCGATGGCGCGGATGAAATCATGGCTGGCCTTCGGGCTGTGCGCGCTGTGCGCCCGGCCGCTCGCCAGCCTCGCCGATGAGGCCGCCGTCCCTGCGCCGGAACCGGCTGCGGCATGGCTCGAACGCATTGCCGGAGCCAGCCAGCGTCTGAACTATGTTGGTACTTTCAGTTATCAGGTTGGCCGGATTTCCGAAACCTCGCGCATCGTGCACCGCTTTGCCGACGGCGATGAAAGTGAACGCCTGGAAGTGCTCGATGGCAGTCCGCGCGAAGTCATTCGGCAAGGCAACGAAGTGCACTGCCTGTTGCCCAAGCAGCGCACCATGATCGTCAGCCGTGTCGATGCCGGGGAAGGCTTTCCGGGCAGGCTGCCGCGCAACTATGCCAAATTGGTCGACACCTATGACATAAGCAAGGGCGAGACCGATCGCGTCGCCGGGCATGAAGCCCGGAAAGTGGTGCTTTCTCCCCGGGACAGTCTGCGCTTCGGCCATGTGCTGTGGGCCGAGGCGCAAAGCGGGCTGTTGCTCAAGTCGCAGGTGATCGACGGGAATGAAGTGGTCGAGCAATTCACGTTCAACGATGTGCACATCGGCGGCGAAATCGGCGACGAGTTGCTTCAGGCGCAGGTGAAGCCCGGCGAGGATTGGCGCGTGGTCGATGCCAGGAGCGACGATACGGAAACAACGAAGAATCGTTGGCGGCTGAAGGAACCATTGCCAGGGTTCGTGCTGATGTCCACACATCAGCGCCGCAACAAGACGGTACATATGTTGTTCAGCGACGGGCTGGCGGCGATTTCGGTTTTCATCGAACCGCTGGAAGGAGAAAGCGGGGACGGGCTTCCCAAGGGACGCGGCTTTTCTTCGGGAGGCGGTGCGGTCAATGCTTTCGAGCGCATCGCCGATGGGCAGCGCATCACGGTTCTGGGTGAGGTTCCCGCGCGCGCCGTGCAGCGCTTGGCCGAGACGATCGAGGTCGCCCGCGAATGATCGAAGCCATGGCGGTGGTGGTGCGCGCTGGGGATGGAAAAATATGGGCGCGCCTGCTCGAACAGCAGGGAGGTTGCGGGCATTGCGATGAGCCGGGCGGCTGCCATGCGCCACGTTTCACGGAAATATTCAAAGGCCATGGGCGGATATTCGCACTCGATGACCCGTTCGGGCTGGGGGCGGGAGAACGGATCAGGCTCGTGGCCGATGATACCGTGCCATTGCGGGCGGCGTTGGCGAGCTATGGCCTGGGCACGGCGATGATATTGGCCGGGGCCGCGCTGGGTGTCTGGCTGGCGCCGCCCGGATGGGGCGACCTTGTTGCGGGCGTGGGCGTGGCAAGTGGAGCGGCAATCACGGCGGGCATCCTCCGCTGGCATGCGCGCCGGGGCGGCGCGCCCACTTGGCGGCTGCGTATCGAACGGGATGCCGGAGATGCCGCCGGGTGTCCGGGGCGGCGTGCGTGAGTTCGCGCATGTTTACCGTCCTGGGCCGGCAATGGTGTCATCTGTGCCACGACATGGTTGCGGCGCTGGAGCCGATCGCGGTCCGGCATGGCTGGCGGATGGAAGTGCTCGACGTCGACGAGGATCCGGCGCTGGAAGCGCGCTGGGGCGAACTGGTGCCGGTATTGCTTGCCGACGGCGTGGAGATCTGCCATTACAGGCTTGATCCCATCGCGGTGGATGCCTGCTGCGAGGCTTTCCGCTAGAATCGGATACTTTGTCCATTCGATCCGCCTCGCCGGAGTGCGGCAGACGCCCGGCTTCACGCATGCAACATATTCGCAACTTTTCCATCATTGCCCATATAGACCACGGCAAATCCACGCTCGCCGACCGCATCATCCATTTGTGCGGAGGATTGTCGGAACGCGAGATGGAAGAACAGGTGCTCGACTCGATGGACATCGAGCGCGAGCGCGGTATCACGATCAAGGCGCAGACGGCGGCCTTGCGATACCGCGCTAGGGATGGGCAGACTTACAATCTCAACCTGATCGACACGCCAGGACACGTCGACTTTTCCTACGAGGTCAGTCGTTCGCTGTCGGCCTGCGAGGGCGCCTTGCTGGTGGTGGATGCTTCGCAGGGCGTCGAAGCGCAGACGGTGGCCAATTGTTACACTGCGCTCGATCTTGGCGTGGAAGTGGTGCCGGTGCTCAACAAGATCGACCTGCCCGCAGCCGATCCCGATAACGCGCGGGCCGAAATCGAGGATGTCATCGGCGTCGACGCCTCGCAGGCGGTGGTGTGCTCGGCCAAGACTGGCCTCGGCGTCGACGAAGTGCTGGAAGCCATCGTCGCCCGCGTTCCGCCGCCCGAAGGCAAGCTGGACGGCCCGCTGAAAGCGCTGATCATCGACTCGTGGTTCGACAACTATGTCGGTGTCGTCATGCTGGTCAGGGTGGTCGATGGCGTGCTGCGGGTGAAGGATCGCATCCTGTTGATGTCGACGGGAGCGCAGTATCCATGCGACCAACTCGGTGTGTTTACGCCGCGCGCCCTCGGACGCGAACAACTCGCTGCGGGCGAGGTCGGTTTCGTCATCGCCGGCATCAAGGAACTGGAAGCGGCGCGGGTGGGTGACACTTTGACGCTGGCGGCGCGCCCGGCCGCCGAACCCCTGCCGGGCTTCAAGGAAATCAAACCGCAGGTTTTTGCCGGACTGTATCCGGTGGAGTCCTCCGAATACGATCAATTGCG
>JAITLI010000046.1 GCA_031277975.1 Azoarcus sp.
TGCCGCAGGCGCGCCGCGGCTGGAGGGGTGATGTGTTCATGCCGCGATGATGCGCGGCGGGCGGCGGCCGGAACACGCGAAACGCTTCGGGGGGAACGCTGGATTCAGCGCGGCGGCGACTTCGGGGGGACGCGCCCGGGGGCGGGGCGGGATAATGCCGTTGCCGGTAGTTGCTCGTCGAGGCGGCTTCCGGCCTGATGGAAATCCTGCGGCAGCCGCCGCCCCTGCCCGGATGTGGGCTAACGCCCTTGGGTGATAATCCGGCATAAAAAACGGTGACCAATGGTCGCCGTTTTCCGTGCTTGCTCAGGAGTCAATCCACGCCGCACGGCGGATCGGGCGTAGCATCTCCCCTACCCATGGCGTCGGCAAGGCTTTCCAGTGCGAACTGCACTGGATACGGAGCGGGTGAAAGCTTGCCTGCCCGCGTGATGTGCGCGCGCATATTGCGGTCACTGATACCGATGCGGCGGGCGCACTCGCGTTGCGACAGTCCTGTACGGGCTATCAGTTCGCGCAAGTATTCAGGGTCTGGATTGTATTTCGTTGCATCGGGTAGCATCGTAAGGACTTCATCATAGAGTTTAATTCTCCCACCGATTTTTTGGATGCGCCATAGCGCATAGGCTGCCGATCACGAGAAACACCCGCTTCGGATCGGGATGCAATCGGACGGAACTAAACATCCTGAGCGCCGCTGTCGTTTATTCGCCCCATGCGCTCCTGATGGCGGCGATGCCATGCGCCCCCGCCGTGCGCGCGCAATCCATATCGCCGCCGTCCATGTTCATATCGAGTCCGCCAAGGGCAAAGACCGGCAGCGCCGGATCCGCGCTCAGGGCCGCGAAACCTTCCCATCCCAGGGGCGCGCCGCCGGGATGCGTCGACGTATCTTTCACCGCGCCGAGCAGGGCGTAATCCAGCCCCAGCGAAGCGGCGTGTTCGAGTTCGGCGCGCGTGTGGCAGGATGCGCCAACCCACGGGAAATCGGGGCGCGCAGCGCATTCCGCCAAATGAAGCGCTGGCAGGTGCAAACCGTCGGCACCGGTCGCACGCGCCAATTCCGTGTCGCCGTTGACCAGGACGAGCGCGCCCGCCGCATGCGCGCGGCGCGCGGTTTCGGCTGCGAACGCATGCCGCTGGCGCGCGGACAGCCCGGCCTCGCGGATCTGGATCAGGCGCAGACCCGCCGCCAGCGCGCGAGCGAGCGCGGCAAGCTGCGCCTCGACGCCGATGGCGGAGGCATGGGTGATCCCCATGCGCCGGGGCAGCGCCAACGCCTTGAGAATGGGGCCGTTGGCCGGCAGCATCGGCGCGGGGCTTTCACCGCCGGGCGCGACCCACGCCAGGGCGCGATGGACATGATCGCGGACGGCGCCCCGCCAATGCGTGACCTCGAAAAAATGCAGCCGGACGCGCGCATGTTCATATTCGTGCACGCGCACGAGCCATGGATGAAAACCATCGACGAAAATGCCCAGTTCCTCGGCCAGTTCGCGGCACAGCGCCTGCGCGGGCGACTCGCCCGTTTCGACCTTGCCGCCGGGGAACTCCCAATAGCCCGGGTAGAACGTGCCCGGCGCGCGCTGGCCGAGCAAGAAGCGGCCATCGCCACGCACGATGACTCCGGCGGCGACATCGACGGTTTTGCGGCTCATGGCCGATCCGGATCCGCGCCTTCGCCGTCCCCGCCGTCCTCGCTGTCATCGAGGCGCCCGGCGTAATCGCGCGCGAACTGCCACGCCACCCGCCCCGAACGCGAACCGCGCATCAGCGCCCATTGCAGGGCCTCCTGGCGCGCGGCGGCGATGCGCGCCGGCGGCGCTCCGAACATCTCCAGCCAATGAGCGGCAATATCGAGGTACTCGTCCTGCCCGAACGGATAGAAAGACAACCACAGCCCGAAACGCTCGGAAAGCGAGACTTTCTCTTCCACCGCCTCGCCGGGATGGATTTCGCCGCCGGCGTGGCGCACCGGCATGTTCTCGTCGTGGTATTCCGGCATCAGGTGGCGGCGGTTGGATGTCGCGTAGAGCAGCACGTTGTCCGCCATGCCGGACATCGAACCGTCGAGCGCGCTCTTGAGCGCCTTGTAGCCCGCCTCGCCTTCCTCGAAAGAAAGATCGTCGCAGAAAATGATGAACCGCTCGGGCCGTCCGGCTAGCAGTTCCATGATCTCCGGCAAGTCGACGAGATCGCCCTTGTCGACTTCGATCACGCGCAACCCCCTGTCCGCGTATTCATTGAGCAAAGCCTTGACCAGCGAGGACTTGCCCGACCCGCGCGCGCCCGTCAGCAAAACATTGTTGGCGCGCCGTCCGGCGAGGAACTGCCGCGTATTGCGGTCGACGCGCGCCTTCTGCGCGTCGATGTCCCGCAAATCCCGCAGGCGGATGCGCGAAAGCGCCGTGACCGCCTGCAAATTCGCCCGTCCGTGGCGCCGCCGCCACAAAAAGGCATGCGCGGCCTCCCAATCGGGCGCGCGCGCCGGACCGGGCAACACCGCCTCCAGCCGCGCCAGTATCCGTTCGGCGCGCGCGAGCAGTGCCTCCAGTTCAATCGCCCCTACCGCCATCGCCATCCCATCCGCCGTCCATATCCATGCCGCCGCGCCCCCGCGTTCCCCTATGCGGCCGCAACACCCACAATACGGCCAGCACCAGCGCCAGGACGATGCCAATCTCGAAAAAAGCCACCCACATCGCGCGCTCCCCAGGCGAGCGCCGCGCGCCCGCCGTTATACTGCAATACCGGATTGAAAATCGAAGCCGCCCAGTTTATCCCGATCAGCCCGCCCCGACCGCGCCATGATCCAGCTCACCAGGATTTCCCCGCTCCGCCGCCCCGTCCTCCCCGCCCTGGCGCTCTGCGCCGCGGCGCTCGTTTCCGCTTGCACCCAGACCGTGCCGGAAGCGAACAACGGCACAATCTCCGCGCCCGTCTGCCCGGCGGCATGTCCGCCCTGCCCGCCGGAAGATTCCTCCGCTTCCCCGCCCGTCACCGCCCCGGCGAAAGCGCCCGCGCGTTGGCGCAAGGCGGCGTGGGACGCGCTGCCGGGCTGGAACGACGACGACCCTGGCGCGGCATGGCCTGCCTTCCTGGCCTCGTGCGCCATCCTCGTCCGGCAAGAAAACTGGCGGGAAACCTGCGAAGCCGCCGCCGCGCTTCCCGCCCCCCTGGCGGATGGGGAAGCGCGCCGCTTCTTCGAGCAGCGCTTCACCCCATGGCAATCCATTGGCGGCGGTAGCGAACAGGGCCTCGTCACCGGCTATTACGAACCGCTGATCCACGGCAGCCGCCAGCGCTCGCCCGCCACGCCGTGGCCGATCCTCGCCCCTCCCGACGACATGCTGACCATCGACCTTGCCGGGGCGCACCCGGAACTCAAATCCATGCGCCTGCGCGGGCGGCTGTCCGGCAACAAAATCGTCCCTTACTGGACACGCGAGGAACTGGGCGAACGGCAGGACACACTCCCCGCGCGCGTACTGCTGTGGGCCGCCGATCCGATCGACCTGTTCTTCCTGCAAGTGCAAGGTTCGGGACAAGTCGAACTGCCCGACGGTCGCCGGGTGCGCATCGGCTACGCCGACCAGAACGGCCATCCCTACCGCTCCATCGGGCGCTGGCTGATCAAACAAGGAGAACTCAGCGCCGAGCGGGCCTCGATGGAAGGCATCCGCCAATGGGCGCGGCGCAATCCGCGCCGCCTTGGCGAATTGCTCAACAGCAATCCGAGCTACGTCTTCTTCCGCGAACTGCCGCAGGGCAACGGCGGCCCCATCGGCGCGCTGGGTGTAGCGCTCCATGCCGGACGCAGCATCGCCGTCGACCCTACCCACATCCCGCTCGGCGCGCCGGTATTCCTCGCCGCCACTTGGCCGCTGTCGCAAAAACCGCTCGAACGGCTGGTCATGGCGCAAGACACCGGCAGCGCGATCAAGGGCGCGGTGCGGGCCGACTTCTTCTGGGGCTTCGGCCCCGAAGCCGGCGCGCAAGCGGGCAAGATGCGCCAGCAAGGCAGGATGTGGGTACTGCTGCCGAACGCCGTGACGGCGGAAGAGATCGCGGATAAACGATAAAACCCAGCATATCCTGTTGTTTGCGGGCCAGGACAATTGCAAAAGACATCCCCGCCTCGTCATTGCGAGGCGCGCGCCCTGACCATCCGAAGCGCCCCGGCAACCTACAAGGCCGCCTGGATTGCCACGGGCCTGCGGCCCTCGCAATGACGAGAGGGGAGGTCATTGCGAGGCGCGAAGCGCCGTGGCGATCCGTGCGGCCCGAGAATTGCACAAGCATAACATGCGAGCATGCCTGCCGTTCCTTCTCCGCCTCGGCCTCGTAGCGCGGCTATTGCTGTTTTTCCTCGCAAATTTGCGCCGTACTCTTCTTCGGCCAGGTGATCTCGCCACCGGGATTCTTGCTCACATCCACGCCGCAGACCTCGTCGACGACGAGAACCACGTCTCCCCGCGCGTTCAGCAGTTCCTTCGTGTCCGCGACGACCCGCCATTTCAGGGGCGCGGAATCGACGGCGGAAGCGTTCTACCCCAGCGGAACGACCCACTCGCCCTCGGCGTTGATGAACCCCCATTTCCAGTTGTTGACTGCGGCCTTAGCCAGACCGTTGTCGGCGAAATCCCCAACGCCCTTGAACTTCGGCGGAACGATCCACTCGCCCTTGACGTTGATGGAACCATATTTCCCTTTGCCGTCCCTGGCCCGAGCCAGACCGTTCTCCGCCAAGATACCCATATCTTCAAACACGGGCTGGAGCGCCCAGCCGCCTTTCCTGTCGATGCGCCCGTAACGCCACTCGAACCGCACCCAAACCGTGCCATCGTCCATGAAAGGATTGGCCGCGTCGAAGCGCGGTGGGATCACCCATTCGCCTTTCTGGTCGACATAGCCATAAACGCCGTCGAGGCCGACGGGAAACAGCGCTGCGATCACGTCGCTATTCCTGTAGCCGCAGGCGGCAAGGTTCCTTCGGAAAGCGGGGTCTGGATTTAGGTATTGCATGGCGGTTTCCTTTCATACAAGAGATCAGTATTCATCGGCTTTTTCCTTTCGAGTGAATGAGGAAAATACAAGGCTGCTGCAGGTTTCCCCGCGACTCGCGTAGACATACTTTCCGCCCGGGAAAACCCGGACGCGGAGCATCCGGACAGAGTATATGGACGCGAATCATATACCACGGAAAAGGGTTGGGTCGGGTTCAGACAGAATTCCCTGGCGCGAGCAGCGGCGGGCATGGACAGGCGTTTTCCTTCCTTTTCAGTCAGCGGCGCTGCGCGCGCCGGATGAAACGAACTGGATTGCCACGGGGCTGCGCGCCTCGCAATGACGGGGTGGGGGGATTGGCGCGCCTCGCGCTGATGGAGGCGCGTCAAAGTCCCCGCGCCCACGCGGGCCGCAAAGGGGCGGCTTCCGGCGCGGTAATGGCGGCGCGCAGTTGCGCCAGCAGTTTTTCCCTGTCTCGCGGCAGATCGCCGCGCAATGACAGCCAGTTGGAGGCGTGATCGCTGCGGAAAACCGTGCGTTTCAAGTCCAGCCGGGCGACGAATCGTTCCATTTCGGTCAGCAGGCCGGGGATGTCCAGCGGCGTCCATTCCGGGAACGCCGTCCGGAAACGCTGTTCGCCCTTGGGAAAACTCACCACCAGCGTCGCCAGGAACTCGGGCTGTGCGGCGTTGGCGAGATCGGCGGAGCGGCGGGCGTGCGGCTCGCTGTATTGCGCGCCGCCCAGGCCGTTGAGGATCATCACCGAGCGGGCGATGCCCGCGTCGCGCAGTTTGTCCAGGGCTTCCGCCGTGCTGGCGAAGGTTTCGCCCTTTTCCACGCGCGCGAGCACCGTGTCGTCGCCCGATTCCGCGCCAACGTAGGCGAGTTTCAGTCCGGCATCGGCGAGTTCCTTCAGTTCGGCGGCGCTTTTCTTGCGGAGATTGCGCGGCAGGCAGTAGGACGATACCCGATGCACGGCGGGCAGATGTTCCCGGATCGCGGTCAGCGCCGCCAGCAGGCGCCGGGTGGGCAGGACGAGCGCGTCGCCATCGGCGAGGAAAACCCGCCGCGCTGCCTGTCCATGAGGATGCCGGCCCAGCCGCTGGATGCTTTCCAGCACTTCCGCCTCGTCGCGGGCGCGGAATTTCTTTTGCGGCGCGGTGTACATCTCGCAAAAGGCGCAATGGTTCCAGGAACAGCCGTCGGTCAGGGGCAGGATCAGCGACGCGGCTTCGCTCGGCGGGCGATAGACGGGTTCGATGTAACGGATGGGAAGGGAAGAAGGGAACATGTGTGCCTCGAAGTTCGTTCATGGCCTTTGACGCCGCGCGCTTGGCATGATGTCATCCTGCGGCGCGAAATGCCACTCTTCGGCGTTGGCGAGTCGCGCGGGCGCTATGGGGCTGACGGCGGCGATGCGGATGCCCGACAGGCTGCCGCGCTCGCCGGGGGCGTCCGGAGCGTTGTCTCCGGCGCTCAAAGCCGGGAGTATTTTTCCCGCCGTCCGCGGCTTTTTTCCACCGGGTATTTGAGGGCGTTCTTGTCGAGCTTACGCCGCAGCGCCGCGGCGAGGTCGATGCCGGCCTTGTCGGCGGCGAGGAGCAGGTAGGCGAGCACGTCGGCGCATTCGTCGGCGAGCGCTTCGCGGCTGGCGGGGTCGCGGGGCAGGGCTTCCACTTCGGCGTCGCTTTTCCACTGCGTCAGTTCCAGCGCTTCGCCCGCTTCCAGGCAGAGCGACACGATCAGGTGCTTGAGGCCGTGGAATTGCGCCCAGTCGCGTTCGTCCCGGAAGGCAAGTACGGCGCGGGTCAGTTCGGGCAGGGTGTCGGGCATGGGCGGGTTGCTCGTGGTGGAGCGAGAGATGATAGCCCGCGTTTCAGGACGGTTTGTTGACCATCAGGAAAAAGATGACCGTTACCGCCGTGAAGGCCGGATAGCCGAGCCATTCCCAGCGGCGCGCGAAGCGCCAGTAGCGGGGCGGCCCGCGCCATGTCGCGCAGTTTGAGTTGCAGCCAGACCACGGGCAGCCAGCAGGCGCTGGCGAGGAAAAAGAGCGCGAGCGAGGCGGGCACCCAGCCGGTGGTGAGCGACCAGCTGCCCTGATGCATCAGCCACAGGCCGGAGAGCGGCTGGAAGATGACGGCGGGCGTGATTTGACGATCAGGTAAGTATTCATGATGCGGTCTCCTCGGCGTATAGCTGGATGATGATGGCCGCGATCGCCAGGTTCTTGAGCACCGGGCCGAAGGGGTGAAAGAGGAATTCCGGCAGGCGCCAGCAGATCAGCAGGGTGTAGGCGGCGATGAGGGCGAGTTGGAAGAGCCAGAGGTTTCGTCCGGGGCGAAGGAGGGTCAGGACGCCCACGAGCGCGTCGAGCGCCGCGGCGAGCGCGAGCGTCGTGGCGGCGGCGGCGCCTTCGAGGCCGACGGGCGCAGGAGCGCCAGGCTTTCCGCGACAGGATGGAGCGCGACGCTGGCGAGGGCCGTCAGGAGCCAGATGGCCGCCAGCACGCCGATGAACATGGGCCGCCGCCAGGCGGCGAGTGCGGCGAGGCGTAGACGCCCGGCGTCTTCAGGCGGCGCGAAGGCGGCGGGATCGCGCAGGGTTTGGCCGGGAAAGGGGGGCGCTTCTTCGGCATCGTCGCGGTTGCCGTGCCGCATCATGACCCAGGTGTCGCAGCTCAGGAGCGAAGCGCGGCACATCCCGGCGCAACGCGCCGCCGCCGCCATGAGGAAGGCCGGAACCGGCAGGCGCGGCGCGGGCGGCAGTTTCATCAGGGCGCGGTAGGTCTCCATCCATTCCGCGTAGCTCAGGGCGCGGGGGCCGGGAAGGCGGAGCACACGGCTGGCGGCGGCGGGAGCCGCGAGGCAAGCCGCCACGGTCGCCGCCACGTCGTCCACATGCACGGGACGCAATTCGCCCGCGCCGCGCGGGATGCAGAGAATGGGCAGGCTGGCCAGCGCCATGAAGAAACGCGTCGAAACGCTCTCCTGCCCGAAGACGAGCGCGGGGCGCAGGACAGTGGCGTTGTCGGGCAAGGCTTCCAGCAAGGCGGCGTCCGCCGCGTATTTGCTGGCGAGATAAGGCAGGGCTGCGGGCGCGCCGAGGGCGGAGATTTGCACGGCTTTCCCGATGCCCGCCATGGCGGCGGCGCGGAACAAGGCCGCCGGGGCGCGGTGGTGGATGCGCGCGAAATCGTCCGCCCGCTGTTCGCGCAGGATGCCGACGGCGTTGACGACAGCGTCCATCCCTTCGAGCCGGGGAAGCCAGTCTTCCGGCGCGAGGTCGCGCCGGTAGTCGATGGCGATGTCGCCGGGCAGGCGCGGGCGGCGCACGCCGCGCGCGACCTGGTGTCCGGCGGCGGCGAGCGCCCGCTGGATGGCGCGTCCGAGGAAGCCGTCCGCGCCGCAAAGAAGAACATTCATGGCGAACCTCCGTTCATGGCTTGTCTATCGGCGAAACATGGCAGGCGCCATCCGCGCACTCCGGCGGCGTCATCCGCCGGAAAATGCCGCCGAAACGCTTCGACAGCCGCGTGCGGCGGCGGGCGAAGCAGGCATAGGCCAGTTCGGTGATTTGCGCCAGCACGGGCAGGCGCGTGGGCGCGGCGATCCAGCCGAGGCCAATCGCCGCGAGCGCCAGCCGGAAGACTTCCGGCCCTTCGACGATGAGGCCGTCGGCGCGGCGCGCGGTGATGCGGGCGAGCATGGCTTCGCGCTCGCGTCCATAGGGGGCGGGATCGAACGCCGGGTCGGCGATGTCGATGAAACGCAGCCGCCACTGCCGGTCGCGGCGGCGCAGGTTCGCCACGTCGCAACGGCAGATGGCGCAGTTGCCGTCGTAGAGGAATTCCAGCGGGTAGATGTCGCTATCCATGGTACCTGTCCTCTCTGTTCGTAATTTCAGTAAAAAGTGAAACTTGTGCGCTCAAAAAAAGCGGGCAAGCCGCGTGAAAGGAGGCGGAGCCGGAACTCCACCGCCGCTACTTCATTTTCCTTCCTTGCTCCCCCGTACAAACTTGCGCACTTTCGCGCCCATCTTGAGGATTTTCATCAGGGTTTCCGGCTCCTGCCGCAGCATCTCGTCGGCCCAGACGGTGAGCGTATGGATGAATTCGCGCGTGTCCCGGATGCGTTGCTGCGCCGCTGGCGTCTCCCGGGCGAAATCGGGCTGGGCGAGAATGTCGCCGAGCACCGCGAGCGTCGGTTCGATTTCGCGCTGCTTGCGACCTTCGACGATCAGCTTGAACAATTCCCAGACATCGCCTGAGGTCTCGAAATGGTCGCGCCGGTCGCCCATGACGTGGCTGATCCTCACCAGCCGCCACGACAGAAGCTCCTTGAGGCTCATGCTGACGTTGGAGCGCGCCACCGAGAGCGTCTCCGCGATCTCGTCCGCCGCCAACGGGCGTCCGGCGAGATAGAGCAAGGCGTGGATCTGCGCCACGCTGCGGTTGACGCCCCAGCGCGCGCCCATTTCGCCCCAGTGCAGGATGAATCGCTCGGTGATCGGTGTGAGTTCCATGGCGACGGATCGTGCGCCATTCTGAAATTTCAGTCAAGAGTGAAACTTCATGCCTGTCACGAGTTTTTGATTTGTTTGGTAACGCGCGATCTGTCCGGTCGTCATAGCCACCTGTACAACACCACCAAGCGAGGGAGCAACTGTCTTCCGGGTCAAGAGCAATGAAGAGCTTCATCCCAGGCTTTTCCGGTTCGGACCATGGTGTTGAGGATGGTCAGGAGTTTGCGCATACACGCGACGATGGCGACCTTCTTGGGTTTGCCCGCGCCGACGAGGCGGTTGTAGAACGTCTTGATGACGGTATTGAAGCGAATGGCCGCCCGCGCCGCCATGTAGAGTCCCTGGCGGACCTGCGCCCGCCCACCGAAGATGGCGCGCTTGCCGCGCATACGACCGGAATCGCGATTGAAAGGGGCTACACCGATCAGGGCGGAGATTTCCCGGCGCGACAGACGCCCCAATTCCGGCACTTCCGCGATCAGGCTGGCCGGGCCGATGCCGCGCACGCTGCCGAGCAACTGGGCAAGATCGGCGTGGTGGGTGTCGATGTGCCGGGTCAATTTCGCCTCGACCTCATCGAGTTGGGCGCGGATCGCAACGATCATGGCCTCGATGCTCTTGCGTGCGGCGGCATGACTGTTCGCCAAGCGCTGCTGCTCGGCGAGGCGCATGGCGACGAGTTGGCGACGGCGGGCCACCAGGGCCTGCATGGTTTGCTGCTCCGCCGTAGGCAAGGCGCTGATGAAACGCGCCCGCTCGGGATGGCGGGAAATCACCTGGGCCAGTTCAGCCAGGGCCAGGGCATCGATGCGGTCGGTCTTGGCCAGATGGCCCATGGCCTTGGCGAAATCGCGTGCCTGGCGTGGATT